>JANMKU010000417.1:0-13937 GCA_031372205.1 Gemmatimonadaceae bacterium | reverse complement strand
GTTCGACACGTACATCAGGCCGATCGGTGCGCGCTCGGCGCTGTTTAGCGTGTGGCCACAGACCATCAACTATGCAACGTTTCCGCGGGCGATTGAATCGTATCAGCTGGCGGCCAGCGCCGTGAACGGACTCTATCTGCCGGTCGGTGCCGCATGGCAGACCGCACTCGCGCAAGACCAAACGCTACCGCTGTACAATGCGGACGGATTGCACCCCACTGAGCTTGGTACATACCTCGCCGCACTCGTGATGTACGAGCGCTTCACGGGAAAAGATGCACGACGGCTGTCGAGTATTATTGTCGTTGCCGGACGGGTAGTACCCGGCGTATCCGAAAGTACCGTGCGCAACCTGCAGGACATCGCGCACTCGACGAACGCGCTTACGGCGTCAAGTCTGCCCGATAGCTGATCGCGAACTCGACGAATCGTGAAATGTCGACGATCGACGTGGCGCGAAACCGAATCGTGTGCGAGTCCACGCGCTCCGTGCCTGGCAAGTACGACATCATTTCAGCCGGCGTGTAGCTCTTGTACGTGAGTTCCAGCTGGAACGGACCGCGGGCCGGCGTGGGCTTGAAGTCCTTGAGACGAAGCATTGCCGCTTTGGCTTTGGCGCGAATGAGTGCCTGTGATGCTTCTGGCGTCATCACGGCGGCCGCATGGAAGCTGATCGATCGCTTCACAACGGCCCCTTCCACATTGCCCGTCAACTTCTGCACCTCACCGACGGCCTGATCGTCACCGGAGACCATCACAATCGGGACGCCAAACGAGCCGGCGATGATCGCATTGATCCCCGACTCCGACATCGGTTGCCCGTTGAGCCGGACCGCTGCAAATGTCGCGCTCGAGATGGTGTGCGCGCGAACGCCCTGCGGGTTGGTGGTCGCCGAGTGATAGCCAATGAACATCGCGGCGCTGAAGGTCGAGTCGATGCCTTCCATCATCATCAACGGCCGTGGTGACCCGCGAATGATGGTGACACCGGCGGGGAACTTGTCGATGAGCAGATTCTGCATGTTGCCATGCGCGTCGGCCACCACGAACTCCGTCGCACCGGCCTCGCGTGCGCCCGCGATCGCGGCCAGTGCCTCGGCGGTCATGTACTCGCGAAATTTCGCGTACTCGAATCCGGTGGGGCCGAGTTGCTCGGAGGTGACTACGCCGCCAATGCCTTCCATGTCGACGGAGATGAACACCTTGATCGGGCGCTGTGCACTCAGTGCGGACGCACAGATTGCGCTGAGGGTGATCAGTCTCACCAACGTTGATCGTGTCGACACGGTCGCGCTCCGGGAAACATGGGAAGGATCTTCAATGTGTGCTCGCCAAGGTGCAGTGCAGCGAGGGCAGATGCTAAGCCGCATGGTACGAGACGCTACGGCACGATGATCACCTTGCCCGTCACGTTGCGCGCCGCCATGTCGTTCAGCGCCTGCGCGGTATCGGCCAACGCATAGCGCGCCGAAATGTGCGGTTTGATGGTGCCGTCTGCCAACCAACCCATCACTTGCCGCATCGCGTGTGCATTCGCTTTCGGCTCGCGCTTCGCGAACTCGCCCCAGAACACGCCCACTAACGACGCACCTTTGAGCAAAGTCAGGTTAAGCGGCAGTTTGGGTATCTCGCCATTGGCAAAGCCCACCACCAAGTGCCGTCCGCGCCAGGCAATCGAGCGAAACGCGGCTTCGCTATAGTCGCCGCCGACGGGATCAAAAATCACATCCGGGCCTTTGCCATCGGTGGCCGCTTTGATCGCATCGCGCAGGTTGTCTGTACTGTAGTTGATGGTGGCATCGGCGCCGTGCGCGCGGCACACCGCCAACTTTTCGTCGCTCGACGCTGCTGCAATCACGCGTGCGCGCAACGCTTTGCCGATTTCGATGGCGGCCAATCCGACGCCACCGGCCGCCCCCAACACCAGCATGGTTTCGCCTGCGTGCAGTTGCGCTCGATCGCAGACCGCGTGGTGACTGGTGCCATAGGTGAGTGTGATCGCGGCGGCCACGTCGAACGCCATGCCCGGTGGCATCGGCATCACGTTGGTGGCCGGCGCCACCACTTGTTCCGCGAACGCGCCATGTCCGACGAACGCAATCACGTGGTCGCCCACGTTCCATTGCGTCACGCCATCACCGACGGCCGTGATCACGCCGGACAATTCACTGCCCGGTGTGAACGGCAAGTGTGGCTTGAACTGATACTTGTTCTGGATGATCAACACGTCAGGGAAATTGACGCCCGCCGCTTTGACGGTGATCACGACGTGATCTTTCTCTGCGACCAAGTCGGCGCGCTCTTCGATCACCAACGAATCGGGCAAGCCCCAAGCGTTGCAGACCACAGCTTTCATAGCACTCCTTGGGTGGCACTGCTCGCGTTGTCGTGCGAGTCGTGTGAGATGACATGCGGTGGCCGTACCGGCGAAAACGAGATTCGTTATCAGGCAGGCCTGCTTTACTCGCCCGCCTTGCGCGCCTGCCACCCAGCCAACTGCTTGCCAACCGGCAGCGTCCGCACCCGCACGCTCGTGGCCGCAAAGATCGCGTTCGCAATGGCGCCACCAGCAGGCGGTACGCCCGGCTCACCGATGCCCCCCGGCAACCCCTCGCTCGGCACCAGGTGCACGTCCACAGAACGCGGAGCCGCCCGCATGCGCGTCACGCCGTAGTCGCGAAAGTTAGACTGCACCACTTTGCCCTCGGCGAACGTGATCTCACTGTACAACACGTTGCTCATGGCCATGATCAACGCGCCTTCCATCTGCGAGCGCGCGCGATCCGGGTTGGCAATGAATCCAGCGTCAACCGCGACGGTCGCTTTCGGTACCAGCACAGTGCCATCCGGCTGGACGTCAACTTCGACCACCATCGCCACGTACGACAGAAAGCTGCGATGAATCGCAATGCCGCGCCCACGCCCGCGTGGCAGCGCCGCGCCGCGCCAGCCGCTCTTGTCGATCGCCAGCTCCAACACACGACGCGCGCGACCCGCATCAAGCGGATGATCGCTCCAGCTCGCACCGTAGTTGCTGGCCGGCTTCACCAGTCCGGACGTGGAAAGATCAACCTTGCGATCAGATCCGATGAGCGACACCAGAAAGTCGGCCGGGTCCTTGCCGGCTGCGTGCGCGAGCTCGTCGACAAACGAACCAATGGCGAACCCGTGATGAATCGCATTCACGCTGCGATACCACCCGATACGCGTGTGTGCGACGGCCGGACAGATCTCCACACTGATATTCGGAATATCGAACGGGATGTCGCTCGCTCCATTGGTTAACTCATCCGGCTCGGCACCGGCCACGTTCGGCGCGAACGTCGCGCCAATCGCCGGATACGCGGAGCGATGCAACCAGGACGTCACCTTGCCGCTCGCGTCGAGCCCTGCTTCCATGTGATGCGCGGCCACCGAATGCAAATACGAATTGCGCAGATCGTCCTCGCGCGTCCATTGCACGCGCACCGGCGCGCCCACTTCACGCGACAGCCACGCGGCTTCACATACGAAATCAGGTTTTGATTTTCGTCCGAATCCGCCGCCCAACAGCGTCACGTGCACCGTCACGTTGGCCGCGTCGATTTTGAGGTACTGCGCGATGGTGTTCCTCGCGTCCATCGGTGACTGCGTTGGCGCCCATGCCTCCACCTTGCCATTGGCTACATGCGCGAGCGCCGCGACCGGTTCCATCTGCGCGTGCGACAGGTGCGGCATGTAGTACTCGGCGGTGACTTTCCGTTTCGCCGACGCGAGGCCGGTGACAACGTCTCCATTCGCGCGCCCTGCTTTGCCAGGTTTGCGTACGGCCTCCAGC
Organism: Gemmatimonadaceae bacterium; assembly: GCA_031372205.1. Taxonomy (GTDB): domain Bacteria; phylum Gemmatimonadota; class Gemmatimonadetes; order Gemmatimonadales; family Gemmatimonadaceae; genus Gemmatimonas. The sequence goes on along the minus strand of JANMKU010000417.1, from coordinate 10,120 downwards.
AGCGTGGTTCGATACGCCGTGCTGTCGTACGCTGCATTAGGGCCGTTGTCCCACGTAATCTTGAGCGCGTCACGCCCTTTCATGGCCGCCCAGGTGTTCTTGGCAATCACCGCGACACCACCAAGCGGCAGGTACGCGCCCGGAATCGGCGTTTCGGGAATGCGCACAATTCGTTCGACACCCGGCACAGCGCGCGCCAGCGTGTCGTCGACGCTCACAACCTTGCCGCCCCACACGGGTGGTCGACTGATCACCGCGACCTTCATCCCCGGCAACACAACATCGGCACCGTACACGGCGGTGCCCGTCGTCATCGGCACGAGGTCGATCGACGTCATCTTGCGGCCTTCCCATCGGCGCTCAGTGGGCGCCTTGATGCGCACGCGCTCCTTGCTCGGCATGGCAATGCTGCGCGCAGTAGCCACCAACGCACCAAAGGCTTTCGTGCGACCGCTGCTGGTGTGCACCACCTCACCGTTGCGCGCCTTCACGTCACCTGACGCAACGCCCCATTCTTTCGCCGCGGCATCTTCGAGCAACGCGCGTACGGTGGCGCCGGCCTCGCGATACTTGGGCAGAAAGTCGCGGATGCTGGTAGACCCATCGGTGTTCTGACTGCCGTACTTCTTTTCGTCGCCGAGTCCTTGCTCCACTCGGCATTTCGACCAGTCCGCCTCCATCTCGTCGGCGATCAGCATCGGCATCGTGGTGCGAATGCCCTGCCCCATCTCCGAGCGATGACAGATGATCGTGACGATGCCGTCTTCGCTTATGCGTATGTAGGCGTGCGGCTCCCACGGCTCCATGTTCGACACCCTGTGGCGATCGGCCGCATTAAGTCGACGCACGCCGAGCGAGCTGGCCGCTATCACCAGTCCCCCCACACCCAGCAGTTTCACGAAATCCCGTCGATGGGTGACGGGCTCGCTGCTTTCCAGAGCGGCGGCACTACGCAACGGCGCGTTCGCGGCTTCGGTCGAAGTTTCAGTCGGCACGCTGCGTGTCGTCAGCCACGGGAGCGATTTGCGGGCGCTCATGATTGCTTCTCGGCGGCCGCCTTGATGGCCGCGCGCAACCGCGGGTACGTCCCGCAGCGGCAGATGTGTCCGTTCATCGCCGTATCGATATCCTCATCGGTGGGCTTCGCATTCCGCTTCAGCAGTGTGGCCGCCTGCATGATTTGCCCACTCTGACAAAATCCGCACTGGGGAACGTCGATCGCTCGCCATGCCACTTGCAGCGGATGCTCTCCCGTTGGATGCAGCCCTTCGATGGTGGTCACCGATGCGCCACTGAGCGTTTGCATGCGACGCTGACAGGCACGAACCGGTGCGCCATCGACATGCACGGTACAGGCGCCGCATTGGGAGATGCCACAGCCGTACTTGGTGCCGGTGAGCGCGAGTTCGTCGCGCAAGAACCAAAGCAGCGGCATGGTCGGGTCGCCGTCGAAGGTGCGGCGCGTGCCGTTGACGGTCAGCGTGATAGGGGCGGTACTCACTGGGGCTCCGGAGTGCGGGTGCGTTGCTAGTGTTCCCAATTCAGTAGACGTTCGTGCAGCGTCCGCATGCGGCGCGCTCATGTGGCCGCGGATGTGAAGCGCAATCGCATTTCGTGGCCATCCCGCGTTGGCAGGACCCGCGGTACCTCGTCGCAGGAAATCAGCGCGCGAACGAACACGGGGCCCGGCGCGTGGTGCAACATGTCGCGCACCGCAGGCGCGTCGTGCATGTCCGACACGCTCAACGCCTCGCGAAACCCGCACGACGCGGCGACGCCAACGAGATCGACGCCGGCGCTCGTGTGACTCGCCTGCATGCCGGTCTCGCCGTAGCGCCGGTTGTCCAACGCCACGATCGACAAATTGCCGGGTGACTTGACGCCGATCGTGGCCAGACTACCGAGTCCCATGAGCATGTCTCCGTCGCCAGTAAAGACGACCACGCGGCGATCCGGTTGGGCAAGTGCGAGCCCCAGTCCGATCATCGCCGTGCCACCCATGCCACCCCATTGATACACGTTGAGCGGGTGATCCCCGGCGGCGGCCACGTCGTACGTGGCCGAGCCGAGGCCGGATACGACGAGCAACGCGCCGCGACCCTCCAGCAACGCGCGGACGAAGGCGCGTCGGTCGAGCGTGGCGGTAGGCGTGCGCTCCGGCATCGGCGACTCCATTATGGTGGCCGGTGATCTAAATCAACTGCTTCGGCAACTGGCAACATGCGTGACGGGTTCTCGTCTATCAACCACCTCAGCGATCGACTGATGACACCTGGAGCGAACCCGCGATCAGCGTACCCATTGTTTGCGGCCAATCAGCTGCTGTGACAACAGCACCGCGATCGGCACATGGCCATTGAAGGCCATGTCGCACGCCGCCCCGACGATCTCGTGCACATCGTCCGGCCGATCGATACGATACGTCAGGAAACCGCTGTGCCTGAGCACATCGTCGGTGATGGATCCCATTGGTACCTGCCACGGATTGAACTCTCCGAACTCGCCCCGCATGGTGACGAACACCAGGCAGGGCACGCCGAAGCCGCGCAAGATGGAGAACATGTTCACGCAGTTGCCCACACCGCTGCTTTGCATGAGCAACGCCGAGCGCTGCCCACCAAACGTCGCACCAACGGCAAGGGCCACGCCTTCTTCCTCCGTCGTCAGGACAACGTCGATCATGTCCGGATCGTCAATGCACCGCTGGATGAGGCGAGCATGTCCGGCGTCCGGCACGTAGGCCACCTGCCGCACATTCGTGCGCTTGAGGTGCGCGAAGATCACGTCGGGCCAAGTGGGTGCGGCGCTGTCGGTGTGCGTCACTGGCTGGTGCGTCCCGTTGCCTCGTGCATGGGCGCTGGCGTCATGGTTGGCGGTTCAGGTGAGCGAATACAACGTCGGCGAGACTCGATGCGAACGACCGCTGCTGATGTTGCGGTGATCCGCGCACCGATAGTCCGTGAGAATGCAAACGCCAGGCCAAACGTTCGCAGGTCCCGCGGCGTGGTTGATGGAATGCTAGAACACGTACGGTAACAGTGTACTCTCATGTGCCGAGCTCACGAACAACAGCAGGTCAAAGTCGGCGGGAAACGCGTAGGCGCGTTGAAACCCGGACGGATACAGCAGATTAAATGTCGAACCAATGGTCCGCATGGAAATCGGCCCCGCCAATGCAATCGCCGCCGCGCCACCGGCTGACATGAGCCGCGTATCCAGCAGCAGCAGCGGCTTGCCCGTCGCGAGGAACGTGGACTCAATCCAACTCGACGGCACAGCCTCCGGTCGAATAGCCTGCACGCTCCCACCCGTTCCGTTCACGGCGTTTAACACGCCGCTCCCAAACGCAAAGCCGACCGCGACATAGTCGCTGCCGTATGCGTTCTTGAGGTGGCGCCCCATCACGCCGCTCAATTTGCCGATATGATCGTTGTGCGCCCACAACACCATCTTTGCGTTCACGCCCACCCGGTCGCGGAGCCAGCGCACATTTTCCGCCATGGACGAGTCGCGAGACAGGCCCAGGGCGTACGTATTGGTCGAGAATACCGTGGCCATCGCTTCCCACTGCTGCACCAAACGTGCGCTGTGCAACGCGGTCGCGTACACATCGGGTGAACTCGCGGCCTTGTACGCAGCGGCGGAACTGTTCAGGAGATCGTACACCTCCTTCGCACCAAACGCGCACGCGGCACGCGACGTGGCAAGACGCGCCGCGTAGATGATCATCGGCAGACCAAAGGTCGCGCCGCGCGAAGCATACGGATCAAAGCAACTCAGGCGCGTCCGGACATAGTGGCTGCGCAACGGATCGACACGCGCGATGAACGCCTCCACGCTATCCATGGACGCGCCCGGCTGCTGAATATCGATTCCGTGAAACTGCACGCGCTTGTCCGCCGGTGCGCTCGCGTTCCACTGCCGCATCCAGCGGATCATGTCGAGCATTTCCTGCGTGTTCCAAATCCAGAAACGCAATTTCGACAGCAGCAACGTGGGATTCCCGTCGCCGGTCAGCACATAGCGATTGATGTCCTCGGCCTCCGGTGTTGTCGCTTCAATGGCAAACTGCGTGAACCCCTGACTCTCTACGAGGTACCGGATCAGGCGGTGCTTGAGGGTAAAGAATTCACGCGTCCCATGCGTACCTTCGCCCAACCCCACGAGTCGTGCCGACCCAATCATCGGTCCAAACGGCGCAAGATCCGTGAGCCCGATCGTGGGGTCCACGGACGCGAGCGGGATCGCCGTTCGCGCCAGCCAGTCGACCGACTCCTGCGTGGCGCGCGGCAGACCCTCAAAATCAAGATTGCTCGGTGACGTGCGCGAGGTGGCATACGACGTCGCGGCCCTCGATGAATCCGCCGATCCTCGCCCCGTGATGAGATCCGTACTCGGCACACTCTGGTCCACCAGCTCGAACTGCATGTCATCCAGCAGCAACGCACCGCGGCCGTCGAACAGACCACCGAACGTGATGCCCACCGCGTTCACGGGAACGTCGAGCACGATGGACACTTGCCGCCACGGTCCGTTCCCGACGACCGCCCGCCCCACCATGTTGTCGAACGCGAGTGTTTCGAATGCCCCGTCGACGCGCATCCAGATACCCGAATAGTCGGCAGTGACATTGTCCGGTTTCACCCAGGCGGACATGCGCACTCGACCGCCGACGTAGGCATCCGGGAGAATCGATTGCAGGAGTGTCGCTCGCGCCTTTGGGTCTGCCTGTCCACTCATATACAGCGCGGCGCGGCCCGTGTGGGGGCTGCGCGTCGAGATTCCGATGCCCGCCTGCGTGTCGTACGTGCCGCTCCACCCCTCGGGGACACCGAGATAGGTGCCTTGCGCGACGTCCGTTGGCGAGAGACAGCCCGCCACACTTACCGTGAGGACGAGCGCAACTCGGCGAGCGACACAAGCATCACGCGACATGGGCATTCACTCCAGGAAGAGGCCTTCGTGCTCTATTCTGCGTCACGTCGATCGCCGACGCCAACGCCTCCAGCCAAAGAGCGCCGCCGCCAACAATGCCGCGATCGGAATAATGACACCCATCGACGCAATCAGTGCCGCCAGAAAGTGCACAAAATTCCGCCACGCATCCTTCACCGCTTCGAGCAGCACGTTCTCCCCGGGGGCCGCGCTGACGAGTGGCATCCGCTCGTGGATGGTCACCGACAACGTGCTGATCGCCACGCGCGTTTTCAGGAAACGCAGTCGCCCTTCATATCGCTCGATCTCTTCGCGCACGCGCGCCAGTTCGCGCTCAACCGCCAGGACGTCTTCCAGTTTGCCGGTGCGCGTTGCCAGCAGCGTGATGAGTCGCTCTTCCAGGCGACGGGCATTGGTGACCCGCGCTGTCATGTCGACGAACTCTTCGCCCACGTCTTCTGCCGTCGACGTGACGGCCTCCACCTTGCCGATGGGCCGAAGCCCCGCCAACGCCTCGTCGTAGCGCGCCGATGGAATCTTGAGCTCGATGGTCGCACTGCGCACCTGATTGTCGCCGGCTGACAGCGAGGTGTTGCCGACGAAGCCGCCGTACGTGGTCGCCATGCGTTGCACCGCGGCAATACCAAGCTCCAGGGAGTCCACTTGCACCGACGCGCTGCCGTTGCGGATGATCATGCTCGGTGCGGTGCTCCCCTGCGCCACGTTGCTCGACAACGGATCGGGGCTCGGCTGCGCGACCGCGTTGGGCGCGCTTTGCGCCGACAGGCGAACACTCGCGCCCGCCATCTCCGACGCCGCTGGCGCCACTTTGCCGGCGAAGTCGGCAGTCGACGCCACACCGCCCATGGTCCCTCGCGCCTGTTCAGGCACCGATGACGCCTTGTCGGCGCACGCCGAGAGTAGCGCAACGGTGAGGAGACTCAACGCGACTCGAACGACGATACGGCACATCAGCGACTCCTGAACAGGTGAGCAACCAGGCGCCACCGTGGCGCCCGTCGCAGCAGGGAGACGTACCAGCGACAGGAACTTGCACACTCACCACGAATCACGCGCCGTCCCCTCCTAAATGGCCCCTTGTCCGCCGTCTCAACCTACAGGACAAACATGCGACCGATGCGGTAGTTTTGTGAGCGATGTTCACCGCTCCCTCCTTCGTCAACGCGCTGATGATGACGCTCGCCCGAGCTCTCCGCCGTCCGTTCGTGCAGGTCCTGTCGTCCGTAGCATTGGTCGCGACGGCTACCGCCCAGCCAGCCGGAAAGTCTGGCGTCGTCCCGCACGACGCCGCCCGCGAGCGCACGATGCTGCAACAAGTGAAGGCGCCCGACGGGTTCACCGCCACGGTGTTTGCCGCGCCACCGATCGCGATGTATCCAGTGTGTCTCACCGCGACGGTGGAAGGCGCCGTGTTCGTCTGTGTGGATCCGAACCTGTCGCTGACGGCCGCCAAAGGCAAAGGACGCGTGGTGCGGCTGGTGGACTCGAACAACGATGGGCAGGCCGATCGCTATTCGGTCTTCGCCGAAATGGATAGCCCGCGAGGTGTCGCGTATGACGGCCGCACGCTGTACGTGATGCATCCGCCCACGCTCACCGCGTATCGCGACACCACCGGCGACGGTGTGGCCGACGTATCGGAAGACCTGGTGACGGGGCTGGGCTTCGGGCTCGATTTTCGCGGGGCCGATCACACCACCAACGGCATCACGATGGGCATCGACGGCTGGCTCTACATCGCGGTGGGGGATTACGGATATCGACACGCGGTCGGTAAAGATGGCACGACCATCGAACATCGCGGCGGCGGCGTTGTGCGCGTGCGGACCGATGGCACGGGACTCGAGCTGTACGCCAAGGGCACGCGCAATATTTACGATCTGGCGATTGATCCGTTCCTGCATGTCTTCACGCGCGACAACACGAACGATGGCGATGGGTGGGATATTCGACTGCACTATCTTCCGGCCGGCGCCAACATGGGCTACCCGACGCTCTACAAGAACTTTGCCAGTGAGCATATGCAGTCGTTGGCGGACTATGGCGCAGGCTCCGGGACGGGTGGGCTGTGGGTGCACGACGCGGGGTTTCCCGACGGCTTCAACAACAATCTGTACACCGCCGATTGGCTGCTCAATTTGATTTTCTTGCATCCGTTGTCACCACGCGGCGGCAGCTACGACGTGAAGCAGGACGCGTTCCTCACCATCCCGCATCCGGCCGACATGGCGATGGATGGTCAATCCAACATGTACGTGGCCAGCCTGGCCGGCGGCAGCTACACCTACGAAGGGGACTCGGTCGGGTTTGTTGTGCGCGTGCGCCGAGCTGGCGTTGCGACCGCCAAAGCGCCGAACACTGCGGCTGCCTCTGACGTTGCGCTGTTCACTCTGCTGGTCGCGCCCAACGCCGAACATCGGTTGCAAGCGCAGCGCGAGATCTTGCGGCGTGGCGCCAAGCCCGCGTTTGTCACGCGGTTGCGTGCGCTCGTGCTGGACAAGCGACAGCCGGCATACGCGCGAGTCGCCGCGATGTTCACGTTCACACAACTCGCGGGTGCACGCGCGCGCGCGACACTCGTTACCGCTGCCGCCGATCCTGCCATCAAGGCACTCGCACTGCGCGCCCTCGTCGACAACACCACGCAGTTGTCCGGCCTTGCGCCGACCCTGTTCGTGACCAGTCTGCGTGACGCGAATCCAACCGTGCAACTGGCCGCGCTGGCCGCGCTGGTACGCCTGAATGCGCGCGACGCCGCGGCGGCCATGGTGCCGCTCACGGCCAGCAGTGACGCTACCGTGGCACACATCGCGGTCAACGCGCTGGTGTCGTTGCAGGCGTCGCCAGCCGCCCTCGTCGCGCTCAACACGCCCGCGCAGCGCGCCGGCGCCCTTCGTGCGCTGCAGCAGATGCACGACACGGCGGTGGTGTCGGCGCTGATCGAGCGAGCGGCGTCCACGATGGACGCCACGGCGCATCGCGAGATTCTTGTCGCGCTAGCGCGCCTTGCGAATCGTGAGGGACTGTGGGCTGGCGATTGGTGGGGCACCCGACCCTCGTTCATCGGCCCCTACTTCGCGCCTACGCCGTGGGAGGCGAGTCCTCGCATCGCCACCCTGCTCCGACAAGCACTGTTGACCGCGTCAACAGCAGATCTTCCAGTGCTGGCCAACGAGTTGGTGCGCAATCGCGTCGCGCCACAGGGCGCGGCGGGTCTGCTGATGGCTACAACGAATGATCAGGCCGCACGGAAGGATATGCTCACGGCGTTGGTGGGTATCGCACAGGTTGCGCCGACCATGGTGCCGGCCCTGACGCGATGGAACGCGGTGAGTACCGCCCATCATGCGGGCGTTGCGCAGTTGTTGGCTGGCGAAAGTGTGATGCTCGATGGCGCATTGCCGCTCGTGCGTGCCGCCGCACTCGACGGCGCAATCAGTGATGACGTGCGCGGCAAGTTGCTCGCGTTGGTGAGCGCGATGCCGGGACGCGCAGGCCTTGATGCGGCGGCGGGGCTCCTTGGCCAACTCACGCCGACCAGTACAAGTATGGCCGCTCCCGGTGCCACGGCGAGTGCCGTGGAAACCGCTTGGCGACGGTTTGTGGGTGACCGACGCCGAACGCAGGAGCTGGACTATTTCATCGACATGTCACGCGGCGCGCAAAGCGATCAGCGCGCACTCGGTTTCGCCGTCCTGCTACAGTCGGTGCGTGGCAATCGCGCCGCGGCTGCGGTGACGGACAAAGTGCAGCCCGTGCTCAATGCGGCGTGGGCAAGTCGCGCCGCTGCACCGGATCTCGCGCGCGCCGTGCAGGTGATGCGCCTGGAGGCGGCGTATGCCGACAAGCTTGAGGCGTACGCTAATGCGCGCAGCGCGCCGCCCGCTGCGCCGATGGACTGGATGCCGATGTTCAACGGCAAGGACCTCAAGGAGTGGGACATTAAGTTCGCCGGTCATCCGCTCGGCGAGAACTTTCGCAATACGTTCCGTGTTGCCGACGGCATGCTTCAGGTGCGCTATGATCAGTGGCCGGATTTCAATGGCGAATTCGGGCACATTTTTTACAAGCAACCGTTCGCGTACTACATCGTGGCCGCTGAATATCGGTTTGTGGGACAGCAGGTCACTGGTGCTGGCGGTGGCAACAGTTGGGCCATTCGAAACAATGGCATCATGGTGCACGCGCAGTCTGCGGCCAGCATGGGGCTCAAACAGGACTTCCCTATTTCCCTGGAAGTGCAGCTGCTGGGCGGACTGAGTCAAGGCACGCGCACCAACGGTAACCTCTGTACGCCAGGCACCAATGTGGTGATGAACGGCAAGCTGATCACGACGCACTGCATCAATTCCAGTTCGGTCACGTACGACGGCGACCAGTGGGTGCGCGTTGAAGCGATGGTGTTGGGCGATTCCGTGATCAAACACATCGTCAATGGCGACACCGTGCTCACGTACTACAAACCGCAGATGGGTGGCGGGTCTGCGAACAACACGAATCCGTTTGTGTTGATTGAGGGCGCGCTGCTATCCTCGGGCTACATCACCTTGCAAGCTGAGACGGCGCCGATCGATTTTCGCAAAGTGGAGATCGTGAATTTGCAAGGGTGCATGGACCCGAAGGCCGCCAACTACAAGCCGTACTTCGTCAAGTCGGATCCCACTGCGTGCGCTCGACGATAGCAGTGACGGCCTTCGGGTTCGTCGCGCGCGACGCACTGGAATGAGCCGCCGTCAGGCAAGTACCCCAATTTGACGCAACATTCCCGCTTCGTCGAACACGCCCTGTAGTCGCTCGACCCGACCGTCCCGAATGTGCAGTAGCACATTCGTCGTGATGCGCACCGCGCGCCCCGTGGCTGGAATGCCGAACAGTGCGCCCGTGTGCGTACCATGCAGGACGAAACGCACCGCGGCTGCTGACTCCGTGGCGAACACGTCGACGATTTCGTGGTGCATGTCGGGAAAGCCCGTGTAGAACGCCAGCGCAAAGCCTTGATGATGTTCGAGCGGCATCGGCGGATTCCCGCCGAGTTCGGCCGAGTAGTTGGGCGCGCACAATGACGCGTCCGGACCACCGCGCAGGCGGTCCTGCGCGGCGAAAAACGCACGGCCGAGCTGCGCGTTGGCGGCAATACGAGTCGGATCCATGAACTCCTCCGTGG
>JANMKU010000323.1:0-5356 GCA_031372205.1 Gemmatimonadaceae bacterium | reverse complement strand
GTGCAGTGCTGGCTGTTCCACCGCTGGTTGTGGTGACTGCGTTGCTCGCGTCGGACAAGGTGTTCGAGGGGCAACTGCAACGCGTCGCCAACCTGAACAGTGTGGGGCATCTGTTTGTCATCGTACTCGTTGCGTGGTTGGCCGCCGGCTGGTTGCGCGCCGCGACCGGTGACGCACTCGGCGCCAGTCTCCCCGCTCCACCGTCGCCCACGCTACGCTTTGCGACCATCGCGGTGCCGTTGTATTCGCTGGTCACGCTGCTCACGCTCTTCCTTGCCACCCAGACGCGCGTGCTCTTTGGCGGCGCGGAATTTCTGCGGCAGACGGAGGGGCTGACGGTCGCTACGTACGCGCGTGATGGCTTCGCGCAACTCATCGTCGCCGCCGGTGTCGTACTTGCCACGCTGGTCGTCGCGGAATGGTTGCTTGGCGACGACGATCTAGGCGCGCGCCGTCACTACCGCATTGTCGGGGCAATCCTGCTCGGCCTGGTGACCACGCTGCTCATATCCGCGGCGGCGCGCATCGGGATTTACGTGCAGATGTTCGGGCATAGTGTGGATCGCCTGTTCGCGAGTGCCGCGATCATCTGGGTGCTGGCAGCGCTTGTCACGTGCGCCATGACCACGCTACGGACCGACTCGGCGCGCTTCGCCTCTGCGACGGTTGGGGTGACCATCGTCTGGGTGGTGCTGCTCAACCTGGTGAATCCCGAATCGCTGGTGGTGCGCCTGAACATCGCACGCGCCGTTGCGGGCGCATCGTTCGACACGAAGTACCATGCCGAGCTGTCGGCCGATGCTGCGCCAACGCTTGTGTCACTCGCTGGTCGCCTGCCGAGCGCCGAGTGTCAAGCGGTGGGCGCGGAACTCAAGCAAACGTGGAACGCGCGGCGCACGCCGGCAGCGACCACGGTACATGACTGGCGCGGCCTCAGTATTCCGCTAGTGCAACTGGATCGCTGGTATGCAGCGGGTGCTGCTGTTGCGTGCGACGCGCCAAAGCCATAGACGTTCCCGCTTGCGCACCGTCGATGAGCGCGTACCGTGGCCACGGCCGATCTTCGCGAATGAGCTCGCGCACGGCGCCCGCCGTCCAGGGGCGTATGATTGCAGGGCATGGTCATAGAGCGCTCGGCGGGAGAACAAGTTGGCAAGTGGACATGGCCCAACTTATTCCCGCGTCGCGCCATCACCGTCACCAAATTCGCGCGGTGTACTGATGACACCCCTAACGGCGTGCGCGCGCAACCTCGGGCGTACCGAGTCCTCGCAACCGCACTTCAATCCGAGGCGAGTCGGCACCGCCAAGGTCTGAGTCCAGCGAGAGCGTATACGCGCCCGGTTCAACGACCGGTGGCAGGGCCGCAACGGTGAACCGCGCCTTCGGCTTACCCCTCGCGTCATACAGTTGAATCGTATCGGTGCCGTCGCAGACAAGGCTTTCGCCCGACAGGAGCTCGACCGTTACCGCGACTGCTGCGTAGCGATCCACCTGCACGCGAAAATTCCGCGCAATTCCGCGCACAACCGTGAGACGAAACTGCAGCCGCTGCGCAGGCCATGCGTGCGCGACGTTCCACACCGTTGCTGTCGGTTCGCCCGGCTGACGGTCAATTCGCTCGCGAACCAGCACGGTCGACGACACGTATTGCCACAGTTGCCATGTGTCCCCCGCCGTTTGCGCAAGATGAAACTCGTTCGAGGGATCTTTCAGGCGCGTTTGTTGTGCGCTGTCGAACGCATGATGTGCACGCGCGTCCTCCCACAGGCGAATGGCATCCAGCAACTGCGGAGTGCGCGGATTGCTCCGCAACGCGGCCGGACGTGCCACCATGGCAAAACCGGCCCCGTAGCCCGCTGCGCGCGCGAGCATCCACTCCATCTCTGCCAGTGACGTGTTGGCCGTGAGCAAGTACCAGCCCAGCATGTGCGGCATGAAGTTGCGATCGAACAGCGCCTGATTGTCGATGCGATACTGCTGCATGCTCTCGGTGAAACCGCCGGTCCACGGTTCGCCCCAATTGTAGTACGACCCAATGTGCCAGTAGAAGGTCTTGCTGATGCTGGTCCCGTTGATGAGATCGTGCCGCGTTTCACTTAGCACATCATTGGCAAACACGGCGAGCGCATAGTCACCTTGTCCCGACGCGAGCGCGCCTTCATGCCCATCGAAATCAATATGGTCGACGCCTGTTTCATTCAGGAACTCAGCGAGATTGCGCGCGACTTCGCGCTGCATTTCGAAATTCGGGAAGAACACTTTGTAGCTGTGATCGAACAACTTGCCAACGGCGCTGCCGGCGGCATGGGCCGACGCCGTGGTACCGAATGCGCCGCGCTGACAGTCGAGCAACCGAAACGGCGGCTGCGCGGTGACCGTGCGATACTGAATCAGCTCCGTGCCGATCTTGACCGTATGCAGCACATTGTTCTTCTCGTCGTCAAAATAGGCAGGCGAGCGCACGTCGATCTCGGTAGATCGCGCGTCGATGCCCTTCGTGAGTGTGCTCGATCCCGTCATGCTGAGCCGATCATCAGGGACGGGCGTCACATACGGGTCATTCGTGTTGATGAAATTGGTCAGCGTATGCACGCCCAAATGCAGACCAGCGGCATGTGCTTTCTCTACGGCGCGTTTCATCCCAGCGCGGCCATTCGGGAACTGTTGCGCGCTCAGCACAAAGTGGCCCCAACTCGTGAACGGACCTTCGTGATAGAGCGACATCAGTCCGGCGCGCTGTGTGAAGGCGATCATCTCGTCAACGTCGGCCTCGCCGAACGACGAAATCAGATACGAGCGTTCAAAGACCGGCGATTTCCTCAGCCACACCCCGTCAATCGTTGGATGCGGCAGTCCCTCAGCGATTTCAATCTGCTCCAGCCGGTCCAATGTCTCTGACGCGGCGCAGGAGAACAGCGCGATGGCACTCCCGAACGACGGTTTCGTTCGCGATGGCTGGCACGGGCATGTTGTGAAAGGTGCCGCCCCATGCATCCACTGACCGCTCGCGACTGCGATTGATCGCGTACGCTTGTAGTGTGCTGCCCCACGGGTACGCGGTGGCGGCGATACCGCGCGCCCACGTGCTCCCTTCGCTGTTGGGCAAGTCTCCGCCAAGCGTTTTCATGTTCAGCACCTGCATGCCGAGTGCAACGCGCGTGTCACGGACCACGCCGATGATTTCACCGACGGTGCTGCTGATCGTCGTGGCGTATGGCCCCCAGACGACCGCGTTGACTTTGCGTTCCGGCGTCGCGCTCGTGATTTCAAGTGACAGATGCGTCGGCGTTTCACGTACCCGCACCACGACACGAACGCCGACCTGCGCAAACTCGACCGTGAGTGTCTTCCGACCGCTGCGGTTCGATGACGAGAGCGACGTTGGCTGATAGCGTTGCGCGTCGCTCACTAGTGTGAGCAGCGGCGCGGTGTGACTGGCTTCGAGATAGTTGAGGCCGGTGGTGGTGTTGCGAAGCTCGGTCGGCACCCCCTGTCGGTTCAGACTAAGGTGCAACGCACCAGCCGAGAGCGACGCCTGCGCGCGCGCTGTGAGCGAGTGCATCGTGAGCAGAGCGCCGAGGATGACCGCGAACCTCTTGGTCACGATTCCACGCCGCATGAAGGCATCCGGAACGCGTCCTGCTCGTGCAACTACGGCAGCCCCGTAAACACGTCACGGAGGTCGATCGGTACCGTCACGGGCACGTCCGGATGGCTCCACTCGACCATGTCGTGCGACGTGTGCACCCGACCGCGCGCCCGTGTGGCGTCGATAACCTTCCGTTGCTGATCCACCAGCCACACCTCGCGCACACCCAAATCGAGATAGGCGTCGCGTTTGTACTCGCGGTCGTACACGCGCGTCGAACGACTGAGCACCTCAATCGCCAGCCAGTGCTCCGTGACATCCGCCCACTCACTCGCGATCGTAAACCGGGCCGGCACCACCAGTATATCCGGCTCCAGTTGCGTGCGTGGTGGGGCCGATATCGCGCCGGGCGCGAACACCATCGCGTGGCCAGGTTGCTGCAGCGCGTTCACGAAATACGCCGCAATGCGTGACACAATCGCCTGATGACGCAATCGTGGTGACGGCGTCACGATCAACATCCCGTCCAGCAATTCGTAGCGGTTCCCGTCGTCCGGAAACCGCTCCAGATCTGACACGGTATACCGCCGCACGGTAAGCGACATACCCATACGCTATCCCCCAGACGGTTCGTTTGTCCACTCGGCATTTCGTAACTTCTACGACGCGATGAGAACCGCCGTCATCACGCCATTGCCCATCCGATCATTTTGCGGCGTATACTTCCGAATGCGCACACGCCCCTCGACCTTTCCGGAACGCAAGCCGGTCCACGTTCCACGACGCGAACAGTGACGGCAACCTCACTCCGCTGGGGTGTGCTCGGCACCGCGAACATAGGCCGAGCGGTGAACCCGGCAATTCACGCCGCGCACAACAGCACGCTGGTTGCAGTGGCGAGTCGCGACGCTGCGACAGCGCGCGCGTACGCCGAACAGTGGTCGATTCCGCGATACCATGCGAGTTACCTCGACTTGCTGACCGACGCGGAGATCGATGCGGTGTACATCCCGCTTCCCAATGGCCTGCACAAGGAGTGGACGATTCGGGCCGCCGAGCACGGCAAACATGTCCTCTGTGAAAAGCCGCTGGCGATGACGGCCGATGAATGTCGCGAGATGCACGATGCCGCCGTTGCACATGGTGTGAAATTGATGGAAGCGTTCATGTACCGCTTTCATCCGCGAACCGAGCGTGTCATCGAACTCGTGCACGGTGGCGCGCTTGGTACCCTGCGCGCGATCCGCAGCGCGTTCACCTTTCGTCTCACGCAGCCTGCAAACGTGCGCTTCGATCCTGCACTGGGCGGAGGCGCACTGTTCGATGTTGGCTGCTATTGCGTCAGTGCCACGCGGACGATTGCGGCCGCGGAGCCGGTGGAAGTACAGGCATGGGCGACCTACACCGACCGCGATGTCGATGAACAGCTTGCCGGGTCGATGCGGTTTGCGAGTGGCCTTGTCGCGCACTTTGACTGCGCACTCAATCAGGAACAGCGGCAGTTCTATGACATTGGCGGCACCGACGCATCAATCAACGTCGAATACGCCTTCAACCCGGGGCAGCGCGAACTCTCGCTGGTGCAACGCGGAGTCAATCGCGACGAGCGCCATGAAGAGTTTGCCAGCATCGACCAGTACCGTTTGATGGTGGAGCACTTTGCCGACTGCGCCTTAAATAACCGCCCGGTGCGCCAGTACGCGCTGGAATCCGCCGCGAAGATGACGGTGATTGAGGCCTTGTATCGTTCGGCGCGCGACGGTG
>JANMKU010000322.1:0-17712 GCA_031372205.1 Gemmatimonadaceae bacterium | reverse complement strand
ACTTTGAGAGGGCACGCGCGACGTCTGCCCAACGTGAGCGGTCAGTAGTAGTTCGCGGGGCAAAGCGCGCCAGCACGCTGTTCCACAGGGAGTTTCGTAGCTCTTCGTTGATGCTTTCGACCTGTATTTGACGCGCTACTTTGGTCACTCCAAGGCGCTCGGAAAACTTTGGCATTCAGGGCTAATGTTGGGTTGATGTCCAACGCAATGATATTCCCAACGAGGCCTGGGGGCGAGATACTCGTCGTTTCACCCTCACTCGGGAGCAAGTCTGATGCTGTACTCCGGGATCGATCTCCACAAGCGGACCGTGGCCATTCACACCGTCGACGCGAGTGGCGCCCTCGTGCGCAAAGCCGACCTCCCCACCAACCGGGCCGCGATCTCGGCGTACTTCACCACGCTCGACGGCCCCCACCAGGCCGTCTGCGAGTGTACCGGCATGTGGTACTGGGTGCGCGACCTGCTCGTGCCGCAAGGGATTGATCTCCGGCTCGCGCATGCGAAGTATCTCAAAGCGATCAGTTACGCCAAAGTGAAGACCGATGCGATCGATGCGGCGACGATGGCGCAGCTGCTGCGCGTGCAACTGATTCCGGAGGCGCACATGATTGGCGACACGCATCGCGAAGTGCGCGACGTGCTGCGCGCGCTTGCTGCTCGTCACGCGGATCATCCAGTGTCAGCGCAGTGTCAGCGCCCTGCTCGAGAAGTACAATGTCGCAACCCCACCGGAGTTGTCGGCGCTGCCGCGCCTGCAGGCCGACCTGCACCTCGCCCAGCGCGCGCTCGGCGGGCTCGGTGATGATCTTCATGATGATCTGCTGCGACACCATCCACTCGACTCCCGCCGCGGTGAACAGGGGAGCGAAGATGGATACGACGTCAGTCGGCCGCACGACGGAGCACGTCGCGCGCGGTCGCATTCACGCTGGCCTCGTCAAACGCCGGATGGCGGAGACGCACGCCGGCCTTTACGGCTTCCCATGCCAAGTCCCAGATGCCGTCTGCCAGCGCCAGCTTCTCGTCAGGACTCATCTGGCGATACCGACGAGCTTGACGCGCGGTCACGTCGGATGTGACGTCAGGCACCGAGAGGTTCATGGCGGAGAATCTGCGCCGAGCGGTGCGGCGGAGCAAGGCAAACGGGCCCGTCGCTCGATCACGTGATCCCCGTCGCTGCCATTCGCGCGGACCACTCACGGATTTCGCTACTTCTCCGGCTTGATCATCGCCTCGAACGGCGGATACCCGCGCAGCGGACGCAGCGCGGTATGCACGTGCCAGTTGATCATGCTTTGTCCATGGCGCCGCGCTTCGCCGAGGAACTGTAGGGCCTCGTCACGGCGGCCGAGATCCGCAAGAATCGCGGCCCGCCATAAGCTGCTGAGTCCGAGATCCCACTTCCGCGTCCGCCGACCGAGCGAGTCCGCCACGGCAAGCGCGCGGCCCGCTGAAAATGTGCGGCCGCTGAGTCGCCGTTCCGCGATCAAACCAGAGGTATGCCGCGAGGTTCTCGCGCGCGAGCGAGGGCGAGGTCGCGCGATGGGCTGGGAAAGTTCTCCAGAAATTCGTCGAGCGGATCACCGGCCTCGAGGTAGTCGAGGAGCGTCTGCACGGGCACACGTGTGCCCACAAACACGGCTGTACCGCCCATGATTTCAGGATCGCTATGGATAGGTAGCTGACTCGTCGGCATGAAAACTCCCTGTAGGTACCTCAAACCTACATCGAAAGCCGGTTGGGTGTCTAACGCGAGGTTAGCAAGCCCTAGAAGATGCCGCGTTGATTGCGGACGCGACCCACAAACTGCTCGACATCATTGATCACTTTCAGCGCAACGTCTGCGCTCGCTCCGAAAAGTCCTGCTGCTTCTATTCCACGGGCTCGCCGCTTATCGCCAAAACCGAACCCGCATCGCGCAAGGCGCGACGCTTTGTGACAACAGCACTTCGCCCATCCGCGGCGGTACCGGTGCGGTCGAATAATGCGGCGCAGAACGCAGTATAGCACAGACCTTCGCCGAGCGTGGCGCAACAACACCATGGCAATCGTAACGGACGCTTCGCGTGCACATGACCATGCGCCGCCGCCGTCCTCTCCGCGCGGACCGCCTCAGCGCCGTCCCACGCCCGCAACTGTCAACTCGCCAAGCACACGATCCATCGTTGTCACCAGCCAGTCCGCATTCGCGGCATCAAACGGCATCGGCGGGCGAATCTTCACCACGTTGTGACACGGTCCATCGGTGCCGAGCAAAATGCCTTCGTCGCGCATACGATTGGACACGTACGACGCCTCGTCGGCCGCGGGTTCGAGCGTGACCTGATCGCGCACCAACTCCACACCAAGAAACAACCCGGAACCCCGCACATCGCCCACCAGCGCGTGTCGCGGTGCCATGGCGCGCAACCCGGCCAACATGCGCTCGCCCACGCGGTGTGCGTGCAGCTGCAGCGCCTCGTCGCGCACGACATCGAGCACTGCGAGTCCAACTGCACACGACACGGTGTTGCCACCAAACGTCGTGAAAAATTCCATCCCGTTGTCGAACGCGTCGGCGATGGCACGCGTCGTCACCACCGCGGCCAACGGATGTCCATTGCCCATGGGTTTGCCCATCACAACAATATCGGGCTCCACACCCTGTGACTCGAAGGCCCAGAAGTGCGTACCAATGCGTCCGAGACCAGTCTGCACTTCATCCGCGATGCACACGCCACCCGCGCGACGTACATGTGCATACGCGGCTGCGAGATACCCGCGCGGAAACATGATCTGCCCACCAACACTCGGGCATGATTCGGCAATGAAACCGGCGATGCGACGCCCACGCACCGTCGCCGCATCAAGCACGCGTGCGAGATCGCTGGCGTACTTCACACCCGCATCGGGATCGCCACGCTTGTAGGCGCCACGATAGTCATCCGCCAGCGGCGCGACATGCACCCACTCCGGCGCACCGCGACCGCCAGGACCGGCATGCTTGTACGGGCTCATGTCCACCAACGTGCCGGTGTTGCCATGGTATGCAGCTTCCAGCACGAGCATGTCCTGTCGTTCCGTATACGTGCGCGCGAGTCGTAACGCCAACTCGTTCGCTTCGCTCGCAGAACTCAGCAGATAACACACGGACAACGAATCGGGCAGCGTATCGGTGAGTCGCTCTGCATACAATGCCAGACCGTCGTGCAAATACCGTGTATTGGTGTTGAGCACCGACATCTGCCGCGCCGCCGCCTGCACCACGCGCGGATGACAGTGCCCAACGTGCGGCACGTTGTTGTAGGCATCGAGAAAACGACGACCCACATCGTTGTACAGATGCTGGCGCCACCCACGCACAATGCGCACGGGATCACGATACGCGATGCGCACACTGGGCCCCACCAGCGCACCACGCCGACGCAACGTCTCGCGTGGCTCAGGCGTCGCCGCCGGAAAACGCGACGCTGGCACACCAACAAGCAGATTCGCATCCGGCGATACGCTCCGCCACACATCGCGCCGACTCGGCGTGCCCACACCCGGAAAATCGCTGCGCAGGTCCAGCAGGTCAGTGATCACCTGCAGATGTAGATGCGGTGTCCAATTCCCGTTCTCCGCGGGCACGCCAAGGGCGGCGATTCGCTCGCCACGAGTAACACGCTGGCCAATGCGCAGCGCGGCAAACGACGCCTGACTCAAGTGCCCGTACAACGTGAAGAACTCCGTGCCGTCGTCCAGCATATGGCGCAGCACAATCACTCCGCCGTAGTCCAGCGGATGCAAATGCGCTTCAGCCATGTGCACCACACCGTCCAACGGCGCGTACACTGGCGTTCCCGCCTCGGCGAACAGATCGAGGCCAATGTGAATCGTGCGCTGCTCGTTGAGCGTACCGTCACCAGCAGAAAAAGCCGGTGTCACATACAACATGCGCGCTTCGTCATACCGGCCAATCGAAACCTGCACGTGTGCGTCACGCATCGCCGAAAAGACCCGCGGGGTGAGCGCGGGCTCGGCGTTCTCGTTCGGATCGCCGGAGAGCAGGGCGCTGCCAATGCTCAGGTCGAGCACGAGCGACGGCGCAACGCGTAAGTCCACTCCAAGTACCGGCGCGAAGGATGTACTCTGTGCGGTGAGCCAGTCACGCACTCGGGCGCTGCTACTGATCGGCTCGAGACCGCAGGCGCTTCGCACCGTGGCCGCGGCAAACGCGAACGGAATACGCGCCAAACGCGGAAGCGTGCGCCGCACCGCCTGTTGACTCACACTCAGGTATGCGTTGTCGGGATGCTCGCCCTGCTGATGCGCCGCCAACACAGCGCTCGTGCACAGGCGCAGCATGCTCAAGCCGAACAGCGCCGACATGTCCTGTTCGCTCATCGGGCGTGCGCGGTGATACCCTCGCGCCATCTCGTACAACACGGACAACGGGTCGGACGCGTCGAGCATCGCATACGCTGCGGCGATCGCGAGGTCGCCAATCGTGTAGCCGTAGAGCATATCGCCGAAATCAATCACACCTGTCACGCGTTGGTGGCGGTCGTACAACGTCTCGTCGCCGCCCACGAGCACATTGAAGTCGTTCAGGTCACCGTGAATGATGCTCTGTGCCAAGGTCGGCAGGAGCGGCGCGGTGTACGAGTCGAAACGCTGGACGAGCGTGTCGAGAGCGCCGCCGAGTTGGGCGTCGGTGATGAGCGAGCGATAACGACGGACTACCTCGCGTCCACGCGCGAGGTCCCAGTGAAACTCGCGGTGCAGCGCCTCGTGGTCGAAGCCGCCGAGTGCATTGGTCAGTTCGGCGACGGTCTGACCGAAGTGACGCCAGAGTGCTGGCGTATGGTGCGTGACGTGCCCGAGCGCGACACCCGGCACCACAGACACCACCCAGGCCCAATGCATACGCCCTGCGGACTCAACCTCCACCAACATGTGGCCGTCTGCGGTAGGCACGACGCGAGGTGTCAGCGCAAAGCCGTCTGCCACATGCGCCATCGCCGCTTGTTGCGCACGCAGGAACGCCGGGTCTTCGGCGGCGCTCGCGATCTTGAGCACCGCCGAGTGGCCGTCCGCCATCGTCAACAGGAAATTCTGATCCCGTTCGCTGGTGAGCGCGGTCGCCGTTGCGCGCAGACCAAACGCGTCCATGGCAAGCGCCGCGGCACTGTGTTCGTTGAACGTTGGGGCGTGATGAGTCATGAGGCGCAAGATACGCACCCGAACGGAACGAGACTACACGCCGAGCATTAGGGCATTCACGGTGGCAAACGGGAGGAGCTCGTCGGTAAACGAAAATGTGCCGCGCTCAAGAATTTCTGTGGCGGCCCGCGCCATGCCACTGAACGCCGCCCGACTCAATGCCGACCCCACACTAATGCGCCGCACACCCAACGCCGACAGTTCGCTCACCGAAAACGGCGCGCCCTTGAGACCAACCACGATATTAACCGGCACACTGACCTCGGCGCAGACCGTGCGAATATCCTCGGCGCGCGTCAGACCCGGCGCAAAGAGTGCGTTGGCCCCCGCCGCTTCAAACGCCTGCAATCGCCGAATTGTGTCGTCCAAATCCGGCCGTCCGTGCAGATAGTTTTCAGCGCGACCCACCAGCACGAAGTGAAATGGCAGGGCGCGCGCCGCTTGCGCAGCAGCCGCGATGCGTTCAACTGCATGCCCAAAGTCATAGACCGGCCGACGTGGATCGCCACTCGAATCTTCGATCGATGCGCCAACGAGACCGGCCTCCTCACCGGCGAGCCGAATTGTTTCCGCGACCGCGTCGGGGCCGTGTCCGTAGCCATTCTCCAAGTCCGCCGCCACGGGCAAGTCTGTCGCGTCAACGATCGACTTCGCGTTGGCGAGCGCTTCGCTTCGAGTGACGAGTCCGGCGCCATCCTGACGCCCGAGTGAGAAAGCGAGTCCAGCACTGGTGGTCGTGAACGCTTCGAAACCCAGGTTCGCAAGAATTCGGGCACTGCCCGCGTCCCATGGATTGGGGATGACGAACGCGCCACTGCGCTCATGGAGCAGTCGAAAACGTTCGGCCTTGGCCGCTTGCGTGGGGCGTGTCATTGGCGTGTCCATGCGCTATGCGCCGACCGGCTCCACCACTTTACCGTCGAAGAGCGACACTTCGCGATCGGCGTGCTGCGCGTATCGCGAATCGTGCGTCACCATGCAGACAGTGCTGCCATTCCGGTTCAACTCCCGCAGCAATTCCATCACGGCTTCGCCGTTCTTGGAATCAAGATTTCCCGTGGGCTCGTCAGCGAGCAGAATGGCTGGGTCGCCAGCTACTGCGCGGGCCACAGCGACGCGCTGCTGTTGACCGCCGCTTAACTGCGCCGGAAAGTGTTTGGCGCGGTGCGACATCTGCACGCGCTCGAGGGCTGCGTTGACACGATCCTTCCGCTCGGTGGCCGGCATGTCGCGATAGGTGAGCGGCAGTTCCACATTCTCGAAGACGGTCAGATCGCCGATCAGGTTAAACGCTTGAAAGATGAAACCGATCTGCCGGTTGCGTACGCGGGCGCGATCGACGGGCGCTAGGCGCGCCACACTCTCGCCAGCGAGCGTGTACTCTCCGCCGCTCGGCGTGTCGAGGAGTCCGAGAATAGACAACAGCGTAGTCTTGCCACACCCTGATGGCCCACTGATGGCGACGTACTCGCCCTTCTTGATCTCGAAGTCAATGTCCGACAGCGCATGGGTCTCCATGTCGTCAGTGTAGAACACCTTCTTGATCCCCTTCATCGCGATCAGTGCGCTGCTCGGCGAAGTCATCGTCTGTTCTCCTTAAGGTCAGTCGTTATTTGATACGTACCCGGGCCACGTTCGCGTATTGCGACATGTCCGAGACGATGATCTTGTCACCAATGTCGAGGCCGCGCACGATCTCAATCACGTTCACTGAACTGCGCCCGAGTTCGACGGGAACACGAACGGCGGCTTTGCCACCGTCGACGAGCTTGAACAACGCGGTTGCGCCGGACCCAGCACTGAACGCGGGCCGCCCGCTGTACATGACACTGGTGAGCTTCTCGATGACAATCGTGCCATCGACACTGAGATCGGGCACGGCGCCATTGGGGAGCGCCCCGTCGAGCATGACATCGATGGTCACGCTGCCGCTCTGTGCCGACGGATCTTTGCGTATGACATGTCCAACCACAAAGCCGTTCCGCGTATCGATGCTGGCCTGCTGACCAATCACAACGTCCTTGGCCTGGCTCTCCGGAATGCGAAGTACGGCCTTCAGTTTTCCTGGCTGCACGACCTTGGCAAGCGTTGTGCCTTCGGGCACCCACTGACCGAGTTGCAGCGTGAGATCCTGCAGCACGCCCGCGTCCGGGGACCGCACCGACAGCGACTTGAGCCGAGTCTGCTGATTGGTAGCAATCGCTTTGAGCTGTTCCACCTGACTCTGCTGCGTGGTGATCTGGCCATCAATGGCTTCTTCCATCAACGTCAGTCGTTCCTGCTCAACGCGCAGCCGAGTGGTGAGCTCTTCGCCCAAGGCACGCTTGCTCTGCATTTCGAACGACGGAATCAGCTTGAGTTTGGCTAGCGAGTCGGCGGCGGCAGCTTCTTGTGAAGCGCTCACGTACTGTGTGCGGGTCGTGGCCACCACGCCTTGCTGCGTAAGCAACTGACTGCGTAGTGTCGTGCGCAGCGTGAGCAGCGCCATTTGTGCCTGACGCACCTGTTGCTCCGCTTGCATCGTCTGAATCTGCAAGTCCGGATTGCTCAGCTCCAACAGCAGATCACCGGCGGCAACCTTCTTGCCTGATTCGGACGCGAGGCGCTCAACGCGCGCGCTGGCCTGCGCGGTGATCCAGCGAATCTGCTCCGGCACGAGTGTGCCCGGACCACGCACTTCGCGCACCACATCGCCTTTACGGACGCTGTCGATGAGCACCGCGGACCGCTCAATGGTCTGTGATGCCGGATCGAGCGTCATCGTCCACGCAGTTACGGCCACTACGGCGAGCACGGCACCACCGATCAACAGATTGCGTTTGGTCTTCTTTTGCGGTGCACGAACAATATCCATCTCAGTCCGACCGAAGGGTTATTGCGGGATCCACAGCAGCTGCGCGCCGCGCTGGTGCAAATGTTGCCAGCGCTGCAACGGCGATCAATACGCAGGGAACCAGGGCAAACGTCACGGGATCGAGTGCGTTGTCTCCGTACAAGATGCCCGCCAGCAATCGTGATGCAGCCATCGCGCCCGCGAGTCCGATGACAGCGCCAATCAGCACCAGGGTGAGCCCCTGTCGCATGATCAACTGAATCACGTTCGACGCGGTGGCGCCGATCGCCATCCGGATGCCGATCTCTCGCGATCGCTGCGCCACCGAGTACGCCATCACGCCGTACATCCCCACCGACGCCAACAACAACCCAAGGATGCCGAACACGCCGAGCGCTGCACCGGTCAACCGCGCCGGCATGAGGGAAATGCCGAGGTGGTTGTCCATCGTACGGACGTTGCTGAGCGGGAGATTCGCATCGAGCGCCGCCACTTCGCTGCGCAGCGTGCCGATAAGCGAGCCCGGTTCGCCGGTGGTGCGCACCACGATCGCCATGCCGGCCCTCCAGCGTTGCGCCTGGGCGAACCACATGTGTGCTAGCGGGTCTTCTCCAAGGCTCCGGTACTTCCCCGTCGGGACAACACCGATGACCGTATAGTCGCGTGTGCCCGATTTCACGATGCGTCCGACGCCGTCCTGCCCAGGCCAGAACCGGTCGACGAACCGCTGGTTCACGACCAGCGAACGCACCGATCCGCTGTCATCTTGCCGCGTGAACTCGCGACCCCTGAGTGGCACGACGCCCATGGCCTTGAAAAAGTCTGGGCTCACCACGGCGTACTGGATGGACATTCCCTCGTTGGCCACTGGCACGTAGCCCGGAATCTCCACGCCATTGTCGCTCCCACCCAAACTGAGTGGCAACTGGTCGGTGAATCCGACGGCGCGCACCGAGGGCATCGCTGTAAGCCGTTCCGTGAGTCGACGATAGAAATCTTCCGTGGCCGCGCGGGTGTAGCCTTGCAATCCCGGGTCGACTTCGCCGAGCAGCAGGTGATCGCTGACGAATCCCTTATCGATGGCGGACGCGTTGCGGAGATTCATGACGAAGAGGCCGGCGCCGATCAAGAGAATGATCGACAGCGCCATTTGCGCGATGACGAGGCCGCGACTCATGCGCGAGCGTGATCCACCGGCTGGCGCTTCCCCTTTGAGCGCCGGAATGAGCGATGGACGCGTGGCCTGCAATGCGGGAACCAGCCCAAACACCAGTCCGGTCAGCAACGTCACCGCGAGCGAGAACCCGAGTACGAGTGGACTTAACCGAAGCTCTGGACGGACGTCGATATCGATGGGCAGCGTGATCTGATTGGCGAGACTGATAGTCCACATCGCGACGAGCACACCAGTTGCGCCGGCCAGCAGCGAGAACACCAAACTCTCGACGAGCAGTTGTCGCAGGAGCACGCTGCGTCGCGCGCCGAGTGCCAGTCGGATGGCCATTTCGCGGGCACGATCGCTCGCGCGGGCGAGGAACAGATTCGCCACGTTCACGCAGGCAATGAGCAAAAGCAGCCCAACGACGATCATGACGACAGCAGAGAGGCCAATCTGCGCATCGCGCATGGTCGGATGAATACCGGCCTTGGCCTGCGGAACCAGATTGATCCCACTGTCCTTGTATTCCTCCGGAAACTCGCCGCGCAGCTGTGCCAGCAGCGCCGTCATGCGCGCGTTTGCCTGCGCGAGTGACACACCGGGGCGCAGCCGCGCGATGATGTTCAGGTAGTTGTTGTTCCGACGTTCAAAGTCGCTCTCCGAGCCGGGGCGAAGTTGCGCCAGCTGCATGAGTGGCATGAACAGCGCTGGTGTTGCCAACGGTAGTGCACCGCGAAACTCGGGTCCCGTCACCCCAATGATCTCGACTTTCTGTCCATTGACGAGCAGCGTGCGTCCGATCGCATGTGGGTCGCCGCCGAGCAGGTTCTTCCACCCCGCATCGCTGAGCACCGCGACCGGATGTGCGCCACGTCCCTCGTCTTCCGCAGGCACGAACACGCGACCGAGCGCCGCCGGCACGCCGAGCAGGGAGAAATAGTCGGCGGAGACCATCTGTCCAAAGAGCCGCACGGGCCGGTCGGATGCTGTCACGCTCATCGTGACAAAAGCCCACGCGGCCGCGCCAGAGAAGACGGTGGTTGAGCGCTTTCGCACATCCCAGAAGTGCGGAATGGAGCTGCTATTGAATTTCTCGTTGCCGGGCGCGGTGCGATACACCTGCACCAACTCGTTGGACGCGCGCACGCCGGGAAGTGGGCGCAGGAGCAGTGCGTCGATGGCAGCAAAGACAGCGGTGTTGAGACCGATACCAAGAGCGAGTGTGACGACCACGATGCTGGTGAACAGCGGACTCTTGACCAGCATGCGACCGGCGAAGCGAACGTCCTGCCGCAGGGCGGCAACAGAAAACAGCGCACCCGCCTTCGGGTCAGTCATATCGTAGCGCGTTCATGGGGTCGACCATGGCGGCTCGTCGCGCAGGGATGAATCCTGCGGCGAGTGCGATGCAAGAGAGTAGCACGATCGAGAGGGTCACCGCCACCGGATCGTAGGCCTCCAGCTGGTACAGCAACGACCGCGCGGCGCGACCAAGGCCAATCGCACTGGCGGTGCCGATCACCCCGCCGATGAGAATCATGATGCCGACTTGCCGCATGACCATGCCGCGCACTTTCCCGCCGTTGGCACCAAGCGCCATCCGCACGCCGATCTCCCGCGTGCGCTGTTGCACCGAGAACGACAGGACCCCGTACAATCCCACACCGGCGAGCAGGGTGGCGAGCAACGCGAAGGCGCTCGAGAGAATGGAGATCATGCGTTCGAGAAAGACATTCTCCCTGACCTGCTGCGCCATCGTCTTGAGCTCTTCGATTGGCAAGTTGGGATCGATGCGCTTCATCGTGGCGCGCAACGTGCCCAGCATTTGTTCTGGTGGCAGCGACGACTGGACGTAGAAATAGAGGCCGCCGGTGCGCGGGTCCTGACGCCACGGTCGGTAGTAGACCGGCGGCACCGAGTCCTTCACCTCGCTGTACTTCACGTTGCGAATCACCCCGATGATTTGCACGTTCAGTGAATCGTTCTCGTCTTCGCCGATGAACTTGCCGACCGCGTTCGCCCCAAGTTTGAATTTCCTGACAAACTCCTCATTGACGATGGCCATGCGTTGCGTGCCAAACACATCGGCTGTCGTAAACTCGCGACCGGCGAGGATCGGCACGTTGAACGTCTTGAAATAGTCGGCGCCGATTTGATTTGCGGCCGAGTTACAATCCACATCCGGTCCGCAATCGTACCCTTGCACCTTGAGCGAGTTGTTATTGTTGCTGCCGCTGAGCAGGGGCACCGCTCCCTCAGTGACGCCGGTGATACCGGGAACGCCTTTGAGCTCCTGCGCGACGCGATTGAACAGTACGGCGCTTTGCGCGCTGTCGTAGCCCGACCGGCGCGGAACGATGCTGAAGGTGGCGATGTTGTCGACTCTGAGGCCAAGGTCAACCTTGCTGACATTCATCAGGCTCTTGAGGAACAGCGCCGACATGATGAGGAGTCCCATCGACAAGGCAATCTGCGCCGTGACAAGGCCAGCGCGAAAGCGTGCAGCCGCACGCCCGCCAGCGATCTGTCCAGCGCCGGCGCGAATGGTCCCCATCAAGTCGCTGCGTGTGCTGTGCAGCGCCGGGAAGAGTCCGAACAGCACGCCGGTCAACACGCTCAGCAATCCGGCAAAGCCGATCACCGTGCCGCTAATGGTGAAGCGCATCGTTTCTGATGCTTCGGGTGGCAGTAGGGCGCTGATGGCACGCAACGTCCAGAAGGCGACGAGCAACGAGGCAGCACCACCGATGAGCGACAGCATCACACTCTCGGTGAGAAGCTGCGTGATGAGGTGTCGGCGTGTGCCGCCGAGGGCCAGGCGAACACCCATTTCGGTAGCACGACCAGCGCCGCGTGCGAGCAGCAGATTCGCAATATTCGCGCAGGCAATGAGCAACACGACGCCGGTGACGGAGAAGAGCAGAATGAGTGGCGTCTTGGCTTCGCGAATAATGTTGCTCTGCCCACGCGGGCCTGGGTCGAGCAGCAGCAGCTTTTTCTTGAAACTCTCCATCGTCTTGTCGCTCATGCCTTGCTGTAGCGGCGCCTCGACATCGGTGAGCATCGGGTGGTAGATCGCATTGCTGGCCGTGCGTGCGGCTTCGATGGATACACCGGGTTTGAGACGCGCGAAGAGATAAATCCAATAGTTGCGACGATCCTCCCATCGCGTAAATCGCTGCAGTTCCCCGCGCATGGAGATTGGCACGTAGACTAGTGGGCGTGAACCCGTTGTCGTGCCGTTGAACGACTCTGGCGCAACGCCAATGATCGTAAACGACTTGCCATTAACGATGATGGGTTTGCCGAGCACACCCGGGTCCTTGCCGAACTTATTCTCCCAGAAGTTGTAGCTGATGACGGCGACAAAATTTGCACCAATGACTTTATCGTCATCGGGCGTGAGCAGGCGTCCAAGGGATGCGTTGAGTCCGAGCACCGGAAAATACGAACCACTCACCATTGAGCCTTCGCCAGTCATCGGCTCATTGCGCACGCTGAGCGACACGTTCATGATGCGATGGGCGGCGATGCCGGTGAACGAGGTCTGTGCCTTTTCCAGATCGCGAAACATGGGGTAACTGAAAACGATGTCGCAGCCGCCCGATTGATTGCAGGAGTTCGAACCAGGTGCCGGGCCCGGTGCCGAAAGGTTTACCAGGCGGGTTGGCTCATTGACGGGCAATGGACGTCGCAAGAGCTGATCGAACATCGAAAAGATGGCCGTGTTCGCACCGATGCCGAGCGCCAGCGAGAGGATGGCGATGGTGGTGACAAAGGGCGTCTTGAGCAACATCCGGGCGGCGAGCGTGATGTTTCGCATCAGGGGCACGGTGGGGGGCGGGGAACCGGACACTCCCGGGTTAGACCGTCCCGAGCGCTGAATGGTTTGATCCATCCGGACGGCGCCGTCGCCGCAATGGTTTCAGTGCGCCGTGCCGTTGGGACGGACGGTGACCCAAGACGCGATTCGCGGGTTCAATGCATGCAGACTCAAGCCATGAGGGGACCCGTGCTCGCATCCATGCTTCACATCCGCCCGCCGAGCGTGCGTGCCGCATTCACACTGGGCGCGTCGCTTTTGCTCCTTGTTGGGTGCGCCAACGACCCCGCGAGTCCAGAACAGAACGCGCTCAACCTTGCCGTCGCCCAGTGGAAGAGCGTACGCCCAGCGTCGAACAGCTATCTCATGGAGCAGCAAGTGGCCTGCTTCTGTCCGTACGGCGGCACGACGTTCGACGTGTCCGTGAGCGCCGGGGTTGTTGTGTCGGCGCGTGCGCTCAATACCAACGGCGCTGAGGGGCCGGTGCAGCTGTCGTCGTTTCGAACGGTAGACCAGTTGTTTGACGAAATTCGCGCCGCGCTGCGAAAGTCAGGCACGCTGGTTGCGCTGGCGTTCGATCCGGCGCTTGGCTTCCCGATCACTGTCTCGCTGGATCCGGTGAAGAATGCGATCGACGATGAAGTGAGCTACCAGACGCGCAAGGTTACGCTGCGATAGCGCGATGGGGGCGCGATAACGCGATAGCGCGACGTGCGATAGCAAAGCGGCGCACGCAAATGAATGCGTGCGCCGCTTGGTGCAATCGCTGATGCGATTACTTCTTTACTTCAAGATCGCGCGATCCTGCCGACACGCCGTTCATCCACAATTCGACCTTGTACTTGCCGACCGGCCAGCCCTTGGGCTTGACGATGTGGAATTCCGTCACGGCCGCTGGGCTTGTGGTGTCGGTGCGCGCCACCATCTGCATGGTGGAGTCGACGAGTTGGCCCGTCTGGTAGGTCCACTTGGCAATCATGCTGGTGGTCGGCGTGCTGTTTTCTGACACGACGGAGAGATACATCGTGTCTTTCGGACCAAACGTGCTTGTTGCTTCGGCTACTCGGCGGTTGGCACCGAGGTGCTTGCCCGTCTCGATAGTGGAGACGATGGCGGCGGGCGGTGCGACCGGAGCGGCGACCACGGGTGGTGGCGGGGCCTCTTCCTTTTTTGTGCAGGCGGAGAGGCCCAACAGCGCGAGTGCAACCAGGCCGACGCCTGACGTGCGGATCGTCTTCATCGTGTGCGTCGTCCTCACAGCTGGGGAAGTTTGAGAACCCATCCGATCTGGATGAGGTCCGGATTCTTGACGGTGTCGCGGTTGGCTTCGTAAATGTCCTTCCACTTCATCGCATCGCCGTAGTGCTTCTTGGCGATTTTGGAGAGTGAGTCGCCGCCTTTGACCGTGTACTCTTCGAAAGTGGGCATGGCCCGCTCTTCGGACATGGCTTCTGAGGAGCTTCCAGACTGCACGTCGGAGAAGTCCGGCAGTGGATCGATCGGTGAATGCATGAGTGAGTCCGCGATTGGAAGGAAGAGAATCAGTCGTTGAGCACGAAGGTGACCTTCATGTCGACGCGGTAAGCCGTAATCTTGCCATCGGTGCACTCGACTTTCTGATTTGCAATCCACGCGCCCTTGACGTTCTTAAGGGTCTTGTTGGCGCGGGCGAGCCCCTTCTCGATCGCATCCTCGAAGGACTTCTTTGACGTTGAGGTGATTTCGGTGACTTTCGCAACTGACATGATGGAGTCCCAGATGATAAGTGACATCGTCGTCACAGCCGCCGTTCAGTTCGGCAGGCGGCTCGTGTGGCGCCGCACGTGTACTCGAACGTCTAGCATACTACGTGGCTCCCACCGCGGCTAGGCGGTTGGTCGCGCCCATGAACGTAGCGGTGACCTCTGGCGGAGGGAGTGCATGGCCACGAAGGTGCCGCTCCCACCGGGACAGTGCGAAGTCGCAGCGCTACCGCGGTTCGGATTGCTCCCATTGGCCACGCGATTTCCGTCCGTTACGGACTCAGCAACCCTGCAGCTTGCCGGCGACGTCAGGACGACGGTGACCGTCGGTATCGAGCTCTCGCGCATCGCTCGTGTCGCGCAATGCTCCGACTTCCATTGTGTGACGACGTGGACACGCCGACAGGTGCCGTGGACCGGCATGCGATTCTCGGACTTTTACCACCAGCTCGTCGTGCCGCTTGCTGGCCCACATCCGGACGCGGCGTTCGTCGTGTTGCGCGGACAGGATGGTGCCCGCACGAGTCTGCCGCTCACCGACCTGCTGAACCGGAGGTGCTGCTTGCCGATCGACTGGATGGTGAGCCATTGCCGATCGCGCTGGCGCGAGACGATTCAGCGCAACAACGGCGACAACATAAACGGTGCCGGAAAATACTCCGTACGCCACGATGGTCTCGCGCGATCCAGCACCAACGCCGTCACGGCGCCCGCGGGATAAAACGCCGAGCGCTTTGCATCGCTGAGCAGCACTGTCGAGAGTTCATCTATAATCTGCAGCTCCAATTGCGCCGCCACGCTCGCGTACGCACGGTAGTCCGGCAACGCCCGGAATGCAGCGCTGGGGCAAAGTCCACTGACGGCGCGGGATGACGCAGCAAGAACTCCTGATTGGCCGTCACCAACAGCACAGCGAATGGCGCGCGTGAGCGCCAGCATGACACCACGGAGTAAACGCACGAATTCAACCGAATCGGGAGGGTGGCCATCGAAGGTGTGCGTTCGACAACGACACACGCACGGACGGTTTACCTCGCGCAGTCACCCACGATGCAGTCACACGATGCAATCACCCATGCACCCCAGTGTCAGCCATGCGTTGTCGTTCATTGCGCCAGGTTGCGATGATGAGGAGCGCCGCCCCAACCGACACGCCCGCGTCCGCGATGTTGAAGATGAAAAACCGGGAGGCACCAACACCAACATCAATGAAGTCCACCACGCCGCGATCGGAGATGAGGCGGTCGAGCATGTTGCCTGTAGCGCCACCAACCACCAGGGCCAATCCGGTCACACCGAGCCAGCCGGTGCGCGCGACACTGCCGTACGATCGCCACAACACTGCGAGGATGCCGACCGCAATGCCAACCAACACCCACCGCTGGTACGGCCCAAAGTTCGTGGAGAACGCCGCGCCAGGATTGTAGTGCAAGTTGAATCGCAGCAGACCGCGAATGACGTCCCTCGGCACACCGGTGAGTGGCATGGTGGCTTCCACCGCACGCTTCGAACTGCAGTCGGCGAGAATGGTGGCCGCGGCAAGTGGCCAGAAGAGACGTCCAGGTGTTCGCATGACTGTCACATACCGTAGTCGGACGGTTCGGTTCCGTGCTCGACATGGGTTGGCCGTCAGTAGATACTTGTCCAACCCCTTTCCGTGCCTCTCGATGACCAAGCCGTTTTCCCGACGCGACTGGATCAAGACCATTGGTGTCGCCGGCGCTCTCTCGCCGTTCGACCTGCATTCACTCGGTGCGACGCCGATCGTCAACCCGGTCCAGTCGGTGCTACCTGTTGTTGGCGACGCGTTTGCGCCGGGCGACATCGTCGAGCTCTCCTCGACCAGCGATGTGTTCACCCCGCCGCGCGGTCCGTCGTTCATGAAGTTCAGTTTCGACTTCCCCGAACCCGGCGTGGTGTTCGGCGACCATCGCTTCAGCTTCCTCATCTTCACCGAAGAGAACACGTATAGTCTCGACCGTGCGCTTATGCGGGCTACCGGCTCGGCGGATGCGTTGCAGCTCACGTGCAGCGGCCTCGTATGGGCGGGCGGACAGGAGAAGGCACCAGGTACGGTCACCGTCAACTTCAAACGAACGGGCCGTACCATTGAATGGGATGTGGTCGCCGAAATGGGCCGCCCAATCAAGACTGTAACAACGGTGATCCGCGACGTGCCACGTGGGAAGGTGTCGTTTGGTGGTGGGCCACTGAACGACACGCGCGACGGCGATGTACTCGGCGGGTACACGTTCGGTGCTGGCGATCTGCACGGTGCTGGCACGCCGCAGAGCATGACGACGCCAATATCGATTGTGCAGGTGGCAGACACAGACTTCCTGTACATCACCACGCAGGACACGCGCGTGCGGCCGAAGCGTTACTACTATCAGGCTGGTGAACGCGCATTTCGCGTGGAAGCCATTTACGAGCATGATGGATGGCGCAATGACACGCGTGTGGTCGTCCCGCGCTGGCAACTCGGACACGCGGACACGTTTGAAGGCGCCATGATGCCACACATGACGCACGTGGAGAAGGCGTTCAATCTGCCGGCGTGGGATACGCGCACTGATGTCCCGACCTGGATGCGGAATATCGCGATGGTGACCACGCTGCACGGCATGCATTTCACCGGCTTCATTTTTAATGACTACGCGCAGCAGCTGGCGATTTTGCGCTGGATGGCGACACAGATGCCGGCTGAACGTGTGTTGGTGTTTCTGGCTTCGTGGGACGGGCGCTACTACTGGGACTATCCCAACTATGCTGTGCCGCAACGTATGGGTGGTGAGCGGGGGCTTGGGACACTCATTACCGAAGCGCGCAAACTTGGCTTCAAGATGATGCCGATGTACGGCACCAACTCCGCGAATCGCAAACAACCGGGCTGGTCGCGCATTGCGTCAGGTGCAACGCACAAGATTGACGGAGACATCTACAATCTGAACTGGGTGGACTGGAACAA
>JANMKU010000319.1:0-13620 GCA_031372205.1 Gemmatimonadaceae bacterium | reverse complement strand
GAGTTCGCGCTCCAGTACCGGTAGCAGATGACGAACGGCTGGCCAATCCGGCTTCCACGTGAAGTGCAGGGCGACGGTTGCGCGGCCGTACGCGGGGCTCAGCCAGAGATCGTCGGCGGCAATGGTGCGGATCTCTGAGATGAGGAGACGCGGCGCGATCTGTGCACCAAGTCGTTCGACGGCTAGCATTGCGTCCATCGCATGGTGGCGCGGGACAAAGTACTCCGACTGCAGTTCCTTCCCCGAGCTTGGCGTAAAGTTGAGACGAAAGTGCGGCAGCCGCTCGTGCCATGGGCCAGCCACACCACATTGCGCCGTACAGTGCTCCGCCGACACGTTGGCGATGGGATGGACGTCGTGTGTCGCGCGGGTGGCGCCATATAGCTCGGGCACGTCGGCGTCGGCCACATCACCAACGCGCGTTTTGAGCCAGGCGGTGCACCGCGTGCTCTGCCAGTCCGTGAATAGGCTCACGCTGTAGGCGCTCGCCTGAATGTCGTCGAAGTGATCACGCGCGACGTGCAGCGGCATGTCCACATACACCGACTGTCGCATGTCATAGCGCGGTTCGATGTCCAGCGTGATGCCCACCGCGACGCCCAGCGCGCCCAGTCCCACAACAGCGCCACGAAAGTCATCGCCGTCGTGCGCGCGCGATAGATGCAGCAGGTGACCGGACGCGGTGACGAGATTGAGTGCAGCGACGGCCGACGACAGGGTGCCCGTGAGCGAACCGGAGCGCAGCAGGGCGTGGCGACTGTCGGCAATACGACTAAAACAGTGGCGTGTGCCGAGTGTGGTGAGCTGTGGTTGCGCGCGCACCACATCACGCACCTGCTGGACGGTATGCGCGTCACGCAACGTGGCGGTGCTGTATTCCACGTTGCCTGCCCAATTGTGCTCACCTATTGGCGTGCGCGAGGTTGCGTCGAGCGTGCCGTAGCGACGGCTAGCCATCAGTCGCGGGCGATCCCCTCGAAGATCTCGGACACGATGCAGGAGAATCCCGGAAGGACGTGTCCGCCTGTGAGCGTGTCACCCTCGTGCAGCAGCGTGTCCGGCCAAACCGTTGAGACGATCCTCACTGTGCGTAGCACAGGATCCACGACCCAGATCAACGTCGAGCCGCCGCGCACGTAATCGTCGAGCTTCTCCTGGAGTTGCAATGCTGTCTCGCTGGGCGACAGCACCTCGACGGCCAGATCTGGAGCGAAGTTGAACAGTCTCGTGCCAAGGCTAGGGCCCCGCGGCGGCAGGCGCTCGGCTCGCACAAACGACGCGTCAGGTACGCGCACCGTGCGCGGCAGCTGTAGCAACTCGTAGCCAATGCCATCTGCTAACACGTGACCGAGTCGACGGGGAGCGACGTATGCCCAAAGCAAGACCACGAGTTTGGTTGCCGCAAACCCGTGCGGAATGCCTGCGGACGGACTCACGCGAAGCTCACCACGAACGAGTTCCGTCTTCACGCCCTCGGGCGACGGATGCACAAGAAATTCGTCGACCGTCATCAACATGACGCGTCCACGTGCTGGATCTGCCATTCGGGTCTCCGTTCGGCGCCCATGGTGATGGAAGCGTACGCTCGGCGCAGGGGTCTGTGCAAGCTGGCATGGGCAAACGGTAACTCTGTCCCCGACGTTACCTGCCACCATTCGCACGCGCGCCACATCACGCTGTTGCGCAACAGCTTACTAACGCGTCACGCCGCGGTTTGGCGGGCCATGCCGGCGAGACGATGTCGAGTCCAGTGATGCCATCCGCCTGCGCACCGCGCCGAAATCTGCAGACCCGAGCGCGCTCACCCCCACCCCTTCCACCGCGAACGACGCCATCGCGGTCGCGAATTGCAATGTGTCCCGGTCGCCCCATGCAGGACACTGCACCAGTGCGGCCATGAATGCGCCCGCGAAGGCATCACCCGCCCCTGTCGTATCCGCGACGCGCGTCGCGTCCGCTGTGGTCGCAATCGGGTCCTCATGCCTTCGCTGCATCAACGCACCACGCGCGCCGCGCTTGACCACCACAAGTGGCGCACCGAGGGCCAGCAGTCGCTGGACACCATCGGCCGCATCGGTGGAATCAGTAGCGAGTGCGAGTTCACCCTCGTCCACGAACACCACATCCACTCGGCGCAGCAGCGCCAACAACGCGTCGCGGCGCTCCGTCCACCAATGCGCCATGCTGTCGAGCCCAACCAGACTGGCGCTGGCGCACGCATCGCGGACGTGCGTCTGCACGCGTGGATCCGTGCTCGCCAACAGCAGCGCGTAGCCGTCACGCATGCGCGGCACATCCGGTAGCCGTCCCGCCGCAACGCCGGCATCACGAGACAACGTGACGCGTTGGTTCCCATCAGCCTCGTAGCGCGCGCTCCAGCGAAATGTCGGTCCATCCAGGACCGCGATGCTGGACATATCGATGGCCGACACGTCGTCGACACCCAGTGCGTCGAACGGAAAATCGCGCCCGACGGTCCCCACGATGCGCGTCGGGATCAGCAGGCGCGCACCGGCCGCCGCGTACAGTGCCGATCCACCCGGCACCGAATCATGGACCACACCCGCCCGCTCAGTCGTATCGAGCGATAGCGTACCACTCACCACTAGCGTACGCACTCCACGGGTCGTGCTATCGGTCACGGCAGCAGCACACCCGCGACTGCGGCGGTCATCAGCGACGCAATCAATCCGCCGAGCAGCGCGCGCATCCCCAACTCCGCCAGCATGGACCGCTTGTTCGGCGCGAGTTCACCCATGCCGGCGATCTGCATCGCGATGGACCCGAAGTTCGCGAAGCCGGCGAGTGCGTAGCTGGCCAGCACCATCGATCGATGACTGAGTACGACGGGCCCCTGCAGATAATCCGCCAACTGACGGAACGCGACGAATTCGTTGAGTACAGTCTTCACGCCGATCAGCTCACCGACCACGTGCGCGTCCGTCCACGGCACGCCAATCATCCATGCCACCGGCGCCATGACGACACCGAGCATACGCTGCAGTGTGACATCGGCGAATCCGGCCGTGCGTCCCATCCACCCAACGCCCGCGTTGACCATCTCCAGGAGCGCAAGGAATGCGATCAGCATCGCACCAACCTTGAGCGCCATGAACAGTCCTTCGGTGGCGCCACGACCAGCCGCATCAATAAGGTTGACGTCACCACGCTGCTCCGACTCGACTGGCAACCCTCGCGATGTCTCCGCCGTGTCAGTCTCTGGATACAGCAGTTTCGACACCGCGAGCGCGGCCGGCGCAGACATGAACGACGCCGAAACAAGGTGGCCGCCGATGTCGGGGAAGAACGGTGAGAGCAGACCGACGTAGGCGACCAACAGGCCGCCGCTGATCGACGCGAGTCCGGCCACCATCAGGGCGAACACCTCCGACCGCGTCATGCGCTCGAGGTAGGGACGCACCAGCAGTGGCGTTTCCATCAGCCCGACGAATATGCCACCCGCGGTCGCGAGCGATTCCGCGCCCGACGTGCCCATCGTACGCTGCATCACCCACGCAATGCCATGGACGACGCGCTGCATGATCCGGAGGTGATAGAGCACGGCCATGAACGACGAGAAAAAGATGATCGTGGGCAGCACGTGAAAGGCGAAGTAGGCTCCAGTGCGTGCCGTCATGGTTTGCGACACGACGAGTGCGCCGTTGCCTCCTGCCACGCCCGTACCAACCGGCACGTTATTGAAAATCAGATCGCCAAATAGAAAGCGCGCGCCCACTTCGGAAAAACGCATCACGCTGAGCAGCACGTCGTTCACGGCACTGAACAGCGACGCACCGACGGGCGTGAGCAAGACGAGCACGCCGAACAGCATCTGTAGTCCGACGCCCCAGAGCACCACACGCCAGGTGATAGCCTTTCGGTTTCGACTCAGCACCCAACAGAGGGCGACGAGCAGCAGAAGACCCACAAGGGACCGGAATCGAAGCAGCAGCATCGGAGCGGGGAAGGAGTCGAGAAGCGCGCGCGTTGGAACGCCAATCTGAGTCGCCGTCGCGCAGGATGAGCGGTACGACGGCTAACGTATCGCCGAGCGTCACGAGTTGCTCGACATATCGCCCGTCGCGGGCGCGCGCGGTGAGTCTAATGTGCCGAACAGTTGTTGTGTGCCGCGCACAGAGCGTGGCCAAGCCATCTGTTCCGGTGGTATGCAACCGGACAGGAACGGTGAAGCCAGCGCTTGTGGTATCCCACGCAATCTCAATCCGCGCATTGCTTACGGGTTGACCGAGCGGCGTAACCACGCGCATCAGCACCTGTGGTACATCGCCCGCCTTCCACTGACGATTGTCCTTGCAGCGGCCAGTGACGAATGACTCCGGCGTAGGGAAGGGCATGCGGACAGACAGCGTCTCGCCGAGCACAACGTGTCGCGGCACAGGCACGGTGAGCTCGAGTCCAATCGGCACCAATCGTTCGTCCTCCAGCACTGCGTCGTACGGCCCAGCAACCAATTCGTCAAATCGCGCGATGCTCGCCGTGTCGGTCTGTGCACGATAGGGCGAGCGGGCGAGTCGTATCGTACGCTCTGGAACGGCCCGTCCGGAATCGATCTCGGCGCGCACCGTCATCGCGCCAAACGTGCCACGCCACGCACTCCCGTCGCCCCATCGGGCTTCGGCGAGCGCACCGCCAGTTTCGCTGATCACGCGCACCAACCGCTGCGTCGTGCCAACACCGCCACCGGGGTGAGTGCCCATGATCACACTGGGAATCGTCTCTACCGCGAACCCGGCAAGTCGCATCGTCCAGCGATCAATGAACACCGCACCACTCGGCATTTCGGCGAACACGACTTCGCCGCCCGGTCGCGCGGCATTGAGTCGACCGTCCGTCATGAGATATCGGTAGGCGATGTGCGTCAGCGAACGCGCGGCGGTATCGATCCACAACGTGCCATCGATTTCCACGCGGTCGCGCTGACTGCGCGCCGGTGTGAAGCGCACCCCAACACGCTCCGGATGCTGTGGATCGCGGTCGGCGAGACGCATGCAATAGCCGTTCAGAAACGCGTCGCTCAACAGCACGTCGGCGTCCGGTCCATAGTAGGTGCGCTCCACCGGCCCATCGAGCGCAAAGCCACTGCGCACGAACCCAGCAGGCGTGAGCACGGCGGCAAACGACGCTTGCGATCGAACCGACGTGTCCGTCACCACACGCATGTTTGCCGCACGCTCGTCGTCGAGCACCCGATCGAAGCGGTAGCGACGCATGTCTGCACGCTGCGATTCGCGCGCCACGACTGACGCGAGCAGCGCCGAACGCGCCTGCTCCCACAACCCAAACGCCACCGGTGTATCCTCATGCGCCGGGCACGAAGCGCGCGCCGTCACGATCAGACCACCGATCATGCTGGGCAACCGTTCGGCGCGAATATCGACTGCCCGATTGTCGCCGTTGTCAGGCGGTAGCAGCTGCTCGTACGGCCGAAAACCGATCCGTCGCACCTGCACACGGACCGCCGCGCGCGACAGTACGAGCCGGTACGCACCGCCCGCGCCTGATGTGGTGCGCTGCAGCACGGTGCGCGCAGAATCGAGGAGCGAGACCACTGCGCCAGGCACTGCCAGTCCGCTCGTCGCATCGCGCACCACACCACTGAGCGTGCCGCTGGGCCGTTCCTGCGCGCCCAACGAACCAACGGCGATGAGCACGCTCAACAGTACCCCGCGCATGCCGCTTACTTGCTCGGCGACATCGCCCGCGCCCGTTCTTC
Source organism: Gemmatimonadaceae bacterium (assembly GCA_031372205.1). Lineage (GTDB taxonomy): Bacteria > Gemmatimonadota > Gemmatimonadetes > Gemmatimonadales > Gemmatimonadaceae > Gemmatimonas. The sequence goes on along the minus strand of JANMKU010000319.1, from coordinate 7,886 downwards.
AAATCGGGCTGCTTCGTCGTCACGCTTGATCAGCCGCAGCAACTTGGCGTAGTCCACCAGTACTTCGGCGACTTTCGGCGAATTTGCGCCTAAGGCTGTTTCGCGAATCTGCAGGGCGCGACGATAAGACGTTTCCGCATCGGCGCTCTTGCCGAGATCGCGCTTCACATTGGCCAGATCATACTCCGCGGTGCCAATGCGCGGATCGCCAGGCACAACGCTCTTGTGCAGAATGGTCAGTGCACGCTCGAGGCGAACTTGCGCATCCGGTAACCGACCGCGCTTGTAGGCGATTTCGCCAAGGTTGATGTTGATGGACGCGACATTGGGGTGGTCGGCGCCAAGCGTCTTCGAGAGATTGGTTTCCGCGCGCGTGTAGATCGCTTCGGCGTCGTCATAGCGCTGCAGTGAATAGTAGACCACGCCCAAGTTGTTCAGTGCGCGTCCCACATCGGGATGATCATTGCCGACGACGCGTTCGTACATCGTCAGCGCACGACGAAATGCTGGCTCCGCATCGGCATACCGTCCTTCGGCGAGATAGGTCGACGCGAGGTGTCGCAGCGTGCGCGCGTAGTCCAGGTCGTCTGGCGCGTTGCTCTTCGCGCGCAGCGCAACAGCGCGTGTCAGCAACGACTCTGCTTCGGGGAGTCGCCCCTTGGAGACGAACATCCCACCAAGCCCACTGAGGACCGGCATCAACGCCGGGCTGTCGCGACCCAACACACGCTCCTGGGACCGCAACGTCGCGCGAAACAGTGATTCGGCGACCACGAAGCGACCCTGCTGTTGCGCCAGACGTCCAAGCTCCAGCGTACTCGATTGCAAATCCGCATTGTCCGGATCGAGTCGCGCGGAACGCGTGGCGATCGCCTGCTCCAGCAACGGCTGTGCTTCCGCAAAGAGACCCATCTCGCGATAGACGATGCCCATGGTGTGCATCATCTCGGCCTGTACCAACGGCTGATCGGCGAGGCCAGTACGAATACGCGCCGCACCGAGATCAAGAATCTCGCGTGCCGTGACACTGTTGCCGCGCGCTGCTCCGGGATCGGATACTCTGAACAGTCCCGTCAGAAAATTTGCGACCTGCCGCGACGTCTCGGCTTCCTGTGTGGCCAGTGCTTGCGCGCGACGTGCGCGCACGAGGGCCACGCCGGCAACGGAGAGCCCAACCACGAGCGCCAAGACCACCATGGCACTGGCCAGGACCGCAATGCGGTTGCGTCGCGCAAACCGCCCGAGACGATAAAGCGTGGACGGTGGTCGCGCCGCGACGGGTTCATTGTCCAGATGCCGCTGAATGTCCATCGCGAACGCGTTCGCTGTTTCATAGCGTCTGGTGCGATCCGGGTCCAACGCCTTCATCACAATCCAGTCGAGGTCACCCTGCAGCTCGCGGCGCAGGGCTTTGGCGTCTGTGCGACGGCAGTTGGACACATGACCAGACTCCGCACCGAGTGTGGCGATCTTGACGCTCGGCATGCTCGGATTTGTTTCGCGTAACGCGAGTTGCACCATGAACGCGGAGAGTCCAATCTCCTTCGGGTCGATGGGCAGTCGGCCGACCAGCAACTCGTACAGCATCACACCAAGCGAATAGATGTCGGTGCGTGTGTCGACGTCGAGTGCGGAGGGGTCCGCCTGCTCTGGACTCATGTACGCTGGCGTGCCGATGGCCAGCCCCACCGCTGTGAACAACGTGCGGTCGGTGAGCTGCTGCGACAGCGCTTTCGCGATGCCGAAGTCGATCACTTTGGGCACGGGCCGGTCATCCTGCAGCATGACCAGCACGTTGGACGGTTTGAGATCGCGGTGGATGACGCCTTTCTGGTGCGCGTGCAGCACCGCGTGACAGACGTCAATGAAGATCCCAAGTCGTTCACGCGTGGACAGCTTGTGCGTGTCGCAGTACTCCGAGATCGGCACGCCCTTGACGAGCTCCATCACGAAGTACGGGCGTCCGTCGTCCGTGACACCGCCATCGAGCACCTTGGCAATGTTCGGGTGCTCCATCACTGCGAGTGCCTGTCTTTCCGCTTCAAAGCGGGCAACGACATCACTGCTGTCCATGCCGGCCTTGATCACCTTGAGCGCGACACGACGCCGAACCGGCTCCATCTGCTCCGCTTCGTACACCAAGCCCATGCCGCCCTGCGCTAACAGCTGCAGCACGCGATACGGCCCGACGCGCTCAAGTCGCGGCGGCAGCGTCTTGTAGTCTGGATTGTTCTGCCAGACGGTGTTTGGCGGCGAGAGTGGTATCATGCGGATGGTCTCCGCTCAACTGGGCGCTATTCGATGATGATGTCCGGGTCGATCCGTATGGCCCGCGTTCCACCGCCAGGGATGTGACACAGCAAATCAACGTTGTAGGCGAAGGTGCCTCGCGTGTGCGCGCGGTGCGCCCGCACGTCAGAGCGTATGCCCGCGCGTGCGTCGGCACGGCCATGCCCGCGCGGCGCCCTGCCGGCAAACGGCCACGTCCGCTTGCTGTCCTTGAGTGTGATCACGATCGAATCTGACGCAACGCTACCGGCCATTTCCCACTCGACACTGTCGCCAACGGCGATGCGCACACGCGTCGGTGTGACGAAGGCCGAGTCGGTGCCGTTGGAGCAGTGCACGGTGACGGTGGCCGTCTTCGCGCGCACGGTGTGCACGTATGGTATGGCAGCGGCACAAATGCCGGTAATAGCGAGACCAGCGGTTACTGCGAGTACACGCCTCATGAGTCACTCCTGCGGGTAAGGCTCTGCGTTTCGTCGAGATGCACCAGAAGATAGTGCCGCGTTTGCTATGCCGTTGTCAAATGCGTCCGGGGGCGCCGACTAGTCAAACAATACCGGGATCGTAATGCCCAGCTTGGCCGCTTTCGCCGCGAACGCCGCAAGATCGTTGGCAACCAGATCGCCAAACTGCTTTTTGAGACCGTCCAGCTGCGTCCGCAGCATGCTATACACGGCACCTTGCTGGTCGGTGGGGCGGAAGTCCACACTCGACGCCGACACATCGCTGCCCACGGAAGCCAGTTTTTCGTAGAGCTGATTGGGCGAACGGAACGAGTCCTCACGCGCACCGGTCAGGGCGACATCGTACAGCTTGCCCTCAATGCCGAGGACTTTCTTCTCGACGGCATCGATGTCTTTGATGAACGCTTCCGCGTCTGCCACCTTCGGATCACGACCCGGCGATGGCCCAAACTCCTTTGCATCCTTGATCTTCTCGCGCAGCGTCGTGCGTAACTGCTCAAAGCCACGTCGGCTCCATTCGGACTCGTCGATGAGCGCAACGGTTTCGTTCAGTGCATCGCGAATGCTGAGTGCGAGTGTCACCTGCGCGGCGATGTCGGCGGTCGTGCCCTCGCTGTTGGGATCGCGACGGACTTCAACGCGCTGACGCAATGTGTCTCGGCCCCACAGCATGGCCACCGTGTACATGCCCGGCGTGACGAGTGGACCAACTTGCCCGCCGACGAGATCCAAATCCCAGGGCACGAGCGCGCGCGAGTCAAGCACGCGAAGGGCACTGTTGCCCGGTGGAGCGGTGCGCAGTTTGGCCTTGCGCGGCCCTTCGTGTCGCAGATCCCACAAGGCGCGATTAAGTCCGCGCTTTGCGGGAGCCGACGCAAACTTGCGAATCAGCTTCCCGTCGATGTCGAAGACGCGGAATTGCACCGAATCTTTCGCCGTGGAGTCTGATGGCAGCGCACCAACCGTGTAGTTGAGGGTGGCGGCGAGCGGCGGATCGTCACCACCAACCAATGAATTGGTCGCACTGGTTGGCGTGGAGACTTTGCGGAACCGATAGGCGGCGCGCAGCGGCAGTAGTGCCGCCGGTTTGCTGGCGAGCGAATCGGCGAGGGGGCGGAGATGCGTAATGTCATCGGCAATCCAGAAGCCGCGACCGTACGTCGCGACCACGAGATCGTGAAACTGGCCCTGAATCTGCAACCAGCTCACCGGCGCATGCGGCAAGCCGCCGTTAATCTCCGTCCAGTGACCGCCATCATCGAGTGAGAGGTAGAGCGCGTTCTCGGTCCCAGCATACAGCATGCCTTTGCGCACCGGATCCTCACGCACGACGTGCACGTAACTGAACACGCTCTTTGGAATGTCGCTGCTCAGTCGCGTCCAGGTCTTGCCGAAGTCGGTCGTTTTGTAGATGTACGGATCGCGATCGTTGATGAGATGCGCGTCGACTGCGATGTACGCCGTGGCGGCGTCGTACTTGCTGGGCTCAATGCCGGAGATGGTGCTCCAGTTCGGCAACCCGGGAATGTTGGCTGTGAGGTTGGTCCATGTCGTGCCGCCGTCACGCGTGACGTGCATCAACCCGTCCATCGTCCCCGCCCAGATCAGATTCTTCTGCAGCGGCGACTCGGCGATCGCAAACAGCACCGTGACATTTTCCACGAATAGGTTGTCCGTCACCAGTCCGCCGGACGACTGCTGTTTCGTGGTATCGTTTGTTGACAGATCCGGCGAGATCAGCGTCCAACTCTGACCACCGTTCGTGGTTTTGTGCACGTACTGCGAGCCCACGTACACCGTGTTGTGATCGTGCGGCGAGATGTGAATCGGAAACGTCCACTGAAAGCGATACTTGAGATCTTTCGGAGGCACGCCGTATCCTGCTTCCGGCCATGGCTCCACCGCGCGCGCCATTTTCGTCTGCAAGTCAAAGCGCTCAAGGCCCGCGTCGTAGCACCCACTCCACACCGTGCGATTGTCGATGGTATCGGGAATTGCCCAGCCGCTTTCGCACCCACCAACGGCACTCCACACGCCAATCGATCGTGAGCCACGCGAGTTGCTCGGACCACCATACGAGTATCCGTCCTGTCGATTGCCGTAGAGATTGTACGGAATCTTGGTGTCGGTGGCGACGTGATACATCTGCGCGTTGGGGAGCGCGATGCGCGTGAACGATTTGCCACCGTCAATGGTGATGCCCACACCGCCGTCGTCACCCACCACGAAGCGATCAGCGTCTGACACGTCCCACCAGATGTCGTGCAGGTCGCCGCCAGCACGTGGCGCGTTCGGCATCTTCGTGACACCGCCATCAGTCGTGCCAACAAAGCGCACACCGACAACAAACAGTTTGTCCGCATTGTTCGGACTGATACCAAAGCGCGTGTAGTACTGCGGCCGCTCCAACAGATCATGATCGCGATTGACCGATCGCCACGACCGGCCACCGTCATCGGAGCGATAGAGCGCCGGTTCCTTCATTTCAATGAGTGCGTACAACCGCTGCGCATCACTGCGCGCCACACCGATCGCGATCTTGCCCATCGTGCCTTTCTTCGGCAGCCCTTTGCCCCACCCTTGTCCATCCGCGCCACCATCAAGGCGCAGCCATGTGTCGCCGGCATCACGTGACATCCACACCCCACTGCCCGCGCCACCAGAGTTCTTGTCCCACGGTACGATGTATTGTTGCCAACTCGCGGCGAACAAGACGCGCGGATTCGTCGGGTCCATCGCCACGTCAATCACGCCGGTGCTGTCATTTACAAACAGCACCTTCTTCCACTGCTTGCCACCGTCCGTGGTGCGCCAGAGGCCACGGTCTGCCTGTGGTCCGTAGCCGTGCCCCTGCGCCGCCGCATAGACGACATCGGGATTGGTGGGATGCACCAGCACGCGACCAATGCGCCCTGTGTTCTCGAGTCCCATGCGCGCCCAGTGCTGGCCAGCATCGGTGGACCGATAGATGCCATCGCCAATGGACACGTTGCTGCGCAGAAACGTCTCCCCAGTGCCAAACCACACCACATTCGGATCACTCGGCGCAACGGCGATCGCACTCACCGAGGACACGCGCAACGAATCGGTGATCGGCATCCAGCGAATGCCCCCGTTGGTGCTCTTGAACAGACCACCACTTGCCGCGCCGGCATAGTACGTCTTGTACTCGCCAGGTACGCCAGCCACGGCGATGACGCGATTGCCGTCGGGGCCGACGAAGCGCCACGTTGGCACCTTAATGAACGCGGTGTCGAGGGTCGGCGCCTTGACCACGGGAGTGGGTGTCGAGGCGCGCTGCGCGAACAGCAGATGCGGTGCGAGGAGCAGGGGGAGCAGGTGAGCGATGAGGCGCATAGGAACGGCAGGCGGGGGTTTACAAGCCTAAGAGCACGCGGACGTACTTTTCGACGCTCTCGATGCGCGGGAACGTCACGTCGCCCATGTGGCGAACCAGGCGGTCCTTTGAGATGGAGCGAATATCCTCGCATTTGATGTAGCTATCGGACGACAATCCTGCTTCGCCCATCGGGACGGGCACGTGAGTTGGGATCTTGCGCTGCGTCGTCGTGATCGGCAGCACGATCAGCAAGTCTGCCGGACCGTGGTTGAACTTGTCCACGGACAACACCATCGCGGGACGAATGCCGTCTTGCTCCCGCCCGCGCGTGTGGCTGAGATCGACCATCCAGACCTCACCGCGCGACGGTGTGTATTGCGCCGACTGGCTGGAGCTACTCACTGGTGGCGCCGTCCGCGCCCGTGGTGTCCCACGCGGTCCGTTCGGCCAATTCCTCTCTCCAAGCGCTGTCGTCGCGCTTGAGCATCGCGAACGCGGCATTGATGTCGTCGAGCATCCGTTCGCGATGGAAGCTCGCCAGCGCTTCGTGAATAATCTCTTGGTGCTGCTTACCCGTCTGCTTCGCCATCTCCTGCAATAGCGCGTGATCGGTGTCGAAAATGCGAGCCGTCGCCATATGTGTTCCTCCAGTTACCATCCAGTATACTGCTGAGTAGACTAGTCAGTCAACAGCACGGCAACAACGGCAAACTACCGTTTCGCATCTGAACTTACTACCATTTCTCATATAGATAGCCTACCGTTTCTCAATCATATGCGCTACTATTTCGCACGATGACGCCGAAAGCTGCGGCGGTTGGGCACACTTGGCCGCCCTACCGAACCGTTTACATGATCCGAAACACACAATGAGTTCACCCGACCTGAGCCGAGTAAGAGCATACTCGCCACGTATCATGGACCGGCAGCTGGCGCACCTGCTGACCGGTATCGGTGCCGTATCCATAGATGGCGCCAAGGCGGTCGGCAAAACGGCCACCGCAATGCGACAGGCGGCCCGGACCGTTCGACTAGATCGGTCGTCCGTTGCCGAGGTCGTGCGGGCAGACCCGTCGGAGGCGCTACGCCCGCCGTTCCCGGTGTTCTTCGACGAATGGCAGCACGTGCCGGAGATCTGGGACGCCGTCCGACAGTACGTCGACGATCACCCTACACCCGGACTGGTGATTCTCGCCGGCTCAGCGGCCTCGCCAGAACGCGCACGTCCCACGCACACCGGCGCAGGCCGCATTGTCACGCTTCGCATGCGCCCGATGACGATCAGCGAGCGTTTGGAGGCCGTTGGCCTTTTCACCGACGCGCGACAGACAATAGGCATTGGCGACCTGCTGGCTGTCGGACCGCGCCCGGCGCTGCGGGGAGACTCACCCTGGACGCTCCGCGACTACGCGCGCGAGATCGTCGCGTCGGGATTTCCCGCCATCCGAACCCTTGCGCCAGAATTTCGTCGCGCGCAACTCGATGGCTATGTGCAGCACCTCACCACACGCGACGTGCAGGAATCGAGTGGTGCGGCCGCGAACCCCGTCACCGTACGCCGATGGCTACTCGCCTACGCTGCAGCCACAGCGACGACCACCTCACAAGACAAGTTGCGCGACGTTGCCACGGCGGGTGAAGGCACGACGCCGGCCAAGACCACGGTGCAGCGATATCGCGACGCGCTCGAACGACTGTTCATCTACGATCCAGTGCCAGCGTGGAAGCCCGGCGGGACCGCGTTCGCTCGGCTTGGCGAAGCGCCAAAAATTCACCTGGTCGACCCGGCACTC
>JANMKU010000313.1:0-1284 GCA_031372205.1 Gemmatimonadaceae bacterium | reverse complement strand
AGGATCGGCGAGACCGAGGGTAACCGTGCCCACATCGCGGAGTGTGACGCCGGAGCCTTGGCGACCGAGTGGCGTGGCGAGAATTTCGGCTGGTGTGCGGAACTCGGTGAGCGCGCGCACGGAGAAGCGAAACTGACCTTTCCGAATCGTGCCACTGGCGCCTGTCGCGTTTTGTACGCGTATGGATTGCGCGACATCCTCCGGTGTGAGGTCGAGTGCGCGCAGTTTGTCCGGATCCAGGTCAACGCGGATTTGGTCTTCTGGTGCGCCAACAACGGCAACGCTGGCGACGCCTTCAATCTGTTCGAGTCGGCGTGCGTGTACTTCTTGCGCTGTGCGTGCGAGACTGCGCAGGTCGCTGCCGTTCGCCGAATCGCTGCGGACGGCAAGTACCGCGATGGGGCGTTCGCCGGGGTCGCTGGTGAGCAGCGTTGGACGTTCCGCGCGTTCGGGAAGCGCGCCGCGTGTGGCATCGAGTCGTTCACGCACCGTGAGCACAGTGCCGCGCATGTCGGTGCCCCAGCCAAAACGCGCGGTGGTGGTCGCTTCTCCATTTCGACTCACGGAACGCAGTTCGACGAGACCCGGCGTGGCGGCGATTGCTTCTTCAATCGGCTCGGCGACAAAGCGCGACACTTCCGGTGATGCCGCGCCGGGGTACACGGTGCGAATGGTGAGTACCGGCAGCGAGACGTCGGGCAGCAGCGAGACGGGCAGTCGTGTGAGCGAGACGGAGCCCATGAGCACGACGGCGAGAATAGCGGCGACCGTCGCGACGGGTCGGCGAACGGCGAAGGCAGCGATCGACACGGGCTTCGCGCTTACGGCTTGCGGCGCGTGTTCGCCGATCCCGGTTTGTTGACAATCCCTCGCATGGCGTTCACCCGGGCGACTTCTGCTGGGTCTTGCACGCTGACGGGTGCGTCGTGCGTGAGGGTGAGGTGCCCTTCCACAATCACTGCGTCGCCCGCATTCACCGGGATTTGCCCGGTGGCGGAATCGGGGAGTACTTCCGTTTCGCTGCCGTTGCTGCGGCCGGGAGTGATGTAGGTCCACTGGGCGCGTCCGTCTTTCACGACAAACACGAGCGGACGTCCGTCGCGTTCGATCACGGCGCGCGATGGCACAAGTCGGCGCTTGGTGAGGCGCGTGGCTTCGAGTTGCACATCGGCATACATGCCGGGGCGCAGGGTGCCATCGCCAACCACGCGGACAATGGCGCGACCGGAACGCGAGAGTGAGTCGACCAGTGGCAGCACCGCGTCGATGCGGCCGCGAATCGTG
>JANMKU010000312.1:0-9170 GCA_031372205.1 Gemmatimonadaceae bacterium | reverse complement strand
TACGCCCGTTCGAATTCGCGATAGGCGGCCATCTGCGGTGCGTCCTTCGCAATCCACTGGTCCATGAGGAACACCATGTTGCCGACGGATTCCGTCTTGCCGTCGTCCTTCGTTGCTTCGCCTTCCATCGTGATCGTAATGAAGACGCGTTCGGCATCCGCGCCCGCGATCTTCTCGCGCTGGCCTGGACGGTCGACGGACACTTTGTACGTCACGCTGACGGAATCCTTCGTTTGCTTTTGATCTTTGGCTTGCGCCTTCTGTTTGTTTTGCTGTGACGCTTGGGTGGCTTGCTGCATCGCTGCCGCCATTTCGGCGAACGTCATCGCGCTGTAGGTCTTCGCCTTGTGATCGATGCTGGTGATACGGCCGGCGTCGGCATCGATGATCGACGCGGAATTCGCTGATTCGGTTCGCATGCGGTGGCCCGACACATAACTCGTCGATACCACGTCATGCGTATTCCCCCCACCAAGTTTGGCGGCCATACCGACAATCGCGCCGAGTGCGCCCTGGAACCGCACATCGGAGATGCTCTGTACTGTCACGCCTTGGGCGAAGATCGAAGCCGGCAGCAGGGCCGCCGAGATGCACAGCGATGTGAGCGTGGAGGAGCGCATGGAAACCCCCGGTGTAAGGTGAAGGTGTTGCTCGCTGCCCTCGCGATTGATCACAACATACGGCGCCGTGTGGTGCAAGGCGACCTCGGCCGGAACCTCCCGGAGCGGGCGCTGTGACCACTTCGTGATGCTGTCCGTCCATGGTGTGACGGCCCCCGCTTCCGCCCGCATACGCGCGCGCCGTCGACCTCCATCCCGCTGACCGTTTGATCGCTTCCATCGCTCCCAGTCCCGCAAAGGCTCCGACCCTCTCTGGCGCGCTCGCCGAGTTGGTGCTGGAGCTTGCGCTCGCGCTGCACAAGCGCGGACTGTACCCGACAGGGCACCCACTGTTGCAGGGTGCGGTGGAATCGCTGTATCGTCGGACGACACAGGCACTGGAAGAGCGGTCCGTCCTCTCGCTCGGTATTGCCGGGCACCAACTCATCGTGGAAGGCGTCGCCACCGATGTGACGCATCCCTTGGTGGCAAAGCTCGCAGCGCACCTGCATGAGCACGAACTCGCGGCGCTCCGATTTCTGCGCGGTGTCACGCGCGAGGAACTCGACGATATGTTGACCGTGCTCGCCGTCTCGGCGACCCGCGTCGATCAACCGCTTGGTGCGCTGGGTGAGGATGCCCTCTCTCGATGGCGGCACATCGCACTTTTCCCGGCGTCGTTTGATCGACTGGAACTCGCGTCCGATGGCCGCACCGATGGGGCGGAGCGCCAGTCCGCCGAGGCGCACCGCCTGTGGATTGGACTCGCACGCGCGGCCTTGTCGGGGCTGTCGGTCGACGACGATGACGACGAAAACTACGAGCCGCAGCGCGTGGCCGTGGCGATCAACGCGCGCAATGGTGAGCACGCGTACGAACAGGTGGTGATCGGGTACTTTCTGCAAATCGCCACCGAACTGCAGCACACGCCGACGGGCACCGCCGACACCGTCGGCCTCGGCACACGGCTGTCGAAACTCATCTCGTCGCTCAGCCAGGAGACACTCACGCGGCTGATGGAGATGGGCGGCGATGCCACGCAGCGCGATCTGTTCATGAAGCAAGCAACAGATACGTTCACCGCGAACGCCGTACTCGATCTCGTGCGCGCCAGCGCCACGGCGTCGAAGCAACCGATCTCGGAGGCGATGCTGCGCATGCTGAGTAAGCTGACGCGCAACGCGGGTGGGTCCAATCGCGACGCGGCGAATTCAGACAAGGTGCTGCGTTCGCAGGTGAAGAGCATGCTCGACGGATGGACATTGGACGATCCCAACCCGGACGGTTACAGTGCGATGCTGAGTGGCATTGGCAACCTCGACCAGCGCACGGTTGCAGATACACTGCAGGACGGATGCGAACCGGAGCGCATAGTCGAGATCTCGATTCACTGCGGCACCGTTGGCGCACCAACGGAGCAGGCCGTCACCCGATGGGTTGCTCGCGATGGCCTGGCCGCGGTGCTCGACGCCCTGACCGCACTGTCGATGTCCGAGGTCCGGGACCAGTTGATTGACGGTCTCGTGACTGGCCCGCTGCTCGGCGAGCAACTCGTGGCACCGCGCCCGGACGTGCGGGTACTCGAGCACGCGGTGACGCGCCTTCGCGAGCGCGCGGTAGAGCCGTTGCTGGCCGCGCTTGATCGCCGCAACGACCTCGATGCGTTGTGGATCAACGACCTCCTGTTGCGCTCCGGCGCGGACGGACTGTTGCATATGGCGAACACGCTGATGCAGCGCAGCGCGAAGGTGCAGCGCGCCCTCTTGGGATTGTTGGAGCGCAGCGGCATTGCACCATCGGAGGCCGATCTCGATCAACTCGCGAACTCTGACGACGATGCGTTACGTCGCGAGGCGTTGCGGCTCCTGATCAAGCAGCCAAGGACCCATCTCATGAGCGTAGTGCGCGCCATCAAGGACCGCGACGAGAAGACCGTCGCACTGGGGCTGGCCAATGCACCAGTCACACCGTCACCAATGTTCGTCAACGTACTCATCGTGTGTCTCACCGAAGGAACGAGCTGGAATGCCGGACTGCGAACGCGTGCTATTCGCACACTCGCGGCCACCGGAAGCGATGCCGCGGTACAGTGGATGACCCAACAGATTCTCACTCGGCACTGGCTGTTTCGCACCGAGACGTTGCGCAAGGCGACGGCGGAATCGGTCGCGTGCGTGTCGGGCCTGGCCACACACTGGGGCACACATCCGACGGCTGCCACCGCGTTGCGCCTCGCCAAGCGCAGCAAGGAGGCCGCGTATGCTGAAGCGGTGCGCCGCGCGGTGGTCACGTGAACATTGCGGCACGCTACCTGACGTCGCTGGCGCAAGCGCTGGCGAAAATGTCGCTCTACGCGGAAGGGCATCCGGCCCGCGGTCGTGCCGCGGAAGTGTCGTTTGCCATGCTTCGCGAGTTGCAGCGCGATGACCCGCGCCCAGTCTTCTCATTTCTCGGGCGTGAGGTCATCCACAATCAGCGGACGCTGCGCGAGCTGAGTGACTGGGATTGGTCTGAGCGGTTCTCCGCCTGTGGCGTGCAGCGTCTGGAATTCGACGGCGCGGTTGGCAACGAGGAGTATCGAATCTTCCTTGAAGATGTCCTGACGAGAATTTCCTTGCAGTCGACGGGCAACCTTATCACCACGGACCGACCCCGCCGTCCAACACCGATTCGTTTTGGCGCCATTGGATTGCGTGAAGGGGCCATGGGTAGCGCGGCAATGGCAGCGGTTGCGGACGTGGCCGAAGCGGTAACGCGCGACGTCAACGTCAGTGAAGAAGCCGATGCTGTGGCGTGGGTGCACAGCGAGGTGTTGAACAGTCGCGCCCTGCCGGTGAGCGAAGCGGAACTCGTTGTTGGGTCGTTGTCGGCGGCCATGCATGGCGACCGCAACATGCTCATTCCGCTGTTGACGCTCAAGGATTTCGACCAATACACGACAACGCATGCCCTCAACGTGTGTTCGCTGGCGATGGGCCTGGCCGAGCATATGGGCTTGTCCGGGCGCGAGGCGCGCGCCTACGGCGTGGCGGGACTGCTGCACGACCTCGGCAAGGTGAAGGTGCCGACTGACATTTTGCGGAAGCCGGGCGCGCTGACGCACGCCGAGCGTGCGGTGTTGCAGAATCACCCGGTGGATGGCGCGCAACTTATTTTGTCGGGCAGCCACCATCACGAAGTCTGCGCCGTGGTGGCATTCGAGCACCACATCATGATCGAGGGGAGCGGTGGTTACCCCAAGCGGCAGACGCGCCGTGGCTGTCATCATGCCAGTCTGTTGGTGCACGTCTGCGACGTGTTCGATGCTTTGCGCACCCATCGTCCGTACCGCGTGGCGTGGCAGGTGCCCGATATCCTCGCCTACATCGAGAAGCATACGGGGACGCACTTCGATCCGGACGTGGCTGGCGCGTTCCTGCGCATGATGCACGACTGGGAGATCCGTCATGCGGTGGCGGACTCACTCGAGACTGACATGCTCGTCTCCAGCGCGGCCTAGCCAAGGCCTATCCACGCAGTCAACACCCTGCGGCTGGTCGTTCGCAGCGGGCCTCTCGCGGCGTCGGAGATCGGGTGGCAATTTATCAGCGCTGGTCCGCCGTGGATGGCGACTGGAGCAGCGCACTGCCCACCGAACGCTGACGATCCCGATCCCGCTCTGGAGTCTTCGATGCACATCTCATGGAAGTTGATCACGCGGCTCGGCGCCGCGATAACCGTTTGCGCGCCACTCTGGGTTGCGTCGGCGGCGCATGCACAAGCACCCGCCGCTGCAGCGCGCAACATGGGCGGCGGTAACTGCGCCGCGAACGTGTACAATTGCGCCGACACACCGAATCCCATTCCCGCGCCCAATACCGTGTGGCTGGAAGAGATGACGTGGATGGACGTCCGCGACGCGCTCAAAGCTGGCACGACCACCATCATCATTCCGACCGGTGGCCTGGAGCCGAACGGTCCGTGGCTCGCCACCGGCAAACACAACTACGTGTTGCAAACCAACTGCGAAGCGATTGCCCGCAAGTTGGGTAACGCGCTGTGCGCACCGGTGATCAAGTTTGTGCCCGAAGGCACCATCAGTCCGGCGACTAGCCACATGACGAGTCCGAATACCGTCAGCGTGCGCGAGGACACCTTTCGTGCGCTTGTGACCGATATCGTGCACAGTTTCAAAGTGCACGGATTTGAAAAGATCATCCTGATTGGCGATAGCGGTGGCAATCAGGCGGGGCAGCGTTTCGTGGCAGACTCGCTTACCGCCATCTGGCATGGGTCGCCGATCGTCGCCCACATTCAGGAGTACTACGACTACGCCGGTGTCGCCAAGTACATGGAGACGCATGGCATCGTGGACGGCAAGTCGGACAACCTGCATGACGATGCGGTGATCACGCTCAACATGTTTGCGACCGATCCGAAGTCGGTGCGCTACGATGAGCGAGTGAAGGCGGGCAAGGCGTCGATCAACGGCGTGTCCGTCGCCGACAAGAAAAAGAATGCCGCGTTGGCGAAGACGATCGTGGAGTTTCGCGCCACTACTACGGTAGAAGCGATCAACAGGGCGATTGCCAACAAGGGCACGTTGCCCGCGCCGCCGCGCGCCCCTCGCCCGCCTGCGGAATAGACGGTCTAGTTCGGCGCAGGCGGCAGCACCAGTTGTCCCGCCGCCTTGCGCTTCGCGTTGAACGCCGCAAGTGCTGTCGTCTTGAGTCGCGTCCATTGCGGCAGCACTTCTGCACCTTGTTTGCGCGCCGCCGTACACGCAGCCACCTGAATCGCCGTTGGCGCGACATCGGCGCCCTGCATGGCCATGGCGGCGGCTTGCATCGCGTTGCTCACGCTCTCGAGCGACGGCGTCGCTGCGCCGCCCGGACCGCGACGACGAATATTGCGCACGTTCCGCACCTGCGCGTTTGACGGCGCGACCGCTTCAAGTTCGGCCTTGAAGGCGTCGACATCTGCGCCGGACAAGCTGCTGAGCCGCGCAATCAAGTCTCGCGCTTCGACAAAGGCACGGTGCGTGTCGACCGCGCCACGATACATCTCCGTGCTCAGCGCATGCAGTTGCGCGAGGCCGAGTGCGCCCGTACGGACGCGTGGGTCGAGCGCGAGTAGGAGCGGTTGCGTGGTGGTTTTCCCATCGACGGTGAGTTTCACCGTGTATCGCCCCGGAGGCGCCCACGGTGCGTTCACGGCCGGAAACGTGTGATGTGGCACCGCGCCCTGCGCTTCGTCATCGCCCACGGGAATCACGTCTTCCGGAGAGACTGGATCGAAGTGCAGATCCCAGCTGAAGCGATGAAATCCCACCTTGTCAGAGATGACGAGTGCCGGTGCGGGCCAGTACAGTGGCAACCCGCAAAACGGTGCCGTTGGCGTTTTTTGACACACTCTGTTGTACGCCGCCATGTCAACGCCAGGCTCGGGGTCGAGCGCTTTCTCGTTGCTGGAGTATGAGCGCACAAGCCGTCCTGCCGCGTCGACAATCTCGAGCGTGACGGGCTCCGTCGCTGTCGTTGGCAGGAAGTAATTGAGGATGCCACCGGGAGGTGGGTTCTCGCCGGCCGGCATTTCCGGTGGCCATGGAGTTGGTTCGTTCGTGGCGAACCGCACGCGCACTGCGGTGACGGGTTTGAACAAGTACGCGGCGCCTGCGGACCGTGCGGTCTGCAGTTGTGCCGCCTGACGCAATGGAGTCACGTCGTCGAGAATGTAAAAGCCGCGCCCGTGCGTGGCGGCTACGAGGTCGGCACAGAGGCAGCGGTCGTCGTCCTTCACCTGCAGGTCGCGTACGGAGATGGCCGGCATGTTGTGCCGTATCGACTGCCAATGGTCACCATCGTCAAACGAGACCCACACCTGCAGATCCGTCGAGGCGTACAACAGTCCTTTCGTGCGGGGGTCTTCGCGAATCGAGTTCGACACTGCGCCCGGCGCGATACCGGTGTTGATCTCCGTCCATGTCTTGCCGCCGTCGTGCGTGCGCCAGAAGTGTGGATTGAGATCGTCCAGACGCAACGTGTTCGCTGCCGCGTAGGCCGTCTGAGTGTCGAAGTGTCCGGCTTCGATATTGAAGATGCGTGTCCACGGTTTGATCTCGGGTGGCGTCACATTGCTCCACAGTACGCCACCATTCATCGTCACCTGAATGTTGCCGTCATCCGTGCCGGCCCAGAGAATACCGAGGCTGCGTGGCGACGGAGACAACGCCGTAATGCTGCCCGCCGCTGCCGGCGTCACACCACTCGCGTACTTGCCGGCGTTCGTTGGGACCGCCCATGTAGCGCGCGCGAGATCGGGGCTGATGCGCGTCCAGCTGTGCGCGCGATCGCTGCTCTTCCACACCACGTTCGAGGCGTAAAACAGCGTCGAGTTATCCACCGGCGACCAGTTGATGGGCATCGTCCGCACATTGCGGTTCATCGCGCCGCCATCGGGCAGTTTGCCGCTCACGTCGGGTCCAACCTGCGTCGTCTGCGCGGTCTTGCGATTGTACAACGAGACACCACTGCGCTGACTGCCGAATACTTGGTCAGGATCAATCGGATCGGACGCGGCAATGCCGTACTCCTGAATGTTGACCGGATGCCAGTCATGGAACGTGATCTTGCCGTCCATCGACCGACTGTCGACACACGCGCTCCCGGAATCCTGTTGTCCGCCACACACGCGATACGGAAAGCTGTTGTCCGTGGACACGTGATACATCGCGGCGGTGGGCTGGTTGTACCAGTTGCTCCAGGACTCGCCGCGATTGCCTGAGACGACGCCGCCCTGATCGGAAACGGCGAGAATGATGTCGGGATTATTCGGATTGATCCACGTTTTCTGATAGTCATCGCCACCCGGTGCACCGCGCACCGCCGACCACGTCAGGCCGCCATCCTCGGTGCGCCAGAACACGGTCGACGAACTGTAGACTACCTGTTCGTGCTGGGGATCGACCACGATCGTTGGCAGATCACCACCACCAATGCGCGCAAGTGGGCGCTGATCCGGAGTGGCGGGCTTGATGGCGCCCGTGACAACGGGATCGCTCTGGGCGAGGTGCCAATGCTCACCGCCGTCCGTCGACTTGTAGAAACCCACCGTGCCCGTCGTGCTGCGCGATACGGTTCCATCCTTCGGTGTGCCGGCGATCATCGCGTACAGTACGGCCGAATTGCTCGGCGCAATCGCGATGTTGGCCTGGACGATGTTGGGCAGTCCTTCCGTGAGTGGTTTCCAGGTCGTGCCACCGTCCATGGACTTGTAGATGCCTTGTCCGCTGCCGCCAAAGGCCTGGCCTTCGATAAAACTCTGTTGTTGTTGCCAGAGCGTGGCGTAGACGATGTTCGGATTCTGCGGATCGATGTGCACATCATTGGCGCTGGTGTACTCATCTTTGTACAAGACTTTCTGAAACGTCGCCCCTCCGTCGAGTGAACGAAAAATTCCGCGTTCTTCGCTCGGTCCGTACGGATGGCCAAGTACCGCGACAAACAGTCGGTTGGGGTTTTTTGCGTCGACGTCAACCATGGCGATCATCTGACTCTGCCGGAGTCCGAGATGCGTCCATGTCTTGCCGGCGTCGGTGGATTTGTACATGCCATCGCCAACGGCGAGGTCAGGGCGAATGATGCCGGCGCCGGAACCGACGTAGATGATGTTCGGATTGGACGGCGCAACGGCGATCGCGCCGATGGAGCCCGTGCCCTCTTTGTCGAAGATCGGTACCCAGTTGGAGCCGTAGTCGGTCGATCGCCAGATACCACCGTTGTCGAAGCCGATGTAAAAGACACTCGGCTGCGTTGCGACACCGGAGAGCGCGCGGGCACGACCGGCGCGGGTTGGGCCGATTTGTCGCCAGTGCATGCCAGCGAACGAGACATCGGACTGCGCGACGAGGTGTGTGGCGGACGCAACGAGTGCGGCGGCAACGACGGTACAGCGAACATGGAATGCACGCACGGAGACGTCCTCTTGGAGCGACGAGGTAGGTTGCGTAGGTGACCGAGGGACCCAACGCCGTCAGTATGCGACCGAAACGAGGCCGATGCCAGCAGGCGCGGCTCGGCGAGTTGGGCACTCCTCCGTTCGCCCGCCTAGCGTATAGCGCCCGGGGGGTCAAGATTTCGCTGGTTGCCGGTCTCACATTTTCTCACAGGAATCGCCCGATGTCTCGTCGCATTTCCGTCCTCGCTGTCGCCGCGCTGTCCGCGTGCAGCATGCAGCGCACGTCGCCGTCGTCGCTCGCGCTCAGGTCATCAGCGACGCCTTCTGGCCCGATGGCCGACGACCATATGTCCCACATGAGCGCCGCAGACCTTAAAGCACCAACGGTCTCGGCCATGAATGCCAACCAGCAGGGCGTCGCTGGTCTGCCGCCGAGCGCAAATACGGCTGAAGCGCGTTTGAAAGCCTCGCCACGGCATGGCGAATGGGTGAAAATCGCATGGGGTGCCGGTTCAACGGATTCATTGATGGCGTATGTGGTGTATCCAACGACAAAGGCGAAAGCGCCTGTGGTGGTGGTGGTGCACGAGATCTTCGGATTGCAGACGTGGGTGCGTGGCGTGGCCGATCAGGTGG
>JANMKU010000278.1:0-6159 GCA_031372205.1 Gemmatimonadaceae bacterium | reverse complement strand
GACGAAACCGAGCTCCCGCGCAATACCGCCTGTGCCGTCCGTCATGGATATACCGGGAGCGCCACTGGCGTTCGCGCTTAGCACCAGGCGGCCAGCCGTGCCACCTTCACTGACGATGGTCGCACTCACGCCCGTTGGCGTTGCGCCGGAATTCGCGTCGTTCAGTTTTCCTTGCAAATCAACGAGGCTGTCGGTCGCCTCAATGGTGATCGATGCACCGTTGACCGTGAAGTTTCCAGACAATCCCAGTGCCGCACCGGTGTCGGCGATGGACTTGCCGGCGTAGCGCGCGGTGTCGGCGAGTTGTACGACCTCGACTCGATACGTGCCGGCCACTGCGGACAACGATGGTGCCGCCGTCAACAACACACGCCCACTGGTCGGGCTTGTCGGCACGGCTGCCTTGTATCCGCCGAATCCGGTGCGGCGAATGGCCCGTGCTGCGTCATTCAAGGAGACCGACAACGTGTTCAGCTGGGTCCAGGCATCCTTCTGCTTGGCTCGCAGCTCGAGTTCGTTGGTGATCGGGGTGATCTCGCGCACGGACTGCGCGTTAATCGTCGTGTCGACGATGTCGCCCCATTGAATGCCGCCACCAAGCCCACTGACGCTCGTGCGAGCGTTCGTGGACGTATTCGATGTCGATGAAACGGGAGTGGTCATGAACGGAACCCTCTGCTTGGTCTAGGACCCGGGACCGGCGTATTACCGGCCCCGGAATCCCACTACACCACTACTGATTCAGAACTATCGGAGGTACTGCAGCACGCCCTGGCTGCTCTGGTTCGCCTGCGCCAACATTGCTTCTGCCGCCGACTTGAGAATGCTGTTCTTCGTGTACGTGGCCATTTCGTCCGCCATGTCCACGTCTCGGATCGTCGACTCAGCAGCGCGTACGTTCACAACGGCGGCCTTGAGGTTTTGTACGGTGTAGTCGAGCACCGACTGGCCGGCACCGATGGCACCGAGTGCGGTGTTGACTGCATCGAGCGCCGTATCGGCGTTCGCGGCGGTCGACGTCGCGGTCAGCGCGGTCAGCGTGAGTGACGAGTCAACCGTCACGAGACCGGCGCTGTCGGTCACTGCAAACGTCAGTGAGGCGAAGACGTTCGTGCCCTGGAAATCAGCGGCGGCTTTGATACGGGCGACTTCGGCGTTCAACGACACGATTTCGTTGCCCAGGATCGTGGCACCGCCGGCGCTGTTCGTCGACGCCTTCTGCACGATCAACTCTTTCTGACGCTCGATGATTTTTTCCATCGTCTGCGCTGCAGATTCCGCGATCTGCAGCATCGCCGCGCCCTGCTCGGCGTTGTTTGCAGCGGTGGTCAGTGAGCGGCTCTGCGTGCGCAGCTTGTTCGCAATCGCCAAACCACCCGCATCGTCGCCGGCGCGGCTGATGCGGAGACCCGAGCTCAACTTCGCCATGCTGCGTTCTGCCGCCATCTGGTTCACGAAACCATTCTTCGACGCCGTGATGGCACCAACGTTGGTATTGATACGCATGAGACTATCCTCCGTGATGTTGATTTGAGGCTTCCGTGCCTCGCCCGCTTTTCGCTTATCGAAGCGCGGTCAGATCTCAGTGTCGTCGCAGCGGCGAAGAACTTGAGTGTTTTTGCGCGAGAATCTTCGCGCTCTCACAGTGCCGGAAGTCGCTATCACAGCAATGACTTACGTCTCGCATTTCACCACATTTCTCGACTTGCATTTCGCACGATTGCGTTGCTATTCTGGCGCGGTACTGTGGCCGGCATTTTGCATCATGGTGTGCAGATCGGCGTGGAAAAACAACACGCCGACCTGTCGCTGATGCTGTGCGAGCTAAGGGCTAGCTGTGCACCGACAAGGGATACGTCTCGAGTGAGACGCTGCGCTGCAGTTCGTGGCGATCTTCCCGATTTACCACCTGCAGGCCACGCTGATTTCGCACATTGAATACCAATGGTGCGCGAAAGTTCGCTGTACACTCGCCGCCGCCGGTCGAGGACAACACGAACATCACCAGCGCCAGCGCGTCTGCCTCGTGTTCCAAGTCGAGCGTGTCTTTGTCGGCCGCGCTCAAGTCGATGGCAAAGCTCGCGTCCAACACGAAGGGATCACCAAGCACGAACATCAGTCCGGCGTCAGCAGTGGACTGGAGCAACCACATGCCCTCGCGTGGCGCTGGCAGCAACGCAAACTCACGCTCCTCGGGAAACCCGCCAAGCGAGACGGGGAACTGCATGATGGCGGCATTGGGCACAGCAATGTCGCCCATAGCGCGCGACGCGATCGTGCGAAATCCGGGTGCATCGTCGACGTAATCCACCTCGTCGACGTGCGACGCATGGAACGGAACAGCAACTGCAGAATCGCTCGTGGTCATGGAGGGTGCCTTGGTCATCAGAGGTAGTTCGCCAAACTCAAGCCGAGGATTCTCGACGTCGCACTCAACGCTGCTTGATAGAGCGTCTGCCTGCCCGTGAGTTCTGTCATCGCTTCGTCGATTTCGGTGTCGCGCAGGTCGGAGCGCAACGAGCGCAACGACAATTCAGTCAGGTTGAGCGTGTTCGTCTGACCCTCCATCTCGTTCATGCGCGCCCCTTGCGCGCCGAGCACGACCTGCACGTTGTTGTGCGCGGTGGTGATGCGCGTGGTGGCCGCCGCAATTCCCGCCGCGTTGTTTGCGCCCAGCGCGGTCGATAGCGCACGAAGGGACTCCAACGCATCGGTCGACAGAAACACCTCGGTGCCGTTATGCACCGGCGTGATGAACCTGTTGTCTCCAATCTCGATCTGGCGATTGCCACTCGGGCTGACAGAGCCGCCTCCGGCATCGAGCAGACGTGAAAACGGCGTCGCGACCGTTGCCGGATTCTGGAATGGCGCTTCGCCGGTGCGGTTCCCGCCGAAGATGTAGTCGTCGCCCAGACGCGTATTCCCCAGATTCACGCTATGCGCGATCAGGCTGTCGACTTCTGCTTTGACGATCAGGCGGGATTGGGCGTTCGCGGTGGCGTTGCTCTGTGTGACGCCGAGCTCGATGGCGCGACCAAGCGCACTGGTCAGCTGATCGAGTGCCCCCTCTTCAGCCGTCGCCTGCGCGATGCCCTGGTTCAGGTTGCGACGGAACTGGTTGAGCGCGCGCATCGAACTCCCCACGCGTACGAGCTGATTCGCGTTCGTTGGATCGTCTGACATGGTGTGAATCCGCACGCCCGACGAGATGTCGGCCCGCGCTCGATCCATCGCCTGCAGGCTGTATTGCAGTTCCTTCCGATTGGCGAACAGCTGGCTTTGGTTCGTGACACGCATGATCAGGCGGGAAAGCGGTGAGCTGTCACGGGGCGGGCGACGCGCTGTCGGCTGCGATGTATTTGAGTATCGGAGGCGCGCGCTCAGCCTTTAGCGGCTAGTTTTGCCGGGTACGGTCTTTTCGTCCGTCTGCTTGTCGGCTCTTGTCCAGATGAGTCTGGTTTGACGGCGACGGTGCAGCAGAACAGCAAACTCGATCCAGGACGCAGACCCCGCATGGCCACCATCCTGCACGTCGATGACGAGCCAAGTGTCGGCTTGATGCTTGAGGACACACTTGAGCGGGCTGGCCACACGCCCATCGGCGTGCGCAGTGTGCCCGAGGCGCTGCAGGCACTCGAGCGAGGCGGGATCGACCTGATTATCTCCGACTATCGTATGCCGGGGATTTCCGGGCTGGAGTTCATTCAGCTGCTGGCGCGCGAAGGCTACGATGTCCCGCTGATCATGCTGACCGGATTTGCCAGTATCGAGCACGCCGTCGCGTCGATCAAAGCCGGGGCCATTGATTACATCACCAAGCCCGTCCGCCCGCAGCAGCTGGAGCTGGCCGTCGACCAGGCGCTGGAGTTCGTTCGGCTGCGGCGTGAGAACGAAACGCTCCGCAAGGAAGTGATGCAGTTCAGGAACGAACGGCAGATTATTGGCGATTCGCCAGCCATTCGCCGCATCTTGCAGACGGTGGCGATGGCCGCACCAACGCGCGCCACGGTCCTCCTGCAGGGGGAGTCAGGCACTGGCAAGGAGCTGTTCGCGCGCGCCGTCCACGATCAGAGCGATCGTCGCGACAAGCCGTTTATCAAGCTCAATTGCGCCGCGCTTCCCGAGGGATTGGTGGAAAGTGCGCTGTTTGGACACGAGAAGGGTGCCTTCACCGGTGCCATCAAGCGCGTCGAGGGGGCCTTTGAGCGGGCCAACCGGGGCACGCTGTTGCTGGACGAAATCTCGGAGATGCGGCTCGACTTGCAGGCCAAACTGCTCCGGGTGCTGCAGGAGCAGGAGTTCGAGCGGGTTGGCGGGACGTCACCGATTAAAGTCGATGTCCGCATCGTCGCCACGACCAACCGGGATCTGGCCGCTGAGGCGGACCAGGGGACGTTTCGGCAGGACTTGTACTATAGACTGTCCACCATTCCGGTTCTTATCCCGCCGCTCCGCGACCGTCCGGAGGACATCCCCGTGCTGGCGCTCCGTTTCGCCATGCGCACGGCCGCCGAGATCGGCAAGAAGATTGACGGGCTGACGCCGGACGCGCTGGAATCGCTGCAGCACTACCCGTGGCCAGGCAATATCCGCGAACTGCAGCACGTGATTGAGCGCGCGGTGATTCTGACGCCCGACCCCATGATCCAGCCGCATTGCCTCGAAGGGACCCGCTTTGGCCTCGCCCACTCACTCGGCGCTCCGTCCATTCGGCCGCGGTCACTTTCGCGGCCGGAGAGCATGCTTGCGGTCGCCAGCGGACGAAGTAGCGGTGGTTTTCCGGCGGTGTCGAAGGGGGCGGGCGACGCCGCCGGCCCGGGGTCGATCAACCTGGCGTCGCTCAATGTGGCCGACGCTGAACGGGTGTTGATCCAGCACGCGCTGGCTGCTGCGGACAATAATCGGACCAAGGCGGCTGACTTGCTGGGTATCAGTGTGCGGACGCTCCGGAACAAGCTGAACGGGCCAGGTCGCGACGGCGGTGCGGAAGACGAGTAGGACAGCTCCACAGACCTCGACCATGGGCCCGGAGGGTGGGATGCTTCCGGCGCGGCTTTCGGCGACGGTCTGTGCTACGCTGCGTTCTGCGCAGCACAATTCGGCGGCACTGTTACGGCCATGAGTACGCGAAGTGCTGTTGTCGCACAGCGTTGCGGATTCCGCACCGTGGGTTCAGTATGGGCGATAGACTGTGAGTGGTGCCTATAGAAGCAGTCCCACGCAGTGTTTGTCGGCAGCCCAAGCAATGAATAGACAACTGCGGATGATCATCGGAAACGGATTGATGCGCGCCGCATGAATCGGATGACGCGCCCAACCGGCCACTGCCTACCCTTGGCAGATGTTCGCTTGCCAACCCCTCCTCGCCGAGCGTACGCTATGGGCATGCCGCTATCACGCACTGATTGGACCGCCGATATGCTCGACGCGTTGCCCGACGGCCAGCGCTACGAGGTTATTGACGGAGAGTTGTTTGTGACGCCGGCTCCCAGAGACATTCACCAGTTTGCGATAGGGGAACTGCATTTATTGCTCGCACCCTACGCCAAACTTGCTGGCATTGATCGGTTGTTCGCGCCGTCGGCCGTGCGGTTTTCCGATCGCCGGGAAGTGCAGCCGGACTTGCTGGCAAGGCCAAGAATGCCAGATGGTCGGCGCGCTGCGCGTTTTGCCGATGTCGGGCTTTGCTGGCCGTGGAAGTGTTGTCACCCAGTACGCGTCGCACGGACCGATACAACAAGCGTGCGCTGTACCAGGACGAGAACGTGCCCGACTACTGGATTATCGATACGGATGCGCGCAGCATCACACACTGGACGCCCACAGCGGCGATGGCGAAGGTGCACGCGACGACGCTCGTGTGGCAGCCCGTTCCGGCGCACGAGCCGCTCGGGATTGATGTCGTTGCATATTTTCGGAGCGTGTTGGGGGAGTGACTACACCGGTCGCCTACCCGAGGGACCCCTTGCCCGTGCGGGTGATCCGCTCCTGTCTGCCGCACGACCCAAGAAGACCAAGCGCTCGGCAACTCCAGCCTCTAATGACCCGGCAGAAAGTGCCACCGCGGCGCGGTAAACCTCCTGCGCCGACCAATTCGCACGCTGTCACTCCAATCCGGAATATTCACGTAAGCAGTTTATTTACAAAGCTTTAACTGCA
>JANMKU010000255.1:0-33584 GCA_031372205.1 Gemmatimonadaceae bacterium | reverse complement strand
AGCAGTTCGATTCTGCTCGTGCACTACGCTCGATACGCCGCCACGCGAAGTGCCACCGGTGGCTCCACCGCGTCGTCAATCATCACACGGAGCTTGGTCGCCTCAACCGGAGCAACTCGGCGGATCGCGCGATACCCAATCGTCGTGCCATTGGCAATCTCGCGCCATGCGCCTGACGTCATCGCCTCCACGCGCCACCGCGCGACACGCTGCCCGTCGGCAATGCGCTCCCCCATATCCAGTAGTGTGACGGTCTCTGGACGACGAAACGCCAACTCTACCTGCGCCGTACGCGGTCCGAGCGTGTGCCACGACGAACGCGCCGCGATTCGTCGGTCCGCGCCGAGCAACGACTGCAACGCGGTATGCATTTCGCCAAGTCGCCGCACATCGACGTCGGCCAGGAGACCCTCGCGCGTCGGCGGCACGTTGAGCAGCAACTTGGAGTTGCGTCCCACCGATGTGAGATAGATCCCCACCAGAGTGTCGGCGCTTTTGACGCGCGCGTCCTCGGCGCTGTGATAAAACCAGCCTGGCCGAATGGAGACATCAGTTTCGCCCGGACGCCACACGCTGCCATCGGCATGCCCTTGTTGCAGCGCGGTAATGACGCCGTCCCCACTCGCGCCGATGAAGGGCACCGATTCCGGACGAATCGTGCTCCAGTTGGTCTCGCCAGCAGAGCCGCGCTCGTTGCCGATCCAGCGCACATCCGGACCGGCGTCGGAAAACATCACGGCCTTGGGTTGCAGTGTGCGCACCAGCGCCCAAATGCGCGGCCAATCGTACACCTGACGCTTACCATTGGGCCCCTCGCCATTCGCTCCGTCAAACCACACTTCAGCCAGCGGACCGTAGTGCGTCAGCAACTCGGTCAGTTGCGCGGCGTACGTGTCGTTGTAGCGCGGGGAGTCGCCGTACGTGGGATGATTGCGGTCCCACGGTGAGCAATACAGCCCGGGATTGAGTCCTTCCGCACGGCACGCATCGACAAACTCGCGCACCACGTCGCCCTTGCCATCTTTCCACGGGCTCGACGCGACCGAATGCTGCGTTGTTGCCGTCGGCCACAAACAGAAGCCGTCATGGTGTTTTGCCGTGAGGACCATCGACCGAAATCCGCTCGCACGTGCGGTACGCGCCCACTGTCGCGCATCAAGACTCGTCGGCGCAAAGATCCGTGGATCTTCACTGCCATCGCCCCATTCGCGGTCGGTGAAGGTGTTCACCCCAAAATGCAGGAACATCGCCAGCTCATCCTGTTGCCAAATCAGCTGCGACGTGGACGGTCTGGGGCGCTGCGGCGGCGCGGCACGCAGGACCGACGCACCGACACGCGTCGGCAACCACGAGACGCCAATGGCTGCAGCGCTAGCCGACAGGAAAGCCCGTCGAGTCACATCACGTCGTGAATGCATGGGGTACGCTATCGCCAACGCCGTGCCGATGCCACTCCGGCGGTTCCCGTCGCCTCCATCCGCTACATTGCAGGAGAGCGCACCGACACTATTTCTCTCGCAGACCCTATGCTCCGACTCGGTATTGTTGGCCTCCCAAACGTCGGCAAATCCACCCTCTTTAATGCGCTCACGTCGGCCAAAGCCGAGGCCGCAAATTATCCGTTTTGCACGGTCGAGCCGAACGTGGGAATGGTCGAAGTGCCTGACATTCGACTCAGTCAGCTGGCCGAGGTCGTGCTGCCGAAACGCACCGTGCCCGCGGTCGTACAGTTCGTCGACATTGCCGGCCTTGTCGCGGGCGCGTCACAGGGCGAAGGACTCGGCAACAAATTTCTGCAAAACATTCGTGAAACAGACGCGATCGTGCACGTCATTCGTTGCTTCGACGATGCGGACGTCACGCATGTCATGGGGTCACCCGACCCGGCGCGCGACAAGGAGATCATCGAACTTGAGCTCGCGCTGAGTGATCTCGCCACGGTCGAAAAACGATTGGACAAGGTGAAACGTGCCGCGCGCGCGGCCGACAAAGAAGCGGTGGCAGAACTGCCGGCACTGGAAGCCGCGAACGCGGCCCTTGCAGCGGGAACACCGCTCTGGCGCGCCGGGTTGTCGCCCGCGCAGCTCGCGCAACTGCAAGGCATGCTGCTCCTCACCGCCAAGCCCGTGCTGTATGCGGCGAACGTCACGGAGGATGAGTTATCCGGCGTTGAGGGACCGTATCTCGTCGCGCTGCGGGCCGCCGTCGCAGCGAGTGGCGAGCACGCCGAAGTGGTGCCGTTCTCGGCGAAGATCGAAGCAGAGCTGGCGGAACTCCCGCGCGAAGAACGCGCCGAGTTCCTCGCCTCGCTTGGCATTGAAACTGCCGGGCTGGATCGACTCATTCAGGCCGGCTATCACCTGCTTGGCCTCCAGACCTACTTCACGGCCGGTGAACAAGAAGTACGGGCGTGGACCATTCATCATGGGGATACGGCGCCAGTCGCAGCCGGGGTCATTCACACCGATTTCGAGAAAGGCTTCATTCGCGCGGAAACCGCGTCGTTCGTTGATTTCATGATGCATCGGGGCTGGAAGGCCGCGCGGGAGAAAGGCGCGGTACGCTCCGAGGGCAAGGAGTACGTGGTGCACGATGGCGATGTCCTGCTGTTCCGATTCAACGTCTGAGCGCCGTCGGGACATGCGGCATCACGACACATGCACGATCTTTGGGGACGCTGCGGGGTATGGGTGGTAACCCTCGTCCATACGACCCTGTGATGCATCGATCTCAATTCACGCACGCACCGATCGGTGCCTTGCTGGCTGCAGCCTTATTCTGTAGCGCGCCGCGCGCCGAACTCTTGGCGCAAGCGGCCGAGGCGACGACGGCTGGTGCGCGCGCGGGTGCGCTGCCCGCGAACGCGATGTCCGTGCCGTTCTTCGTGGGTGAAAAGCTGACCTACGATGTGAAGTTCTCTGGGATCAAGGTGGGCACCGGCACCATGGAAGTGCTGGACCTGGCAGACGTCCGCGGCAAGACGTCGTGGCACACGATTCTGCGCGTGTCTGGCAGCATTCCTTTTTACAAGGTCCGTGACCGCTACGAGTCATGGTTTGATGTCGTGTCGCTCACGTCGCGGCGATATTTTCAGGACATCGAGGAGGGGGGATACAAGCCGAAGCGACACTACGAGTTGTTTCCCGAACGCGGCATGTTTCAGCTCAAAGATGAGCCGGAAATGCCCACCGTCAGTGACCCGCTCGATGAAGGCTCCTTTCTGTACTTCATTCGTACCATTCCGCTCGACGTCGGCCGGACATATTCGTTTTCGCGCTACTTTAAGCCGGAAGGAAATCCGGTCAGCATCACCGTGTCTCGACGCGAAACCATCACCACACCAGCCGGGACATTTGACTGTGTCGTGATCAAGCCAACCTTTCGCAGCAAGGGGCTGTTCAGCGAGGATGGGCAGGCGGAAGTCTGGATGACCGACGATGCGGCCCGCGTCATGGTGCAGCTTAAAACAAAGCTCTCGATTGGCTCGCTGAATCTCTTCCTAAGGTCACATAACGCGCGGGTCTCGCCGTAGTCGCGTCTGCGCAACGCCTACTCAGTCGACTGGCAGCGGCTCGATGCACGCCGGGCCATCATTGCGCGCTACGTTGAGCCATGAGCTCACGCGCCACGCTTCCAGGGGACCGGCCCACGGCTTTACAAGCGTCTGCGCCCGCTGCACGCTTACATGCGGATCAAGCCACTCATCGAAGGTCTCTGGCGCCACGATGAGCGGCATCCGCTGATGGATGGGCGCCATCACCCCGTTCGCCTCCGTGGTGATGATCGCGCACGTGACGACGGGGTCGGCGGTCGGATCGTCGGGCGACTCCCATCGCTCCCAGATGGCCCCAAACGCGAAAGGCGCAGCGTCCGGCAGTCGGATGCACCATGGATGCTTTCCGTTGTGACCTGGGACGACCTGCCACTCGTAGAACAAATCAGCCGGCATCAGTCCGCGCCGGGCCTTGAACGCATCGCGAAACATTGGCTTCGTCGCGACCGTGTCACCGCGTGCGTTGGCCTGGCCGTTCCCCACCAGTGAGTCATTGGCCCACGAGGGAATGAGCCCCCAGCGGGCGAACATCGCGTGGCGTCCCTCCTCTACCTCGTCCGCGATCAGCGGCACGCTTTGCGAGGGAGCGATGTTAAAGCGTGGCGCAAGCGCCATAAGGGTCGTACCGAAGGCGAGTTCGGTCAAGCGAGCTGGGTTCCCGAATCCATAGCGTCCACACATGGTTGGGATCTGGGCAATATCCCGCGACTTCGCAACCCCATCACTTGCCCAGATATCGTGAGCTACCTATGCTTTAAGGCTCTGCGTTCGGGGATTCACCCTGATCGCAGCCCTCCTCCTGCGGCTCGGCACTGCGGGGGGCGCCATCAGACCATAGGGAGGATTGCCGAGTGGCTAAACTCAAGATTCGCCGCCAAGCATCGCGGCGGTACGAAGCCGTCTACATCTTCGACACGGCGTTGGAAGATCCGGCCATCGCCGAGAAGCTGGAAAAGCTTCAGGCGCTATTGGAGCTCAAAGAGCCGGCGGAGGTCGAGCATTGGGGCCGTCGTGCGTTGGCGTACAAGATTGGTCGCCACGAGAACGGCTACTACGTCATCACGCACTTCAGCGCTGAACCCAAGGTGCTGCCCGAATTCGAACGCGCACTCAAGTTGGACGGCAGCGTCGTCCGTTACATGGTCACGCTGTACGAGCATGAGCTTGGCGCACCGAAGCTGAGCGATGAAGAAATGGCGCTGCGCCGTGGTCGCAGCGATGACGACGACGACGACGAGGAATAGATAATGCGCCGACAGAAGAAACCGTGCCCGATTACAGAAGCTGGCATCCGGTACGTGGACTACAAGGACGATCGTCTCCTCGCCCGTTTCATCACCGACTACGGCAAGGTCCTGCCGAGCCGACTGAGCGGCGTCGATGCGCGTCATCAGCGTCAGTTGTCGCGTGCCGTCAAGAAGGCGCGCTTCCTCGCGCTGTTGCCGTACGTCAAGGGACAGACGGGCTGATCATGACAGGAGCAGTCGCGCCGGACTCCGCCGCGACTGCTCCGCGAGAGCGGGGATGGCGTTGGTTCGTGGTGGCGTTGGTGCTAATGCTGGCGATCACTGCCGCGCCGACATGGCCGGCGGCGTTAGCGCTCCCGGCCGCAGTGCTTCGTCTCCTGTTTCCAATCGAGCAGTTCGCGCTGCTGGTGCTGGTGGCGATCGCGTCCTCCGCTGTGGTGGGATGGTGGGCTGGGGCAAGGCTGGTGATTGCGCTGGCGTGGCTGACGACTGCGGGATGGGTGCTGTGGGGCATGCCACTGCCGACGGATGGCTACGGGGCGTTCGCTCGAGGGTGGTCGCTGGTGGTGGGTGCGGCATTCGGACTGGTCTGTGTGGCGACGGGGTCGCGACCGTTTCTCGGGCGTGCGCTCGCCGCCGTGGCGTTGACGTGCGCGGTAACTGTCGCCGGCTTGTCTACACAGGCACCGGCAAACAGCGGTCCGTTTGATGGTGCATCACAGATGCTGGGCGGGGAGTACCAGCGGCGTTTGGGAGAGTCCTTGACGTCGTGGCAGCATCGGACGGAATCGGGCACATGGCAACGGTTCGTTGCCCGAATGCCCGAGGCGGCCGCTGCGGCTGACCGGATGGCCTCGTCGGTCGCGACTCTGGCGGAGCCTTTTGCCGCTGCCGGACCGCTGCGGATGTCTGGTGGGGGACCACTACTGGTGTTGGCACCCGCCCTGCTGTGTCTCGAGTCGTTGATGGCGTTGGCGTTGGGGTGGGCCGCGTACCATCGGTTGTCACGCGTACGAATCGGCCCTCCGCTGGCTCGCCTGCGCGACCTTCGGTTCAGCGACCAGCTCGTCTGGGGTTTGATCGTCGGTGCGACGTTGTTGCTCCTGCCCGCATTCGCGGAGTGGCGCACGGCGGGTGTCAATTTTGTCTGTTTCTTTGGAACGCTGTACGCCCTGCGTGGCGCTGGCGTGCTCACGTGGTGGATTCCCGATCGGCTCGCGATCGCTGCTCTGAGCGCGCTGCTGATTCTGCTCCCGTTTCTTGGCCCGGTTTTGGTGCTGGCGATCGTCCTCGCGACGACCTTTGCCCTTGGACTGAGCGACACATGGCGCGACTTTCGTGTCGGCGCGCGCCGACCGAACTCGCTCCCCTAACCGGTTCGACCCGGAGATTCTCATGGAAGTCATTCTTCGTAACGCCATCGATAAACTGGGACATCCAGGCGATATCGTCGACGTGTCCCTGGGCTACGCGCGCAACTTTCTCCTCCCGCGCGGGCTCGCCTACGAGGCCACGGCTGGCAACCGGAAGCGCATCGCCGCCGAAAAGAACCGTCTCGAAACGCTTGAAGCAGGACGTCGCGAGGCGGCCTCCGCTGTCGCGGAGAAGCTGGGCGAGGTGTCCGTGACGTTTGCCGCACGTGTGGGTGAGGAAGGCAAGCTGTTTGGCTCGGTGACCACGGCGGACATCGCGCATCAGCTCGAGGCGCAGGGCTACAAAGTGGAAAAGCGTCAAATCGAGTTGAACGAGCCCATCAAGGCGCTCGGTGTCTACCGGGTGGGGGTTCGGCTGCACGCCGACGTGAAGCCGGAGATCAAGGTGTGGGTCATCAAGCAGTAGCAATGACTCTGGTGTAGTCACTGGGGGCCGTCGCCAATCGCGACGGCCCATCGATTTACATGTACTGACCGTATTTCGCAGTTGTGCGCGGCCCAACACGGCGCATACTTGGGCGGGTGGCCGCGATGAACATCGAGTCATCACGCCGGGTACCATGGTTTCTCTTCGTTCCGTCCCTCGTCGCCCCTTACCTATCGCAATGGCTGACCGTCGACCCAGCTCCGGAGAACATATCGCCCGCCGGGCCGTGGAGCTGGCCAACGATTTGAAAGCAACCGATATCATCGTGCTCGATTTGCGGGCGGTGACGGATATGACCGACTTCTTTGTTATCGCTTCAGGAACATCCGATACGCATGTTCGCGCCGTAGCCGCACATGTACACACAGGGCTCAGCGCGTCTGGCGTGTCTACCAAATTGATCGAGGGAGTTACGCAGGGTCGGTGGGCGTTGCTCGACTATACCGATTGCGTAGTGCACGTGTTTCACCCGACGGTGCGTCAGTTCTATCAGCTCGAACGGCTGTGGGGCGATGCGACGCCGGTCAAACTCGGGGCAGCCACAGGGGGAGTACGGTGAAGCCGACCGTTGGACGGTTTACGCGTTGGGCGACGATGTTGGGGCTGGCCGCTGGCGGGTTCGCCGCGCCACTCCAGGCACAGGAGTATTTCGGCCAGAATCAGGTGCAGTACGATCGCTTGCGCTGGCGCGTGATCGAAACGGAGCATTTTCTGGTGCACTACTATCCAGAAATTGGCGAGGTGGCGCCCGATGCGGCACGCATGGCGGAGCGCTCGTACGCGCGGTTGTCGCGTCTCATGGCGCATCAGTTTCGGGAAAAGAAACCGATCCTGATCTATGGCTCGTCCGGCGATTTCGCTCAAAGCAACGTGTTCGGCGATCTTGGCGAAGGAACCGGCGGTGTGACAGATCCGTTGCGGCAGCGCATGTCACAATTCTTCAGCGGCGACTGGAACAGTTTTGAGCACGTGCTGCAGCACGAAATGGTGCACGTGTTTCAGTTCGACATCTTTTCGCGTGGACGGGCGGGCAGCGGCTTGCAGAACCTGGCCACTGTCAACCCGCCGGTGTGGTTCATGGAAGGCCTCGCCGAATATTTTTCGATCGGCGACAAGCATCCGTGGACCGACGCGTGGATTCGCGACGGCGTCGTCAACGGCACGCTGCCCAGCATCCAGCAGATGATGGAGCGCCCGGACAAATATTTCCCGTATCGCTACGGGTTGTCCGTCTGGCAGTTCGTCGGTGCAAAGTGGGGCGATGAAGTGATCGGCGAAATCATGAACGCGGTGCCAAGTCTCGGCCTGGATCGCGCCTTTCGTCGTGAAATCGGCGTCTCGCTGGATGAGCTGAGCGATGAGTGGAAGCAGGCCATGCAGGCCAAGTACCTCCCGATCGTCGCCGAGCTTGACCGCCCGCGCTCGTTCGCTGAGCCGCTCCTGTCCCAGCGGCGCTCAAAGAGCATTGCCAACCTGTTCGTGGCGCCGGCCATCTCGCCGAACAGCAAGTTGATCACGTATATCGCCTATGGCAGCCTGCTGCGGGGCGAAGTGTTTCCCGACCTGTACTTGGCGAACGCCGAGACCGGGAAGCGCATCGCCCGGCTCGTTCGCTCGGCGACCAATCCCGATTTTGAGCAACTGCGATTCATCTATTCGCAGCCATCGTTTTCGCCAGACGGGAAGCTGATTGCGTTCACTGGACAAAAAGGTGGTCGTGACGTGCTGTATTTGCTCGACGTGAAGTCGCGCAATGTCGTGAAGCGCTTTGATGTCGAACTCGATCAGGTGCTCAGTCCCTCGTTCTCGCCCGACGGTCGGCGCATTGTCTTCAGTGGGTTGCGCCACGGATCGAGTGATTTGTACATGGTGTCATTGGATGCGCCGGGTGTGCAACAGCTCACCAAAGACCAATACGGTGACCTGCAACCGCAGTGGTCGCCGGACGGCAAGACGATTGCATTCGCAAGCGATCGTGGCGACGAAACAGATTTCAGCGTGCTCAAAGTGGGCAAGCTCAAGATGTCGCTCTATGACGTGGAAACGCAAAAAATCACCGTCGTGCCGGATCAGGCCGGACTGAATATCAATCCGCAGTGGGCGCCGGACGGAAAGTCCATCGCCTACATCTCCGATCGTACCGGTGTTGCCAATCTGTTCCTCTACGATTTCGATACGAAGCAACAGTACCAGCTGACCAACGTGGCCGGTGCCGTCACTGCGGTGGCCGAATATTCGCCCGCCATTACCTGGGCACGTGAAGCGGACGTCTTGGCCTTTGTGTACTACGAGAAAGGTGATCACGCCATCTGGAAAATCTCCGATCCACGACGGCTCAAGAAACTTCCATTCCGTGCCGCAGCCGTCGTTGCGCAAGTTGCGCCCGCGCCAGTGAGTGGCGCGACGGTACCGACGACGACGCCTACGCCGCTGGTCATCAACCCGACCGCGCATCTGCCGCTGGGCACCGTTCGCGACTCGAGTGCATCCAGGCAATCGATTTACCGTCCGCTCAACACGTCGCCGCGCGTGTCGAGTGAACTGCCAGCGCTCACGTTGGCCAAGCTATCGGAAACGGTTAGTGTTCGCGCCCTGATGGACAGTTTCGACTTCAATCTTCCGGATACGACACGCTTTCGTGACGGCAGATATAAAGTGCGCTTCACACCAGAATACGTCTCCCAGCCGAGCATTGGCTATCAGGCCGGCGGCCTTGGCGGTCAGGGCACATACGGCGGCACGACGATCGTGCTCAGTGACCTGCTTGGCGATCATCGCTTAGCGCTGTCTGGTGCTCTCAACGGACAGCTCAGCGATGCGCAGCTGTTCATCGGGTACACCAATCTGGGCAACCGGCTGCAGTATACCATGGGCGTGTCAACGCAGCCGTATTTGCTCTACTCCGGCGGGTATTCGTCGCCGGTTGGCAACAATCAGTACGCGGAGCAGCAACAGTACACGCGCCTCGTCCTGCGCGAAGTGTTTCTGACCACGCTCTACCCGCTCAATCGCTTCACGCGCTTCGAACTTGGCGCGCGCTTTACCAACATCGACCAGCAAGTGTTTTCGGTGAACCGTGTCGTGGACTACACGTTCGGGTATGCGAGCGGCTACGAGCGCGGACCCACCAGCAACCTTGCATCGGCGAACAACATTGCACCGTTCGTGGGCTGGGTTACCGATAACACACTGAACGGTTACACCGGGCCGATTTCAGGCAAACGGGTGCGCTTGCAGGTGGAGCCGAGTATCGGCGATTGGAAGCTGACAAACTATCTGGTGGACGCACGCTCCTACGTGCCGATTCTGTTCAACTACGTCACCTTCGCGACACGGCTCTATGGCAGCTTAGCGTCGGGTCGGGATGAAGGGCGTTTCCCGAAGTGGCTCGGGCGTCCGGACTATGTCCGCGGATACAACAAGGAAGACCTGTCCAACATCTCGTGCACGGGTCTCCCGAACGACAATGGTGCGGGCTGCAACACCGCGGAACTGATCGGCAGCCGTATTGCCTTCGCCAACGCCGAGCTGCGGTTTCCGCTGGTGCGCCGCGTCAGTGCAGGCTCGTTCGGGCTTCCACCGCTTGACGGTCTGTTCTTTTACGACGCGGGCGTCGCGTGGTCTGCTGGGCAGTCGGTGACGCTGAGCCAGCCGGCGCGATACGACTTTAGCAAGCAGCGCGCGCTGTTGCAGAGCTATGGCGTGGGCTTGCGGCTGAACCTGTTCAACATCGCGATCGTGCGATACGACTGGGCGGTCCCGTTCAGCCGCCCAAACGCGAAGGGGTTCGGCACGTGGTATTTCGGGGCGAGCTACTAGCGCACGGTGCGCAGGTACTGCATGTGGCGACGGCCCCGCACTGGCTGCGGAGCCGTTCTGCGTTACGTTATCCGGGTGCGCACGCTCTTCGCGTCGGCGCTCGTGCTCCTCGCGTGCGGCTGTGCGGATCGCTCGTCCCGCCCCTCAGGAGCCGACGCCCCTCCCGGTATTCCCGATGGACCAGACCCGATCGTTCTGCGCATACCGCGCGAGGGCGGCGTTGTCACGGCGTACGCGTATCCTGGACTGACCGCATCGTTGTGGCGTTCGTCGACCCGAGTGCCGTCGATCGAGCACGTCGTGGCATTCGGCGAGGACGACGGCTATCTGGCGGCCGTTGAAACCAACGGGTCGCCATTTCGCATCGACCTGCGGCTCGGCGTCGTTGCGACCAACCGCGGCGAGCCGCTCCAGACCGTCTCCTCTGCGGATGGCTCGGCCATCTACGCGTTGACGACGCGCGGCGAGGTGACGCGCTACACGGCCAGCGGCGGCAACTGGAAGTTCCGCGCACCGCTTCCGGCCGCTGCCCTATTTGCGCAGAGTGAAGGGGCGTTGATTGTGGCCGGCGTGCTGGGGAAGCGGGTGGTGGTGTGGCGCGTCCGACCTCCGGGACAGACCGTCGCCGACAGCCTGTCGTTTTCGGTTGGCGGCGACTCGGCCGCCGTGTCGACGACCATTGCCGCCACGGCCGGGAGTGTCGGGGACCGGATTTTCTTCGGGGCGAACGAATCGCTCGTTGCCGTGCGCTCGCATGACATGGGGCGCGCACTTGCGCTCGACCTCGGCGACCCAGTGCGGGCCATCGTCGCGACGCCGAGTGGCGACCGATTGTTTGTCGCCCTGGTCGGACAGAAGGCGCTGCGAATCGTCGATCGGTTTGCGGGCGACGTGACGGGCAAGATCTCGCTTCCGGGGCAAGCGAGCGCGCTGCGCATGGACCCCCTAGGGCGCGTGCTCCTGGCGCGAGGGGGAGGCGACACGGTGTACGTGGTCAGTCTGGCCAGCGACAAGCTGCAGGGTGTGGTACGAAGTGCATGGCGAGGCGACCTGCCGTTGGTGTTGGCCGACGGGGCGATTGCCTTGGCGCGCGGTACGGATGTCGTGTTCGCGAGTGGGCAGACCCTAGCCGACGCCCGCACGATTTCGGCCGGTGCACACGACTTCTGGTACCCCATCCGCTGGAATGGTTTTCGCCCCCGATCGGCCGGACTGGACAAGCCGGTGCAATTTCGCGTCAGTGGCTCCACTCGCTCCGACAGCGCCGCAGGGGCGCTTTCGCCTGCGCCAGCGGTTGCGTTGCCGACGACCGACTCGTCGTCCGACACAACTATGGAGGCGGGATTCACAGTATCGTTTGCGGCGCTCCTGAACGAGACTCAGGCGCGGACGCTGGCGACTCGGATACGTGTGGACGGTCAGATGGCGCGTGTGACAAAAAATGAGCGGGCGGGCGAGTGGGTCTATCGCGTGGTGCTTGGTCCATATTCCTCTCGTGAGCAGGCCGATCGCGTCGGTAAGGCGTCCGGTCAGAGT
Source organism: Gemmatimonadaceae bacterium (assembly GCA_031372205.1). Taxonomy (GTDB): domain Bacteria; phylum Gemmatimonadota; class Gemmatimonadetes; order Gemmatimonadales; family Gemmatimonadaceae; genus Gemmatimonas. The sequence continues at coordinate 21,569 of JANMKU010000255.1, read as the reverse complement.
TATTGGGTCTTCAGGGGAGCACCGTGACCGTCATGGAGGAACCGGCAGCAGACACGTGGGAGCGGGAGGGCATTCGCCTCGCGTCACTGATCGAGGGCATCAGTGCTGTCGTGGTTGCCGGGACGGATCCAGTCGCGTCGGCCTCGGTGGCCGTTGGTCTCGCGCGCGTGCACGGTCGTACCCGACGCGTCGCCGTCGCCGATCTGATCGGGAACTCGCCGCCGCTCGAAGCGCTGCTGTCGTCCGACGATCCGCATGGGATTTCTGACAGCTTTCGCTACGGCGTGTCCCTGAACAAAGTCGCCCGGCCAATGGTCGGCGTGCGCAACGTGTTCATCATGCCGAGCGGGAGCGAACCGGTCGCGTTGGACTCGGTGTACGCCAATTTTCGCTGGCGCCGCTTGTCGGCCGGATTCCAGCAGGTGGACGCCCTGCTAATCGTCGTCGCCGTGCCCGGGACCCCTGGGTTTTCAGACCTGTGCACCTTCATTGGCGCGTTGCTACCGGTTGGCGACACGGCGTTTCCACCGCCGCCGGGCGTGCCGATTCTGGCACCGCCACCGCCGCCGGCCGACGCCCCACCACCACCGCCACCTCGCGCCATCGCCGCCCGCGCGCGCGAGGCTGCTGCTGACAACGAGGGCAGTCGCCGACGGAAGCGGTGGGCATTGCTTGCACTGTACGGCGCAGGAGCCGTCGCCACCGGTGGAGTGTTACAGCGGGTGGGCGGGTGGTGGGGGGCGTCCGCTGCCCCAGTGGTCGCCACCGCCCCGGACAGTCCGAGCATCGTGGTTGCCGCTACGATCGACAGTACGGCGTTGCTGCTGGCCCGGCGCGACAGCCTTGCGGCGGACTCCGCCCGTATCAGTCAGGCCAATGCGACGCCGGCGGCCGAGCCGGTGGCCGTTGCACCACCCGTCGTTGCTCCGCCCACTGCTGTCCCTCCGTCTGGCGGGATGCTCACCGTGACGAATCCTGCGGACTCAGCGGTGGCGACCAAGTACTCGGTGTATTATGCCACAGCCAGTTCCCTGGTCGCCGCCTTGCCCGATCGCCGTGTGAGCGGAATGCCGGCGGTTGCGATTTCGCCCGTCACCGATGGGACGGAACAAGGATTTCGCGTGACGATCGGTGCATTCACGAGCCGTGCGGCGGCTGATACGCTCCTTACCAAACTGCGCGCGGACAAACTGATCGCGTCAGGGAGCGTGGTGAAAACGCCGTACGCGTTTCTGCTGGATTCTGGGTTGGTGGCGCGCGCGATACGAGCGCGGACGGAGCTGTACGCGCAGCGGGCGATCACCGCGTATGGGCTGATTCAGCCCGACGGCAGCGCCATGATGTACACGGGAGCATTCGAATCGCCACAGCAGGCGGCGACACTTGCGATTTCATTGCGGGCGATCGGCATCACGCCGGTGCTGGTCTATCGAACGGGGAGAACGTTCTAGTGCGGTTGACGAAGCTCGAGATTCACGGGTTCAAGGCGTTTGCGGATCACACGGAATTCCTGTTCGAACGCGGCGTTACGGCGATTGTCGGACCAAACGGTAGCGGAAAGTCCAACGTCTCCGATGCCGTGCGGTGGGTCCTTGGTGAACAGCGTGCGCGTGCGTTGCGTGGTGCCAAGATGGAGGATGTGATCTTCCATGGTTCGTCGGCGCGACGGCAGGTCAACATGGCCGAAGTTTCGCTGCACTTCGAGAATAACGACGGTGAGTTGCCCATCCCGTTCAAGGAAGTGGTACTCACCCGGCGCCTGATGCGCTCGGGCGACAGCGAGTATCTGCTCAATCGTGCCCCGTGTCGACTGCGCGATATCCAGGACTTGGTCCGCGGAACCGGCCTGGGCGCCGATTCCGGCGTGGTGATTGAATCGCGGATGATCGATGCACTGCTATCTGATCGACCGGACGAGCGGCGTGAACTGTTCGAGGAAGCGGCCGGCGTTGGTCTGTATCGGGACCGACGGCGCAGTGCCGAGCGTCGCCTTGAGGAAACGTCCGTCGATCTGGCCCGTCTCGACGACCTGATCAGCGAAGTACAGAGTCAGGTGCGATCGCTCTCGCGGCAACGCCGCCGCGCCGAACGACACGCAGAACTGATGGCGCGTCGGTACCTGGTGGAAATCTCGCTGGCGACGCGCGAGATGGCCTCGTGGCACGACGAACTGGCGGCGCTTGACGTTCGCCTTGAGGAGCTTCGCGCCAGCGTACCAACGGCCGACGAACGCATTCGCGCCACGGAGGTGCTGCGCGAGGCCGCGCACAGTGCGCGCGCCATCGCCGAAGCCAGCCGTATCGAATTGGCGCGACTAGCCGGGGAGCAGCGCGAGCAGACGCAGCGCCTCGAGCGCGAGGTGGCGGTGTCCGAGGAGCGCCAGCGAAGCACTATGCAGCGCAAGCAACGCGCCGAGGAAGAACGGAAGGACAACGAAGCTTTTGGTCGGCGGTTGCGTGAAGACCATGAGCGCGCCGTGACTGATCGCGCCACGTTGGAAGGCGAGTTGACGGAAGCGGGTGAAGCGCTCGCTGTTCGGCTCACCGCTGAACAATCGACACGCGAAGCCGTGATGCAGGCGCGCGCGGCGCTGGATCAGCTGGAGCGACAAGTGCGCGAACATCGCGACCAGGCACGACGTCTGGAACTCGATCGGGAAGGCGCAGGTCGCGAACACGCAGAAACGCTGCAACGGCGTGATGCGCTCGATGTCGAACGTGAGCGACTGGCCGATGCGTTCGAGATGACCGAGCGCGAACTCGCAGCAGCGCGCGAGCGCGTGATGATCACGGCAGCGGATGCGCGTGAGGCACAGTCCAGTCTTGAAGGCGCGCGACTCAGCGCGGCGACGGCGCGCACGGCAGATGCGGAAGCACGGAGCACACTCGCCACCGCCATTGGGCAACGCACCGCGCTTGAAGGACGGATGCACGCGCTCGATGGTCTGGAACGTGAGCGCGTTGGCCTCGCTCCGTCGGCTGCGAAACTGCTCAAGGAACGCGATCGTTTCGGCGACGGTGCTGTGCTCGGGCCACTCACCGACTTCGTCACCGCTGATGGTGATGCGGCGAAGCTCGTCGAGCGCTACCTCGGCGCCACGATGCACGCGATCGTGGTACGCGATGCGGACGCGGCGGCGGCGATTCGCCGCTGGCATACCAATACGCAGCCGGGGCCACTGCTTTTGTTGCCGCTCGACGTGGTGCTGGACATGGACGTCGGTGTGGACACGCTGGCCAGCAGCGTGCAGGCCACCGGCGGCGCCCTGTCGTGGGTGCGCGCGCTCCTCGGCAAGGTACGATCCGTCGATGCTGGTGAAGCGTTCGTGGACGAGCGTGGCGCCGTGTTTTTGCCCGGTACCGCGACTGGCCCTGGGCCACTGCAGCGTCGCGCTGAACTGACGCGACTGCGTGCGGAGCTCGAGGCCGCTGATGTGCTGCGTGCGACGGCGAACGTCGCCGCGGACGCGGCGCGCATTGCCTTGGGCGAGGCTGAGCGGGCGCAACAACAGGCGATGGAAGTCGCCAACCGGACGCAGCAAGAAGCGCGCAGTGCAGACGATGTGCAGAAAGAAGTTGAGCGTCGCCGCGAGCGGGCCGAACGAGAATTGCAACACGCCACGGCCCTTGCGGAGCGTTTGGTGGCGCGCGTGCAAGAGTTGGACGCGCGTTCACAGCAACTGGTCCAGCAGTCCACCGCGCTGCACGCGCGCGCTGGCGAGGCCGATAGCGCCATCGTCGAGGCACGCGAGCGATTGCGTGTCGCAGACGGTGAACAGGAACAAGCCCGCGAGGCCCGTGCGACGTGGCAGGTGGCGCAAGCGCAAGCGCAAGCGCGTCTCTCCGTGGCCATCGATCGCGAGCGACGTTTGTTGGAGGAAGATTCAACGGCCGCTGCGCGTATTGAATCGCTCGCGCTGGAGTTGTCGACGCTCTCTGACGCTGATCGACATCTCGCCGAGCAATTGGCCGCCTGGCACACGGAGTTGGGCACGCAGCAGAAAACGCTCGCCGATGCCGATCACCGCCTCGCCGCCGCTGAAACGGCGGTGGTTGCCGGCACCGCCGCCCTGGACGCCGCAGAAGGCACGCTTGACGACGCGCGCCGCCGCGCCAGTGCATTGGCGGAACAGTTGCACGGCGCACAGTTGCGGCACACGGAGCTTTCGGGTCGTCGCGAGGCCATTCGTCAGCGACTGGAAACGGAATGGCGCCGGACCGTCGATGACTTGATGACTGGATTCGTGGAACTCGATCTCGCGACGGAGGAGTTGCGTACGGAGGCGCAGCAATTGCGCGACTCGCTGGACGAGCTGGGGCCCGTTAATCCGCTGGCGATTGAGGAGCACGAGGAAGAACAGCGACGACTCGAATTCCTCACGTCGCAGCGCAATGACCTCGTCGCCGCCAAGCAGTCGCTGCACCAGGCCATTCGCGAGATCGATTTCACGGCGCGTGAGCTGTTTTTGGTTACGTTTGCACAGGTCCGCGAAAATTTTCGGCAGATCTTCCTGACACTGTTCGACGGTGGCGAGTGCGACTTGCGTCTCGAGAATCCAGAATTGCCGCTCGACTGCGACATCGAAATTCACGCCGCGCCGCGCGGCAAGAAAACGCAGCGCATTCACTTGCTCTCGAGCGGTGAGCGGGCACTCGTTGCACTCTCGTTGCTCTTCGGCATTTTCCTCACCAAACCGAGCCCGTTCTGCCTGCTGGACGAAGTGGACGCGCCGCTTGACGACCAGAACATCGGTCGCTTCGTGAAGATGCTGAATCAGTTCAAGTCGCGCACGCAGTTCCTGGTCATTACGCACAATCCGCGCACGACCACGGAGGCCGCGGACGCGGTGTACGGCGTGACCATGCAAGAGCCAGGGATCTCGTCGATCGTGAGCGTGCGTCTCCGCGGCAAACCGGGCGTGGACGAAGACGTGCTGGAACCGGCGCCGGCGTGAACGCGGCGTGAGCCCGTTGGTGCGGCGTCTGCACTTCACGTGGGCGCTGAGACTGCTCGTCGCGATGCTGCCCTGCGCACTGTCCGCGCAGGTCGTGATATTGGACGGGCCGACGGGTACGCCGTTGCCGAGCATCACGCCGGCGTTCACCGTGCGGGCGAATGGGCTTGGTCCCGCCCGCCCATTCCTGATCACCCTGCAGATCGCGACGAGCGCTGACTTCAGCGGCGCTATCGTGCTGGACTCTTCGTTTACTGCATCCACGCCGGATTCGGTCATCGCGATTCAGGTGACGCGCGCGCTTCCCAGTGAGGCACAAGTGTTTTGGCGTGTGCGCGTGCGCGCGCTGGGAGGGCCGGTATTCGATTCGCCCGTGACTGGTCCGCGCACGGTGCCACGATGGCTGACATTGCTGTCGCCCAGTTCACCCGCCGGCGACATTCTCGATACTCGTCGACCGCTGTTCGTGTGGCGTAGCGCCCCGGTCTCTCCGGCGGCGGGTGTGTGGAACTACGATGTGGAGGTCACCACGGGTGGGCGTCCACAAAGTGGTGCGACGCGGCTGACCGACACGACATTCCGGCCGCCGGCCGATCTGCAGGCCAACACATCATATCAGTGGAGCGTGCGCGCGTATTTGCGTGGCGGCGAGTCGATCACCGCGGCGAGTGTCGCCACGTTCGTCATTATCGACCCGGCGCTCCCAACCACCACCCTGTTCTACAGGAATTTCCCGAATCCATTCCCAACGCCAACGTCGTTCAGTACCTGCTTTTGGTTTGACATCGGCGAACCAGGTGGCGCGGTGTCACTCGAGGTGCTCGACATTCGGGGCAACCTCGTGCGGACTATCATTCCGGGCAACGACGGGCAACGCGAGTTTCAGCCGGGCCGGTATGGCCGTGGTGCGCCGGGTGCCGGTGGCAACTGCGACAATCGGTTTGTCTGGGACGGGACGGCGAACGATGGCCGGACCGCTGCGCCAGGAGTGTATCAGGTGAAGTTCCGCTTCGGCACGCAAGCGCCGAGTTTCATTCGCGTCTTCTTCCGTGGCCGCTGAACAATGCGTCTGACATCGGTTCCGCCTATTCGCCTGACGTCACGTTGCCTATGCGTCTAACGACGATCGGCACCGGCACGGCCGCCCCACATCCAACGCGGATTGCAGCGGCGCACCTCGTCGAGACGGGCGCCGTTCGACTCCTGCTCGACTGCGGGAGCGGTGCTGTACATCGCATGGCGGCGCTTGGCATTTGCTGGCAGGACATCACACATGTGGCCCTCACGCACTTTCATCCCGATCACGTGGCCGATGTGGTGATGCTACTGATGGGATGGCGCTGGGGCCAACTCCCACCGCGCGACACAGCCGTCACGCTCTATGGACCCGCTGGCACAGGTGCGCTCATGGAACGTCTCGCTGCGGCCTATGGAAGTTGGGTTCTGGCGCCCGGATTTCCACTGACGGTGCGCGACCTGGCGTCGGACGAAATCGTGCGGCTCGGATCGGATATCGAATTGAGTGCCCTCCCCGTTCCACATACATCGGAGAGCGTGGCATATTCCGTTCGTGCTGAGGGCAAGCGTCTCGTGTATACCGGCGATACCGGCGTTGATGCGGTGTTGCCGGTGTGGGCGCATGACTGTGACCTGCTCCTTGCTGAGTGCTCATTGCCGGACGCGATGGCCGTGGCAAACCATCTCACACCGCGACAGGCTGGCGCCCTTGCCGACATGGCGCAGGCGCGACGCCTCGTCCTCACGCACTTTTATCCGCCCGTAGAGTCCGTGGACATTGCCGCGGAGGTGGCGGAACGCTACGCCGGGCCGGTGGTCCTCGCGACCGACGGCTGGTTCATCGATATCTGAGGGTCGTACCATGCTGGTCGTGATGCAGCCGAACGCGAGTGCCGCCGACATCGAACGTGTCTGCGACGAAATTGTGCGACAGGGCTTCAAGCCCCTGCCCATGCCAGGCGAGACGCGAACAGCGATCGGCCTGCTCGGCGACGACTCGAAGATCGATTGGTCGCACATCGAAGGGCTCCCGTCGGTGGCCAGCGTGCTCATTGTGCAGAAGCCATATCGTCAGGCGGCACGCGAATGGAAGACAGAGTCCACCGTGGTCGAGATTGCGCCGGGTGTACGTGTCGGTGGCGACGAGGTGGTGATTTTCGCTGGACCGTGTTCGGTGGAAAGCGAGGAGCAGATTCTCGCATCAGCGCACGCCGTCCTGCGCGGCGGCGCCACGGCACTCCGCGGCGGCGCGTTCAAGCCACGTTCAAGCCCGTACGCGTTTCAGGGCCTCGGCAAGCGGGGGCTCGAACTCCTCGCGCTGGCACGCGCTGAAACCGGACTCGCCATTATTACGGAGGCGATGGATGAACACGGCGCCGATCTGGTGGCCGAGTACGCCGACTGTATTCAGATCGGTGCGCGCAACATGCAGAACTACTCGTTGCTGCGTCATGTGGGGAAGTTGGGGAAGCCGGTGCTGCTCAAGCGCGGGATGGCGGCCACGATCAATGATCTGCTGCTCAGTGCCGAGTACGTACTCTCGGAAGGCAACCCGAATGTCATTCTGTGCGAGCGCGGCGTTCGCACGTTCGACTCGGCTACGCGCAACTTGTTCGACCTGACGGCGATCCCCGTCGTTCACAAACTCTCGCACCTGCCGATCGTCGCCGACCCGAGTCACGGCACCGGATTGCGCGACAAGGTGATCCCGATGGCGCGTGCGGCCGTCGCCGCTGGTGCTGATGGCATTTTGGTTGAGGTCCATCCAACGCCGGACAAAGCGCTGTCTGACGGCGCACAATCGCTCTATCCCGAACAGTTCGTGCAGATGGTGAAGGCGCTCAAGCTGATTGCCGGCGCCATCGACCGCTCGATTGCCCCACCACCCGCTCGCTGACGCGTCAGACTGATTCTGGACGAGCCGTCGGGCGCACTCCGGGGTAGATCTCGCTATGCCTATCGTCATGCCATCACAGGGCCCGTTCATCCGACTGCGCAGTGTCATGCTGCACGGCGCGGCGATCGCCGCCAATCCATTGCTGGTCGGCGCCCTGTTGGCGCAAACGATCAGCGGCGACGCTGCCTACGAGCGTGTGGTGACCGCGTGGGCGGCGCAATCAACGTTGGAAGCGAAGTTCGACCAGCGCATCAGCAACCCGATTCTTGGCCGAACGGTAACGTCGCGTGGCGTCTTTCTTCAGCAGCGACCTGGCCGCATCGCCGTAACGTTCAGCGATCCGGTTGGGGACCGTATCGTCAGTGATGGAAAGCACCTGTGGGTGTACCTCCCCAGCAGCACCCCCGGTCAGGTGCTCAAGCTGGCAGCGGATGCCGATGGCGCCCTCGTGCCGGATTTGCTAGGCGCACTCTTCGATGCCCCGCGTCGCACGTTCACTATTTCTGGTGGTGAACCGGTGACGATCGAGGGACGAAAGACGCGTCGCGTGCTGCTGGTACCGCGCGTGGCCTCGAGTATGCCGTTTCAGCGTGCGACCGTCTGGATTGATGAGCAGGACCCGCGACCAGTGCGCGTTCAGCTGCTCGACGAGCAAGGGGTTGAACGTACGATCACGCTCACGTCGTGGTCACCGAATGCCGCGTTGCCCGTGAACGCCTTCACGTTCATACCGCCCAAAGGTGTGAAGGTCGTGACCAAGATTCCAGGATCGAAGTAGCAGACCGCGTCAGTGCGTCGGGGGCACGTCGACGCTTTTCGGCACAAGGTTGGCGAACACGTCCTTAGGTGTGCGTGCGGTATGCAGCAGCTGCAGTGCGCGTTGCAGTGCCGCATCGTCTTGCGACCGCCGGAGAAACTCTGCGCTGGCGCCGAATGCTACGCGCGCCATCTCGTAGCCGAGAGAACGCGCGATCCACGGCGCAGCGCCGTCGAAGATTTTTCGGTCCGGCGCCACTTTGCGCGAGACCAGATCGGCATAGAGCGCATCCAGCATCTCGCGCGTCACCGGGGCGCCAACGTCCCGCATGGTGCGCTTGTTCGCGGCCGCCAACTTCGCGATCGCGTCGCGATATGCGGCGAGATTCCGACCCATCGCACGCGCCAGCAACTGTACGGGCACCGGCGTGGCCGAATCTGCGGCGACGATATCCGGTGTGATACCGCCGCCGCCGAGCACGGTGCGCCCTGCGTCGGTTCGAAAGCGTGGCCGAATTGTATCGGGAACCACGTCATTTCGATCGGGCGATCCATCGTCATCTTTTTCGGCCACGGTGGGCCGACTGATGCTACGACCAACTGGCGTGTACCAGCGCGCGGTGGTTAAGCGCAGCGCACCGCCGGAGACCAACGGATACACATTTTGTGCACTGCCTTTGCCGAACGACGTCGCGCCGAGCACGACCGCGCGATCATGATCTTGCAGCGCACCAGCGACAATCTCCGATGCACTCGCACTGCCGTGATCCACCAACACCGCGATGGGCAGCGTGGGCCATCGCTGGGCGTCACGATCGGTATACGTTTGCGCGGCAACACCTGGGCGCGCCCGCAGTTGTACGACACTTTGTCCCGGATCGAGAAAGAGTTCGGCGACGGCAACCCCTTGCTCCAACAGGCCACCAGGATTGCCACGCAAGTCAATAACGATCGAGCGCGCGCCCACCCGCACCAATGAGTCGACGGCCACTTGCAGCTCGGTGGCGGTTTGTGCGCTGAAGATCTTCACATCTGCGTAGCCAACGGACCCCGAGAGCATGGTGACGCGCGGTACGGCGAGCAGCCGCACGGCTTCGCGCTGCACGGTAAATGGGATGCGTTGATCGTCTCGCGCGACGGTGAGGACAACGCGCGACCCTGCCTCGCCGCGCAACGCCTTGGAGACCTCTTCGGCGGTCCAGCCTTTGGTGGACTCGCGATCGACCTGTACAATGCGGTCGCCAACCTGTAGGCCGACGCGATGTGATGGTCCGCCACGAATTGGCTCAATGACGACTGGCCACCCGTCGCGCACATCCATGCGCAAGCCGACGCCCGCGTACGTGCCGCTGATTTGCTCATTGAGGCGACGAAGGCGCGCTTCGCCAAGAAATGCCGTATACGGGTCTTTCAACTCCCGCAGCAGCCCAGTAACCGCCTTGTCATAAATCGCCGATGCATCGAGCGAATCGACATAGGTGTTGGCCACGGCCGACAGCACCTGGTCAAATAAATGCGCTCCCGCGATCGACGGCTTTGTGACGCGTTCCGGCGTGGCCTTGGGCGTCAATTCGCGACCCGCAAGCCAGCCGCCGACGGCGAGCACGCCAATGAACAGACTGGTCGTGATGACGGCGCGAGAGCGACGTCGCGTGGTACGTGGCGCGTCCGGTAGCGTGTCAGCCACGTCGTGCTCCATCGATGGCAAACCGCTCGGGCCAGCGTTCGGCAAGTCGCGCGGCACATCGTCGCGTGACTTCGTTCACCGACCCGTTCGCGTCAACCGTCACGAGGGGTCCGACTTCCGGGTGACGCGTTTGCCACGCCATATCGGCCGCGTCAACGAAGCTGCGGTGCACGCGCTCGTGAAAATCATGCGCTTCCCGTTCCATGCGGTCACTGGAGCCCCGTCGCAGCATTCGTCCGAGCGCATCATTGAGCGACATGGTGAGTAACAGTGTGAGATCGGGACGCAGTCCACTGGTGGCGAACTGATTGACACTGCGCAGCGCGTCAATCGGCAGTCCGCGCCCTGCCCCCTGGTACACGTACGTCGACAAAAGGAAACGGTCCACCAGCACGATGGCGCCATCCTGCAGCGCGGGTTGGACAACGCGACTCACGAGCTCGGCCCGCGAGGCCGCAAAGAGCAGGGCTTCGGTCTGGCTCGACAGTGTAGCGCTGGGGTCGAGGAGCAGGTTGCGCAGCACATCGCCAACCGCAGTACCACCAGGCTCGCGCAGGGCCACCACCGCGTGACCGGCGGCGGATAGCTGATCAGCCAGCCGCTGCCACTGGGTGGTCTTGCCGACCCCTTCCCCGCCCTCAAGCACGAGCAGGAGCCCCGTTGTCATCGCGATCACGTGTCGCCGCCCTGTGCGGCGCTAGCCGAGGATGATCTTACTGGTGGCGCCAGCCCGGATGCCGTCGGCGATCCAGGTGTTCACGCGCAGCATCAACTTGTCAAAATTATCCTGCGCCGAAATCGCACTCTGATACGCGGGATTCGTCTGGACTTGGCTCAGGTACGCGTCCAGCTGCTGCTCCATCTCTGGCGTGGGCTCTTGTCCCTTGTCGATCAGCGCCTGCGCATCGGTGCGAATTTGCTCCATCTGGCGCAGGATGACGGTGGCCTCGCGATCGGCGTTCAGCCCTTCGCTGGACCGCTTGACGGCCTTGTATTCGTTGCTTTGGCCAATCGTGCGGCCAAGGTCCTTGGCTTTTTCTTCGAGCATGTGCGGGCCTCTGGTGCGTGTGCAGTGAGAAACTGGAATTCAGGGAATGGCACGGTCACGTTGCGATGCAACGGGCAACGAGCACTCGGTCACGGTCGCTCAGATCTTTGACGAGCCGAATGTCGGCGAAGCCATAGTGCGACGCACGCGTGGCCGTCTCCGTCGCTCGCCGGCTGTCTACTTCAAGCACGATCCAACCATCCGGTTCCAGATGGCTGGCGGCGCCCGCCAACAGGACTTCGTAGCGTGCCATTCCGCGATCGGCCGCGAAAAGCGCCAAGGGCGGCTCCCAGTCGCGGACGCTCGCGGGCAGTGCCGCCGCTTCGTCGAATGCAATGTACGGGGGATTCGAGACAATCACACGGGCGAGCTGCTGCGGAAGCGGGGCAAAATCGGTACCGCACGCGAAGTTGACGGGCGCCGCGGACGCAGGCAGCAGGCGGCGATTCGTTTCCGCGACCGCAAGGGCGTCCAACGACACGTCCGTGCCCCACACCGTGTCGAAATGACCTTCCGTCGCAAGCGCCAACGCGATCGCGCCCGATCCCGTCCCGATGTCGACAGCCAGACCACCCGCCCGACCCGCGGTTAACGCGAGCACCACGTCGACGACGATCTCGGTCTCCGGTCGAGGAATGAGTACGCGGGCATCAACGTGCAGCACGAGATCGCGAAACGCCGCCACGCCGACGGCATACGCCAGCGGCTCACCGCGCGAGCGACGGCGCGCTGCATTGCCGATCGCGGCGCGCTCCTTTGGCGACGGCAGCGTGTCGAGCCGTCGCGACAATTCACCGGGTGATACGTCCAGCACCGCCGCGACAAGCAGCGTCGCTTCGCGGCGGGCATTGCGCCGCGCTTCGGGATCCAGCTTGTCGGACTCGGCGAGTTCCTGCCCGACCATCGCGAGCAGGACGCGCATGTCAGGCACTGAGTCTTTCTTCGGCGTTCGCGAGCGCGATCGCATCAAGAAACGGCGACAACTCACCACCAAGCACGCTGTCAATATCGTATAACGTGACGCCAACGCGATGATCGGTTACGCGCCCTTGCGGGAAATTATAGGTGCGAATTTTCGCCGAACGATCTCCGGTGGATACCTGCGAGCGTCGCATCCGCGAGCGCTCCGTTTCCTGTTCGGACAAGCGCAGGTCGAGCAATCGCGAACGTAGCACTTCCATGCCTTTCGCCTTGTTCTGCAATTGCGATTTCTGGTCTTGCTGCGACACGACCAGCCCGGTGGGGATATGCGTGATGCGCACCGCGGAGTCGGTGGTGTTGACACTCTGTCCACCGGGACCGGACGAACGAAACACATCGATGCGCAAATCTTTGTCCTCAATGCGCACATCCACTTCTTCGGCTTCGGGCAAGACGGCCACGGTTGCGGCGGAGGTGTGAATGCGACCTTGATTCTCCGTTGCCGGCACGCGTTGCACGCGGTGCACGCCCGACTCCCAGCGCAGGATACCGAATGCGCCGTCGCCAAGCACTTTGAAGACGGACTCCTTGATCCCGCCCAGCGTACCTTCGGAGTACGAGATCTGTTCAATGCGCCAGCCGCGACGCTCGATGAAGCGCGTATACATGCGTGCCAGGTCCGCCGCGAAGAGGGCAGCCTCATCGCCCCCGGTGCCGGCACGAATTTCAAAGATGGCCGGACGGTCGTCGAGCGGATCACGCGGAATGAGCAGCGGCAGCAGCGCCTTTTCGAGCGCTGCGCACTCGAGCTCCAGTCGGTCGACCTCGGCCTTGGCCTCAGCGACAAATTCCGCATCATCGCCCTGCGCCATGTCCCGGGCATCGGCCAGTTCCTGCTCCGCCTTGGCCAGTCGATGCGCCTTGACCACCACGTCACTCAGCCGATGATGCTCACGGCCCAGCGAAGCGAGCCGCGGTGAATCTTTGACCGTCTCGGGATCCGCTAGCAGCTGCTCCACCTCGGTCGCACGACGCAAGGCATCGTCAATGCGATCGCGCAGGTGCGTCAGCATGCGGCTGCCAGGGTCGATCGTACAGGCAGTCGCTGTATCACACAGTCTGGCAAGAGCGGAAGCGCATTGGCGCGCTGGCGCCGAAAAGGCGACATCGGGGTATTGGGAGTGAGATTCAAACTGTGATCCCGGTCACGGCTGACCTACTGAACCGGTCTGTACCATCCCCGCGGGTCGGGAACAGTCGGGGATGGTCATGCTTTCGCCTTGGGATAGCGGCGTCCGGACAAGATAACCGGTCTCGTCGCGCCGAGCAGGCGGTTGCCATTAGCGGTTGCCATTAGCGGTTGCCATTAGCGGTTGCCATTAGCGGTTGCCACTAGCAGTTGCCAGAAGTGTGCACCTTCGATGTCTTGCCAGTGCGTCAGCGACCCGTAGCTTCACTGAGCCAACCGTACCGAGGCGACCCATGGTGACTTTCGGAACTACGCCCCTGCGCTTCTCTCCACCAACACTCTCCGTCTCGCTTGAACGCATCACCGACTTTCTGTCGACGGTGCCGTTGTTTCGCGAGCTTGATCGCGCGGCCGTGCGCGGCTTTGCCGAGCTGACCCGAGAGCAGAAGTTTGCGAAGGGGGCGGTGATCGTCAGTGAAGGCGATCCGGGTGATGCGCTGTACGTCGTACGATCTGGCGAAGTGAAGGTCGTGCTCATTGGCGAAGACGGCCGCGAAGTGATTCTCAACGTGCTGACGGTCGGCGATCACTTTGGCGAACTCTCGTTGATCGACGGGCGACCTCGATCAGCGCATGTCGTTGCCACCCAGGCATCGGGTTTGCTGGTGCTGCGACGAGCTGATTTCCGTCGGCAGGTCGAGCAATCGCCGGCTGTTGCCTGGGGTTTGATGATCGAGCTCTCGCGTCGCCTGCGACAAGCCGACGGCACGATCGGCAGCCTGGTGCTCCTTGACGTGCCGGGGCGTGTTGCGAAGGTCCTGTTAGAGAACGCCACGCCCGGACAGCCGGCGATGATGGTGCGCCAGATCACGCATCAGACCATGGCCCAGATGATTGGCGCCAGCCGGGAAACCGTGTCGCGCGCAATGGCCGAATTTCAGGATCGAGGCTTCATCTCTGTGCTTCGACGACAAGTCACGATCGTCGATCGGTCCGCTCTCGAGGCCCGCTCGCGTCCTCGACTGTGAGTCGCGGCGCGTCTCCCATGCGCTTCAACATCTGTTTCTGGGGGACGCGCGGAACGTGCCCGAGTCCCGGGCCCCGGACGGCGCGCTTCGGTGGCAATTCATCCTGCGTGGAGGTCCGGACCGCGGACGGGCACGTCGTTGTCCTTGACGCGGGCACGGGTATTCGGGCGCTCGGCGGCCAGCTCGAGCTTGAGGCCGATCACCGCCCGATCCACCTCTTCCTGTCGCATTTGCACGGTGATCACGTGCTCGGGTTGCCGCATTTCGCGCCGCTGGTGTCGCGAGACCGACACGTCGTGATTTCCTGCGCCACAGCGGACGCCGATACGTTGCGGCCCATTCTCGGCATGCTGCTCGCGCCGCCGTTGTTTCCGTCGTTTGACGGCAATGCCAGCAGTATGCGTCTGGTCGACTGGCGTGCCGAGCATCGTATCGCGGTGGGTACGCACTCTCAGGTGCGTTGGCTGCCTGCACATCATCCGGGTAACGCCGCCATTATCGTCGTCGAGGACGAGCTCGGGCTCGCCGTAGCCTATGCACCGGACAACGAACTGCACTACGCGAGCACCGACGGTCGCGTGAACGCCTGGCGCGATGCCCTCACGGTGCAACTACGCGGTGTTCCGCTTCTCATTCACGACGCGACGTATGCCAGTGCGGAGCTGTCGGCGCATGTGGGCTGGGGTCATTCGACGGCGGACGAAGCAACGCGATTCGCCATCGAGTGTGAGGCGGAGACGCTCTTGCTGTTCCATCACCATCCCGATCGACAGGATGAGGCGGTCGAACAATTGCTGGCGCAATGTCGGGCGATTGCTTCGGCATCGGGGAGCGCGCTGCGTGTGCTAGCTGCGTGGGAAGGGCTGTCGCTCGCGGTGTAATCGCGACCTAGTCGCGGTGTAATCGCCGTGTAACGCTGTTCGATCTCGTGTTCAGGGCGTCGGCGTTGTCGGCACGATCGTCGCTGACTTGATGTAGTCGAGCGCCGGGAACCATCGCTGCAAGTACACATTGCCTTTCGACGCGATGCGTGACGGATTCGGTTCTTCGCCGTATTCGTTGTTGAGTTTGTCGACAACGTCCATGCCTTCAATCACCGAACCTATGGGCGCAAACAGTCGCTGCCCGTCAAGTTTCCGGGCGTTGTCGGCGGTGTTGACGAACAACTGCACGGTACGGGTCTTGGGGCCAGCGGCGGCGAAGGCCACCGTGCCGCGCGTGTTGCTCATGCGCCCCGCCTCGTCGGGCAGCGTAGCTGTCTCCCACCGCGCATTCACGGCGGGGTCACCGTGCATGCCGAATTGCACGACGAATCCCGGCACAACGCGAAAGAAGCGCACATCGGTGAAATAGCCGGCCGTCACCAATTCGAAAAAACGGTCAGCGCCGCGCGGTGCGAGCGCCCGTTGCACGGCGATCGTGAAGGTGCCCTTGCTCGTCTCGACGGCCACGCGGAACGTGTCGGGACTTCGCGCAGGCGTTGCGGCGGGTCCAGGAATCTGTGTGACCGCAACGGTGGCGTCCGCGCCGTCGAGATGCGCCGGCGGTACGCGAGGTTCAGCGGTGCAAGCGGCAAGCAGGGCGATGGTCGCCATCCGCATGGAATGCCTCGTCACGAACATGGTATACGCTGGCTGCATGTGGTCAGGCGTGCACCCGTTGGTAGTGCACGATATCGAATTCCGGTAACGCGCGCAGGGTCGCCACTGGAGCGAAGAATGTCTCAAACGGCGGGAAGTACACGTCGCCTTGTGCCGTGCGTTTGACGTGTGTGAGGTACAGATCGGAGCAGTGCGGCAGAGCCAGTGCATAAACTTGCGCGCCTCCGCAAATGAACACATCGCGTTCGTCGGCGTTGAGGTCAATTTCGTCGAGGCTCGCCACGGTGCGCACCCCCGGCCATTGAAACCCACTGCGACTGATGATGATGGTGGTGCGATTTGGCAGCGGACGCCCGATCGCCTGAAATGTCGTACGCCCCATCACTACCACGTGCCCCGTCGTCATGGTCTTGAAAAACTTGAAATCCTCCGGCAAGTGCCATGGGATGTCCGGTCCATTGCCAATCACGCGGTTTTCTGACATGGCCGCGATCGCTTTGAACTGTTTCCCTGCGATTGTCATCGGTCGAACTTAGACCGCGATCGGTGCGGCGATGGCCGGATACGGATCATACCCGACGAGTGTGAAGTCCTCGAACGTGAAGTCGTGGATATCCCGCACCGCGGGGTTGATCTGCATGCTCGGCAAAGGGCGCGGGGCGCGCGTCAGTTGCAGTCGTGCCTGTTCGAGGTGATTGCTGTACAGATGCAGGTCCCCAAACGTGTGCACAAACGTGCCCGGCGTGAGCCCCGTCACCTGTGCGACCATCATGGTGAGCAGCGCATACGACGCAATGTTGAACGGTACGCCGAGAAAGAGGTCGGCACTGCGTTGATAGAGCTGACAGCTTAGCGCGCCATCCTGCACAAAGAACTGGAACATGGCGTGACACGGCGGGAGCGCCATGTCGTCCACCTCGCCGGGATTCCATGCCGTCACGATGTGCCGACGACTGTCCGGCTGTGTGCGAATCTGTGCAATGACGCGATCAATCTGATTGAGCGAACGACCGTCCGCGGTGCGCCAATCGCTCCACTGCGCGCCGTACACCCGGCCCAGGTTGCCGTCAGCGTCGGCCCATTCGTTCCAGATACTGACGCCGTGATCGGTGAGATACTTGACGTTCGTGTCGCCGCGCAAAAACCAGAGCAGCTCATAGATGATCGACTTGAGATGCAGCTTCTTGGTGGTGACCATTGGAAAGCCATCGGCCAGCGGGAAGCGCGCCTGCGCACCGAACACTGCGTAGGTTCCTGTGCCCGTGCGGTCGGGCTTGAACGTACCGTGGTCGAGAACGAGGTGAAGGAGTTCCTGATACTGGATCATGATGCGTCGAATTCTAACGCATCCCGCGGAGGATCGGCGCACGCGACGAGGACCACGGGCGTCCTTTGCGTCGACTGCGGAACGCGGACTATTTTTGGACGCATGCCTAACATCCTGCAGCGTCTTCCCGTCGGCGAAAAAGTCGGCATTGCATTTTCCGGTGGTCTGGACACGAGTGCCGCCCTGCATTGGATGCGGGAGAAGGGCGCCGTGCCCTACGCGTACACCGCGAACCTCGGTCAACCCGACGAGACGGACTACGACGAGATCCCGCGCAAGGCGATGGGATATGGCGCGGAACGGGCCCGGCTCATCGAGTGTCGCGCGCAACTCGTCGCCGAAGGATTGGCGGCGTTGCAGTGCGGCGCCTTCCACATCTCCACCGCTGGTCAGACGTACTTCAACACGACGCCGCTCGGTCGCGCCGTTACGGGCACGATGCTGGTCGCGGCCATGCGCGATGACGACGTCAACATCTGGGGGGACGGCAGCACCTTCAAGGGCAACGACATTGAGCGTTTCTACCGTTACGGCTTGCTGACCAATCCCAGTCTGCAGGTCTACAAGCCGTGGCTTGATCAGCAGTTCATTGATGAACTTGGCGGACGCACAGAAATGTCCGAGTACCTCGTCAAGAGCGGCTTTGACTACAAGATGAGCGTGGAGAAAGCGTACTCGACCGACTCCAACATCCTCGGCGCAACGCACGAAGCGAAAGATCTGGAGTTCCTGAACAAAGGCATGATGATCGTGCAGCCGATCATGGGTGTGGCCTTCTGGCGCGACGATGTGGTGGTGCCGCGTGAAACGGTTTCAATTCGGTTTGCCGAGGGAATGCCGGTCGCGCTCAACGGTCAGACGTTTGGGTCACCGCTGGCGCTCTTTTCGGAAGCGAATGTCATCGGCGGTCGACACGGGCTCGGTATGTCGGACCAGATCGAGAATCGGATCATCGAGGCCAAGAGCCGCGGCATCTACGAGGCACCGGGGCTCGCGCTGCTGCACATTGCGTACGAGCGATTGGTGACCGGTATCCATAACGAAGACACGATCGAGCAGTACCGGATGAACGGGCGTAAACTGGGTCGCTTGTTGTATCAGGGGCGCTGGCTGGATTCGCAGGCCCTCATGCTCCGCGACTCGGCGCAACGATGGGTAGCGCGGGCCATCAGTGGCGAAGTCACCGTCGAGCTGCGCCGCGGCAATGACTACACCATTCTGGATACGACCAGCGCGAACCTCACGTACAAGCCGGAACGCCTGACGATGGAGCGTGGCGAGGCATTCTTTACGCCGCTCGATCGCATTGGGCAACTGACAATGCGCAATCTCGATATTATGGATACGCGCGACAAGTTGATGCTCTATACCGAGTCCGGCTTACTTGCGGCGCCGACCGCCGGTGGTGTTCCGCAGCTCCCTGCCCCGGGCGAATAGGCGTCCGCGGCGCAGCACGACACGTGCGACGCTAGTGCGTGCTGGACCACGCGTACGGCGCGCACAGGGGGTCGCCGATCACGATGTCTTTCCACAGCACCATGCGCGACGCCGCATAAAACGACTCGGCGAGCGTAAATCCCTGCACGTAGCGGCTAAACAAAATGTCCACGTTGGCGAGAGCAACGGTATAAGGTTCGCTCACGTAGCCTTTGACGCCGGTAACCCCCTGCGCGATGAGGTCGACGATTCTGCTTTGGCCACCGTCGGCCGGTCCGAACGTGCGCGCGCTCGTCGAGACAAAGGTTTCGGCGAGCGCGCCGGGTAAGAAGCGCACCGCATGGTAGGCGACGCTGTCGAACTTCGCGTCATTGCTTCCCCAACTCGCATAGCCCATCACCGGCCCTACGGGAGCGACAAAACGCGCCGTGGTGTCCAACTGCACGTTGAACGACGCGAACCGCAGGCGAAAGGCGGCAGCGCTGAGCACACGATTCATCGTTGCCCAGCCGTCGTCACCGGACGTTGGTGGCATCGCGTCAAAGAAGAATGGTCCCGCAACCGGGCGTGCCGCGAGTGACCGATCGACGAGCGCGAGACAATCGCGAATCTGCCCGCAGTCAAGACGGGTGACAAGATACATCCCGAACCGCTCACTGCTGAACGGCACGCGGGCGCCGTAGTATGGATTCCGGTACCGATTCAGCCACACTGAATCGAGGCCAACCATGGGCGGGATCGGCAAGTTCATGCCCGCGAGGTGCGCATCGACACTGTTGCCGCGCTTCCCGCCGAGCCGAATCGGAATGCCGGTGGTGAGGACGATGAAATCAATACGTACCGGGAGCGAGTCGATACGCGCGCGGATCGGTGCAACCAGCTTGGTGCGGAAATCGAGTTCGCCGAGTTCGTCACCGACTGGCACGTCCACGTAGAGTAGATGCGACTCGGCGATGCCCCGTCTGGCCATGTAGTACCGCCCAACCGTTTCGCTGGCGTTGCTCTGACGGTTGACCACGATCAGCACACGTTCGGTGGCGCTTGCTCCGACTGGCTTGGCCGCACGAAACGCGGCCGTCTCGCAACCGGTGCACAGGACGAGCAACCATACGCTGATGTTCCTAACCAATGGCCGCGTAAGCGCGCGCGGACACCGTCGCGGTCGCGTGCGCATGTCACCGTTCACGGTCATGTCTTGAGGCATGTGCGCAGAATGCCTCACTGCACCTCCGGGCGGAACTGACGCGACGGTATTTGCTCGCGAACAAGGGACGGCCGCAGTGTGCCCTCGTACGGTGACACTGGGGCGTCCGCGAACGCGGACACGTAGGGCGCCCGTTCACGCACGTGTCAAATGCACTGAAGGCCAGTGTGCGATGTGGCAAGGGCTGCGCGCGCGATGGCAACCACACCAGGAGAGTGCACCATGCTTACGATGTCATTCCGCACACGCGTGCTGTTGACCGTCACTGCGACCAGTGTGCTGAGCGCGTCACTGCGTGCGCAGGTGACGGAGATTGCGCGAACGCCAATCGCCGACGGCGCACAACTCACGTTCGGCTACCTGTGCGATGATCGTTTCGTCATTCGCAACGACGGCACCAACCCCGTCGACCTCGAGTACGCGGTGGCGAAGAGCAACACACTTACAAAACTCACGATCAATGCCCGTGAGACGGTAGAACTTGCTTCGCCGTCCAAGGAGGCGATGGAGCTCTGGCTTGATGGGAAGTTGGTGGCGAAGGCGCTCAAGGAAAAGCGCGCGTGCAAGGATGTGCAGGGGAACGCGAACGTCGCCATTGCGCCGCTAGAAGTGACCTCCAACGAGCGCGACCGCCGTGTCTCGGCGTTTGGCTCGCCGTTCTTCGACCCCTGGATGTACGGTTTCTATGGATCGCTCGGGTATCGGCCGTACTACTCAAGTTTTTACAACCCGGGGTTCTATCGCGCACCGATCATCATCGCGTATCGCGGTGGTGGACGCCGCGGTCGGTAGTCGCCGCTGCTTCGTGACGGGTGCGAGCGCCGGCGAGTTGCGCCGGCGTTCGCATGTGCGCATGTGCGGTGTTACCGGATCACTACCGCATCGCTACCGCGCTCGGCCCTGCTTCCACGCATTGAGCAGCGTGTCATAGCTGATCGTCACGCCCCGTGGTTTCTCGTTGGCCAGCTTTTTCCACGGCGCATTTGCCTCGCTGAGGTAGGTCGCGGGATTGCCAATGGGATTCAACTTCGGCGCGCATGCCGCCATCCCCGCCCGTTCGAGTCGACTCATCACCTGATCCATTTCGTCGGCCAGATTGTCCATGGCTTGCTGTGGGGTCTTTTCTCCGGTGACGGCGACCGCTACGTGCTTCCACCAGAGCTGCGCGAGCTTCGGATAGTCTGGTACGTTCGTACCAGTCGGCGTCCACGCCACGCGCGCGGGGCTGCGGTAGAACTCAATCAGGCCACCGTACTTGGCCGCGTTGGTCGTGAAGTACGCGTGACGGATGTCGCTATCGCGAATGAAGGTCAGACCGACGATCGACTTCTTGAGTGAGACGGTCTTGCTTGTCACGAACTGGGCATACAACCAGGCCGCGGCCGTCTGATTTGGATCGTGATCCTTGAAGAACGTCCATGATCCCACATCCTGATAGCCGTTCTGCATCCCCTGCTTCCAATACGGTCCGTTTGGTCCGGGCGCCATGCGCCACTTCGGTGA
>JANMKU010000237.1:0-8398 GCA_031372205.1 Gemmatimonadaceae bacterium | reverse complement strand
GTGGTGCGCGACATGCAACGGCGCAATCTCGTCGTGCCGGTGGTGGGCAATTTCTCCGGCCCCAAGGCACTCCGCACCATTGGCGCGTGGCTTCGCGAGCGCAGTGCCACGGTGAACGTCATGTACACCAGCAACGTGGAGCAATACCTGTTTCAGCAGGGCGACGACTGGAATCGGTTCTACGCGAACGTGGAGACATTGCCGCTCGACTCGGCGAGCACGTTCATTCGGTCAGTCACCAATCGCGGGTTTGGTGGCTTCGGTGGCGGCGTTGGTGGGACCCAGGGCAATAGTCTGATGGCGCAGCTGACGTCACCCATGCTGCCGTTGGTGCTCGATGCCAAGACCGGTCTGGTGCGCAGTTACGGTGACGTAATCGGTCGCTCGCGCTAGCGCGTGATGCAACTTCCGTCTGGGGCGTGGTCCGGTAGTCTGACATCGGTTGCGGTGGTGTCGGGCGTCCCACTGCTCGTCACGCTGGTCATGGCGCAACGCGAAGTCTGGCTTCGCAGAATTTTACCGCAGCTCACGGGTTTGGGTGCCGGAGCGGTGTTCGGCGCGGCGGTCGCACACCTGTTGCCGGAAGCACTGCGTCGCGGTCAGTCGCTCCTGTTTGTGACGGTCGCGGCGAGCGGCGGCTTCCTGCTGTTTTGGCTCATCGAGCGCATGCTCGCGGGCCACGATCACGCCCATGCACACGGTATCGCGCTCGGCGCGCCATCAGCCCACGAAAACGACCGCAGTGAAGCCGACTGCGTCCATTTGCACCCCACACCGGCGGAAGCGTTGGCGTCGGTGGGTCGCGCGCGTGCGTTGGCCCCGATGACCTTTGTTGGTGACGCGATACACAACCTGGTCGACGGCATGTTGATCGCCGCCGGGTTTCTCACCGAGCCGTCGGTTGGCTTGTTCACCGTGCTGGCCGTTGGGCTGCACGAATTGCCGCGCGAAATCGGGACGTTTAGCCTGTTCGTCCATGGCGGCATCCGCCCCATGCGGGCCGTCGCGTATAATCTCATTACGGCCGTCGTGGCCATGGCCGGTGCGGCGCTCACGCTGGTGGTGGGCGCGCGCGTTGCGGAGGTGGCCACGTACCTGTTGCCGATCGCCGCCGGGACCTACGTCTATATCGCGCAGGCCGTCGGCCGCGCGTCGCTGCACGACGGGCATGCCGACCCCGTGCACTGGCGGCGACTACCGTGGATTGTTGCCGGAACAGCAACGATGGTGGCCACCAGTTTCCTGGCGTGATGGCGCGTCGTGGGGTTGGGGTGCCGTGAGTTGTTAAGAGCAATGCACTGGACCTCCGTGCTGGGACGGCGTCTATTCCGTGTGAACCCCCTGTCGCCGACCCCTTCCTGCCAGCATTACGCAACGATCTGGCCATGACCCCACACCTGCATCGACTCCGCCCTGCCGTTGTGCTGTCGTTCGCGCTGCTCAGCGCCTGCGGCAGCGAGACAGCCACCGTCGCCCCACCCGTTGTTGTCACACCGCCCGTTGTGCTTCCGGTCGCAGCGACGTTGACCGTGACTGGCGGCAACGATCAGACCGGCAATGTGGGCGGCACGTTACGCAACGTGCTCACGGTCAAGGCACTCACATCGGCCGGCGCGCCGGTGGTCGGCAGCGAGATTGTGTTTGCAGTCGTGACCGGCTCAGGGACGGTGTCGCCGGCCAGCGCGAATACTGACGCGAATGGTGAAGCGTTTGCCAGATTGACGTTGGGCACGGTCGCTGGCCCCGTGCAAGTGAGCGCCACGGTCAAAGGGAGCAGCGTTGCCATCACCGTTCGCGCGACGGCCATCGTCCCGGAGCGAGATTCGACACTGGCTCCCGCGGTCTACAATCCCGATTGGACCGAAGCCAGTCATGGCCAGGTCACTCCAAACTACGCCACCACGTTTCCGCAGTCGGCGGTGAACA
The DNA here is from genome assembly GCA_031372205.1 of Gemmatimonadaceae bacterium. Taxonomy (GTDB): domain Bacteria; phylum Gemmatimonadota; class Gemmatimonadetes; order Gemmatimonadales; family Gemmatimonadaceae; genus Gemmatimonas. The sequence continues at coordinate 6,472 of JANMKU010000237.1, read as the reverse complement.
CGCTCGAGATCACGTTGACAACGACGCAGTGGGCGAGCATTCGCGCCGATATGACCAAGCTGTATGGCTTTGACTTCGGCGCGCGCCGTGGCATGGGCGGCACCTTTCCCGAAGACGATCCCGACTACGTGGCGGTGCCGGTCAAGTTCAACGGCAAGACGTGGAAAAAAGTGGGATTCCGTCTGAAAGGAAACTCGACGCTCACCAGCGCGTGGGGGGATGGCAATTACAAGCTGCCGTTTCGTCTCAATTTGGACGAATGGGAAGACACGTACCCCGCCGTCAAGAATCAGCGGTTCTATGGATTTCAGGAACTTTCGTTCTCACCCGGCCGATCCGATCCGTCGCTGATTCGCGAGAAGAGCACCGCTGACCTGCTGCGTCTGGCCGGCGTACCCGCAGCGCAGACGGCGTTCTACCGCGTGTTCATCGACTTCGGTCAGGGGCTCAAGTACTGCGGCGTGTACACGGCGGTGGAAGTCATTGATGACACGATGGTGAAAGATCAGTTTGGCGAAGACAAGGGGAATATCTACAAGCCCGAATCGTCATTCCGCACGTTTGTCGAAACGCAGTTCGAGAAGAAGAACAACAAAACCAGTTCATACGCCGACGTGCAGGCACTAGTCACGGAACTCAACAACCCGTTGCGGTTGACGAACGCCGCACAGTGGCGCACGAGGCTGGAAGCGGTGTTCAACGTGGACCACTTCCTCAAGTGGCTCGCCGTCAACAATACGCTGGTCAATTGGGACGTGTACGGGGCAATCGCGCACAACTTCTACCTCTACAATTCGCCCACCAAGAAACTCACCTGGATTCCGTGGGATCACAACGAAGCGCTCACCGGCAGTCCGGGAATCACCGGCACCGTTGGTGCGGGCGGCGCGGTCGGGCCCGGCCGTGGCTTGTCGCTCAGTATGAATGAGGTGACGACCGCATGGCCGCTGCTGCGGTATGTCGCCGACGACTCCGTCTACCTCGCGCGCTACAAAACCCATCTGAAAACGTTCAACACCACGGTGCTCAACCCAACGACCGTCGGCGCCATGTTCGACCGCTACACGGCGTTGATTTCACCGTTTGTCATTGGCGCCAATGGTGAACAAGTGGGCTACACCTACACGAGTGCCGCGCAGTTTGCTGCCGCCTTGCCGGCCCTCAAGACGCACATCGAGGCTCGGAAAACCCTCGTGACGACGTTCGTGCCGTAGTTAGCGCGATAGTCATCGCCATAGGCTACCGGTAGCACCCGGCTGTATTTTGTGTGCTCGTGCTGGACTCACACACACGGGAGAATTGCGATGCGCCGGATGACACTTGCGATCGCGTGGGTTGTGTTCGCGCACACCGCGCGCGCGCAAACCGAGAGTGCATTGCGCAGCGCGCTCGAAGGTCGGTCGGTCACGACGAAGATCGACATGCCGGCCACGGCCAAGGGCGTGGACATTTTCCCGCGCGAGTCCGCCCCGGTGGACTGGCGCGAAGTGGCCAATCGCCTGAAAGACAATGGCACCGCGCTCAAGCCCGGTCAGCAAAGCATGATCACGAAAGTCGTGGTCAAGCGCGATCACATCGAAGTGCAGCTCGGCGGCGGCGGGTACGGCACCTTCGGCGACAACACCGGCAGTGCCGTGTCGTATTCCGATCAGGGCGAGTCGGTGCGCGAGCGCACGCTGCGCGACTCCATCAAAACGGCGAGTGGTGACACCAAGAAGCGGATGCAGACAGAACTCGACAACGCGCGCTCACGTCGCGAGCGCGAGAACGCACGCGATCGTGCCATTGCCGCCCAGGCGAACGAGGCGCGGGAAGCCAACCTTCGTGTGAAGCGCGCCGAAGCGGGCAGTCGTTTCAATATCTGGTACAAGGGCGGCATCGCCGAGTCCGAACTCACGCCAGACGCGGTCCTGTTGTCGCTTGCCCCGTATGCTGAACTTGCGGGCGCTCCGTCAATGGGTCCAACCAACAGAAATCCGGCGGGTGGCGCACCCTTACCGACGCCGCCGTACAACACCAACGCCATGCTGGCGATTCGCAAAGGGCTGACCGTGCCCGAGGTCGAGTCACTGTTTGGACCCGCCACCACGGCCAGTGAGCGCAAGGAAGGCACGCTCACGGTCGTGACGCGCAACTATCTGTATGACGGGAAGAAGGTGATCACGTCGTTTGTGAACGGCGTGTTGATCGACTACGTGATCGCCCCGCAATAACACCTCATCCGGTGCACCTCAGTTGCACCACTGCAGCAACTCAGCAGCAACTCAGCAGCAACTGCGTGGGTGCTCAAGCGCTGAGAGTGGCGTGCATCAGTACTTCGTTCACGGCCGCCAGCGCTTTGCTCACCGGGCAGCCCGCTTTGCTCACGGCGACGATCTCGTCGAACGCTGCCTGCGTGATGTTCGGTACGCTGGCCGTGCAGTGTAGTTCGATCTTGCTGATCGTCGGACCGTCGGTGAGGTGCACCTGCGCCGTGGTGTGAATGCGCGTCGGGGGGAAGCCCGCTTTGCCCAACTGCGCGCTGAGAAACATGCTGAAGCAACCGGCATGGGCGGCACCAATCAGTTCTTCGGGATTGGTCTTGTGCTCGTCGGCAAAGCGCGAGGCCCACGTGTACGGCATGTCGCCACCGGCACTGCCGAGTTTCATGGTACCGGCACCTTCCTTCAAGGTGCCATTCCAGGTTGCTTCAGCGTTCTTCACGGTCATCGTGATTGTCTCCGTTAGTATGAATGGGGTGGATCGACGTGCCTTGAACTACTAAGACAAATATGGTCGCGTCGCGTCCAGTTCCAGGTCCGCGTCTGCCAACATCATGCGATGTGTCACGACCGGCGGCGAACACTGTCACGGAGTGATCACTGCCGCCGCCGTCGCAAAGTTGGCGAGGCCGAGCCCAAGTCCAGCCGGATTGAAGTAGTTCCGCCGCGCCTGATCAACGCGTGACGGGGACCATGGCAAGGTGCCCGCATACATAAGATCACTGGGATCCGTGATGACGTGTCCGGCCAATCCGTGATCGGGTGCAGCTGCAGAGACGACGCCGAGCAAATGCAGGGTTTCGTGCGCTGCGACAAACTCCAGAAAGCCGGGCACGCTGGTTGCGGACGGCGCGAAGGCGTGCGCGTCGCAATTCGGTCCTCCCACGATCGTTCCATGCAGATAGAGCGCGGCCACGCGACCGGGCAGTGTTGGTGGTAACGCGGCGCTGCCACACCGGTCCAGGTGTCCCCCTTCGTAGTACGCGAGATACAGTTTCTGCGCGTTGGTCGCCGTGCCCGCAGCCACAAGATCCCGTTCCAGCGAATCGCGAAGAAACGCGCCGTACGCTTTGTAGGTGGCGTCGGTGCGCGGCAGTCGCACGAACTGCACGTCGAGCCCACCGGAGAACGTATCCAGTCGCAGAAAGCGGCCACCGGTCTGCGAGGCGAGCCAGCGCTGCCACGACGCGACCGATCGTTGCAACACCCCCGCGCTATCGAGGCTACGATCGACGCCATCACTGGGAGTCACATAGAGCACTTTGAGCTGCACGCCGGTTGCATCATCGGTGCGGTCGGATAGGGAGCGCGGCAGGACGTTCAGTCCGTATGCGATCCCCACGGCAGTCGTCACCCCGGCAACCACGGCCAGTGTACGGCTCGCGCCAACGTAGCGCAGGGACACATCACCGACTGGCTGCGGGGCGATGGTGTAGATGCCGGCAAGCAGCCGACCGATCGTCCGATCCGCACCAAGGGTCAGCGGTCCCGATGGCCCCGTAATGCTGATACTCGGCGAACGATCTCCTGGCAGGCCAACGGAGGTGATCGTCAGCGCGCCGCTGCTCGCGACATAATCGACGGCGACCGTCGTCGTGACGGCCGGCGTAATGGACGCGGATTGCAACGCCGCCACAGGTGAGTAGCCGTACGTGTCGGTTTGCACAGACGGCGCTTCGATCACGTAGGTGCCCGTCGGCAAGCCGCTCAGCGTTTGCGTCACACTCAAGGTGCGCGCGAACCCGCCTGGTCCACTCACCTGCACGCTGAGCGGACTATTCGACGGTGAATTGATGGCGACCACCAGCGTGCCAGTATTGGGCGTCTCTGCCGTCGGCGGCGAGGCATTGATCTCACGGCCGTCGGGTCCGCAGTTCGCGAGGGCGACGAGCAAGAGCACGCATCTCGCGAATACGTTGGTTCGCACGGAACCCACACAGTTTCCTGCGCTCGTCGTCACCGCGGGAAGCTACACAAAAGCCCCCGGAACCGGATGGTCCCGAGGGCTCTCGCATCAGAGAATCTGCGTCAGCGTCCGACACCCTTACGGCAGGCGATCCGTGCAGCCCTTGAAGTTCGGATTGTTCGTTTCGTCAAACGACACCGGCAGATTCACGTCCTTGCCGTAGTTGCCGCCTTTGTAGTGCACGCCCTGCGGGAAGGTGTTGTCCTCGGTGCGTCCGTATTGCTTGATGAGGCGACGCATATCGCCAAGACGCTGGCCACGCCCGAATGTCCAGAACGCTTTCTCGCGGAACTGGAGCGAGAGCCTTGACTCCGCGGTGCCTGGGTCCGTGAGTGGAGCCAGTACCGCTGGCTGCACATCACCGAGCTTTGGCGGCGCCGCACGCAACGCGTTGTGAATGGCTAGCCACTGCGCCGGCGTGCCGTTCTTGAGCGCGACTTCGGCTTCGATCATGCGTGCGTCGATGCCGCTCGCCACGTCCACCGCCGTCACCTGTCCCCACACCGTCGTGGTTCGGGCATACGTCAGGCCGTCCTGTCCGTTGATGGCGCCGCTGGTGGGAATGACCACCGGCAACCGCGGATCACGCGACGACGAGAATGGAAGGGCGTTCCTGACGAAGATGTCGCGCTTGTTGCCTTCGATACTGTCACCGACGCTGTAGCGACGTGAGCTGAGCCCCTGCCCCCATAACGTGTTCGTGCTCGTGGCCAGCGAAAAGGTATGCTGGTAGGCGAACGTGGTGGGAATCCCGGCCACCAGCGAACCGGCCGTGGCCAGATCGTTCAACGACAATGCGGCACGTGCGCGCGCGACACGCGCGGCACGGTTGATCAACACACTTTGCGCGTCCGTGCCGTTCGCGAAACTGATCGCCGTATCCAGCGAGGCCGCCGCATAGGCGAAGACCTGGGCGGTGCTCTGCGGCGTCGCGTATGTCGGTTCGGGCGTGTAGACGTTGCTCATCGGAATGCCATTGCAGAAATCCGACGCCAGCTGATACTCGGCGAAGCCACGCGCGAGGTACATCTCGGCAATGAGCGCGCGCAGGTCAGGGCGGACCAGTTTCAGCGCGACGATCGCCTCGTTGGAGCGCGTGCGGGTACGATACAGGTTGCGCAGCTGCCCGGTGACAGAACCGTTGTTGAGCTGCGTAATCCGCTGGTCTGTCTCATCGTTCTGGATGAACGTCGAGCTGGTGCTCCATTCGTCGACCAACAAGCCGCCGAACATCCAGGTGCTTTCACCGCCACCGGTAATGCTGCGGAACGTGTTGATGGCGCCGTTGGCAACGGCCACGGCCGCCTCCGCCGACACCACGTCCGACGGATTGATGATGTCCGGGTCGACGACCTGCAGCAGCTTGTCATTGGCCGACTGACAGGCGACAGCGGACATCGTCAGCGCGAGCGCAATCGTTGTGCCGAGGCGGCGCGGGACAGACTGGCCCTTGGAGTGTTTGATGGTCATGGGTCAGATCTCCTTAGTAGCCAACATTGACGCGGAACACGAAATAGCTCGGCGGTCCGATCGTCTGGAATTCCTGCGGTGCATCGCCCGCGCCCGTCGTGTTGAAGCCCGACTCGGGATCGGTGCCCCGATACTTGGTCCACAACTTCAGGTTGCGACCGGTGAGGACGACGGACAACGAACGGGCCCGCGTCAGCTTGGACGTGAAACTGTTCGGGAAGGTGTATTGCACCGATGCTTCGCGCAGACGGACAAACGCGCCGGGCTGGAAGTAGCCGTCGAGCGTACGCAGCGGGTGTTCGTTCGCGGCGATATTCGTCGCCTGATCGACGAACTCCGCCTTGAGGTCCATACGACCCGCGCAATTCGGACGTGTGCAGCGGATGCGTTCCGTGTTGTTGTACCACTTGTTGCCGCCGCGATAGTCGAGCATCGCGCCGATGCGCAGCTTACGGTCCATGAGCTCGAAATTGTTGGCCAGCGTCGCCTGGTACGGCGGCGTCGCGTAGCCGCGGTAGATCACGGTGTCGCCGACGAACACTTCGTTCTTGGCGGGGTCGGCAAAGTACGTGAGCAAGCCGTCGCCATTCTTATCCTGCCAGCCCGTAATGGGGTTGGCCCAGAGACCGGCGATTGGATAGCCCGCCACCGTGCGCGAGGTCGTGCCAATCTGGTCCGGCGTGTTGCCAAGCGAGACCACTTTGTTCGCGTTGATGGAGCCGGAGAGGTTGACGTCGTAGGCGAAGTTCTTCATCTGCAGCACTTGCGACGTGAC
>JANMKU010000123.1:0-6840 GCA_031372205.1 Gemmatimonadaceae bacterium | reverse complement strand
TTGCACCTGATTCGGTGTAAGGTCGGGGAAGGCGTCGTAATTGATTCGCGAGAGCGCCCACGTACCCGCCGCGAGCAGGAGCAGTGTCGCTGCGATCACGGCAACACGAAATTGCAACGCCAGCGCCATGAGCCGTTCGATCACGTCGCTATCCCTCCGCCATTTTCGAGCGGGCGAACTCCGACTTGATCGCGAAGGCACCTGCCACCACCACGAGGTCGCCCTCGCGCAGGCCACTGAGGATCTGTGTGCGTCCGTCGGATGTCACGCCTACCTGCACGTCGCGCCGTTCAAAGCGAGCACCGCCCGCGCCATCTGGCGTCGCAACAAAGACGACGGCACGGTTGTTCAGCAGCTGCACCGCACTGTCCGGCACGATCACCGCACGTTGGCGAACGCCGCCTTCCACCCATGCGGTGGCGAACATCGCTGCGCGCAACCGCTGCGCACCATTGTCCACGCGCGCACGCACCGGGATCAGCCGCGTGGTCGTGTCGAGTGCGCCACCGACACTCTGCACCATCGCGACAAACGTATCGGCGGCAAACGCAGGCACCGCAAATCGCACGCGGGCGCCCACTCGCAGGGTCGCGACAGCGCCGTCGGTTGCTGCCATCTCGAGCCACAGCGTACTCAGATCGCTCACGGTTGCCAGCGGCGTACCTGCATCGACCACGGCGCCTGGCGTTGCATCGCGACTGAGGATGACGCCGGCCATTGGCGATCGCACGACCATCGTGCCCGACACACTCGTCGCGCCGAGCTGCGTCATCCTGGCGCGTGCGCGTTCGACTTCCGTTTCGGCCTGCGTCACGCCGCCTCGCGCCAATTCATCGTCCGCTGCCGCGCGCTCAGCGTCTTGACGTGATCCCGCCTGGATCGCGAACAGACGGTCAGCGCGATCTCGCGCCAGCTTCGCGTACGTTGCGGCAGCGCGACGTGTGGCCAGCACGGCACTGGCGGACTCGAAGTCCGCAGCCGCCGACGTGGCCGCTTCGCTTTGCATCGTGACCAACGGCTGACCAAGTGCGACGCGTTCGCCGAGCCGAACGTGCACCTGCATCACTCGGCCCTGCGCCGGTGCGCCGAGTCGCGCGGTGCGGTCCTCATTGGGAACCAGCCGCGCTGGAAGCTCGAGGCGGCCAGCAACCTCCTTCGCTTCTGCGCGCTCCCATCGCACGCCGCCGTGCTTGGATTGCTCGGCGGTAAACACGTTGGTGGTGGAATCGACGGTGCGGGTAGCGCTGTCGCCGGAGGCAACAGCACTCGCGGCGCGATCCTTTGCGCCACCGTTGCAGGCGACCATGGGAACGGTGAGTGCGAAAAGCAGCGACAGCCGCTGTTCGTGTAGGAATCGCTTCAAGGGCGGGCTCCGGAAGGGGGCGCAAGACGCGGCGATGGACCATCGAGGGGACGCACACCGGCGGCGGCGTTGAGGTCCAGCAGGCTTTGTCGCTGGGCAAACAGCGTGCGGTAGTAGGTGATGCGTGCGTCAGCCAGCGTACGTGTTGCATCGATCACTTGGAGTAGGCTCACGGCGCCCTCCTTGTACGCAGCTAGCGCGATACGGCGAGAGTCTTCAGCGCGTGCGAGGAATGAGCCGCGTAGTTGGTCGGCCTGCTCGCGTAGCAGGCGCGCGACCTCCAGTGTCCCTTCGAGTTCGGCGACGGCCTCGCGCTCGGCCCACACGTAGTCCTGATCGGCCGCGGCGCGCTCGCCACTGGCGCGCTGCACGTCGCCACGATTTTGATCGAACAACGGCACTGGTAGCGATACGCCAGCGATAAGCGAGGTCACCCCGAGCGTGCGCTTGGTGCCGAACGTCGCGCCGATCTGCCGCACGGTGAGCGTGCGCTGCGCGGTTACTTCCGCTCGCGCGGCCTCGGCGCGTGCGCGCGACGCGACGAGGTCCGGCCGTGCGGTGCGCGCGTACCCTACGAGTTCATCGAGCGTTGGCAAGGCCGACGGTGTGGTCATGGCGACGACGGCGTCATTGACGTCGACGCGCAGGTCGCGCGAGCGCATGTTCGCGAGGCCCGCGTCACTCACGGCACGCATCGCATCAGCCGGTCGCGCGAGGTATGTCGTGAGTTGCGAACGTGCGCGGGCGAGTTCAACGCGGTCCAATGTCGCGTTGGCGCTGACGCGATCCAGCTCGAGCTGAGTGCGAATCATGTCGGACTCCGGCGCCGCTCCTTCGCGGACACGCGCCTGATTGAAGGTGACGAGCGTCGCCAGACTCTGGCGCACGTCATCCGCCGCATCGACCGCCACCTGCGCGTTGGCGACCCGAAAGAACGCACGCGCCGCATCGAGCGCGACGTGTTGCTGGGCGAGGGCTACATCAGCGTCAGCGGCGCGCACCTCTGCATCGGCTCGCGCAATCCGTGGCCAGCGCTGAAAGAGCGGCTCGAGCGGCAGCATCGCGTACGCTTGCGACTCGTGGTCGAGCGACGTGGATGCGCTAAGCCCCGGCCTCCTGAGATTCTCGGCCCAGTAGGTGAGGACAGGATTGGGCAGCGTTTTCGCTGTGCGAAGGCCGCCGCTGGCAGATACCACACGTGCGCGCGCCGCCTCCACCATGGGGTGCCGATCCATGGCCCGTTGCATTACCTCGGTCAGACTAAGTGCAGTCGAATCGCGAAAAGACGCGGCGGTGGATGCCGTATTGGATGGCGCGCGCTGGGCCAACGCCATTGGCGCTATCGAGGCGTATGCACCGAACAGTAGAAAGCGCGCAGGCACAGAGCGACACGCTGCTAAGAAGGTCACGAGTATCGTCATCGATGTTGAAGTGTCGGAGGGATCGACTGACCGAGGCGGGCGCGATGAACCACTGCTTGCGATCGCAGGCGCGTCGGTCAGAATTGATCGGATGTGTAGGCGCGGCGTTCGGAAAAGCCGCGCGGGCCGGCGGGCGAAACGCCCTTTAGCCGACTGGTGGGGGGCGCGGGCGCGCAGCTCGCGCTAGGGGTGGCGGTATGGGCTCGCCAACGGTGTCGCGTGGGGGGACGTCGAGACTTCGCACAGCGCTTGTCGCCTGGGGCAGACGATAGGGCGCAATGGCGACCACAATCCCGTGACGCTCCAACTGCCGCGCCGACGGGACGCGATGCACCGCCGAGTGATCGAGATCAGCGTCCGTGGCCGATGCCGTGGCCGCGTTCTGTTCTTGCGTCGCGTCAGCAGCAGCAGCGAACGAATCAGCCTGCCGCTCCTGCTGATGCGCCATGCCATGCGCAACTGCTGTGAGCGGCGCCGAGAGGGCGGCGACACAGGCAAGGCACGCAACTACGAATCGCGCGGTGCGGAGGGAGCGCATTGTCGGCAAACGTATGCAGTCAGCGCACCACGTGCAAGCACCATGCGCAAGCACCGCATGCTAGCGCTGCGCTCCGGTCGCCGCCCCGAAACGTGAGCCACCCGCACCGAGCCCGCACAAACATCCCCGCGTGCGCGGCGGGAGGTTCCGGCACCGTTCCTCTGCATCAGCTATACACCACATTAACGACTAACGCCGGTTGCACCGCCCCGTCTCTCCCAACGTGTCGCACCACGTACGCGCACCCGCAACAGGACACATCACTCTCACTGGGAGAACGCATCATGAACGTCCGCTTAAGCCGCATCGCTCTCGCGGCAACACTCGCCTCGCTCGCCGCCTGTTCCGACGCCACCACCACCGCACCGGTCGCCGTCATCACGCCCGCGCGCGCACTTGTTCGGACAGGCGATGGTCAGCGTCTGACTGTCGCGTCGACAGCAAACGACCCGCTCTCCATCACTGTGTTTTCGACAGACGGCACACCAGTGCAAGGCGCAGTCGTCCGCTGGAAGGTTGCTGCCGGTGCGGGCACGGTACGTGCAGACTCGTCGCTCACGGATGCGTCCGGTATTGCAACGAACGCGTTTGTCGCCGGCACCATCGCCGGCGTCAATCAGATCACCGCCACGGTCGCCAGCATCGATCCCGTAGTGTTCTCCGAAACAGCGCTCCCCGATGCACCCGTGCAGCTCCTAGCCACCATTGCACCGGAAGATTCACTGATGGAAGGGGCGACACTCACCAGCCTTGGCGTCCGCGTCGTCGACAAGTACGGCAATGGTGTTCCAAATGCGATGGTCACCTTTACGCTCGCCGTGCCGCAAGACGGTGATCAACTCAGCGCGGTAACGATGGTCACCGATGCGAATGGACTGGCCGTTGACGCGTTCAGCGCGGGCAACGTGGTCGGACAGCGCACCGTCGTGGTGACGACTGATGCCAACCTGACGCTCACGTATCTGCTCGACGTGCTTGCACCGCAAACAGAATGACGGTAGACGGCCACGCGTTCGCGGCATCCGCCCCCCGCGTTCGCGTGACGGCGTTCACGTACCAACGTTTACGTACCAACGATCAGGTGACAGCGTTCACATGACATGCGCAGTATGACGTCACGCCTTAGTCCGCCGTCTCCTGCCACATGCGGAGCCCGCCGAGGAAGGCGTTGTCGTTGGAACCCAGACGACCGTGTGGTGGAAGGGTTTTCAGCTGCTTCGCGTTGCCTCCACCCAGCACAACGTACTCACACACAAATGCCGCGCATAATTCCTCGGCAATGCGATGCACGCGGCGTTCCCATTTGCTGCGACCAGCGCGCTTGAGCGCCCGCGCTCCGAGATACTCCTCGTACGTGCGACGTCGATACGACAGGTGCGCAATTTCAAGCGGGAGCGGATGACCGTCGTCGATCATCGCGGAGCCAAGGCCGGTGCCGAGCCCGAGAAACAGCATCCGTCCCGCCTCGTACCCTCCCCACGCCTGCATCAGCGCGTCGTTCTCAATGCGCACCGGAGCGCCAAAGGCCACGGCAAAGTCGAAACCAATCCACCCCGGTCCGAGATTGACCGGCTCGCGCGCAATGCGACCGTGCACAACAGGCGCCGGGAAACCGATGGACACGACATCGTACGTGGCGCTGCCGATCGCGCGCCGCACTCCGCTCACCATCAATTCCGGCGTGAGATCAGTGCCCGAGTCAAACTTCACCGGGTCGTGCTGACCGGCGCACAGCGCCTTCACATGCGTCCCGCCGACATTGACCACCAGCACGCGATGTGGTGTCTTTGCCTGCGCCGTGCGGTTGCCGGGAGTGGATCGTGCGCGCTCGATGGCGTCATGCGCTGTGTCGTTGTTCATCGCGGTGTGTCACACGGAATGAAGTGTCGGGTCGCTGAATCGGAACCACGCTTGGTGAAACGCACCGTTCGGCGGTACACGACGGTACACGACGGTACACTGAGAACTGTGACAGCGGACCGCGGTCAGTCAATCCCGGGTGCCGCACACTACCTTCGTACGGGCGCCGACGACCACGCGCATTGCCCTTCACACGCTGCCTCGTGCACCATGACTGATCTGCGGATGCCACCGGGCTGGCCCGGTATCGAGCCACGCTGGACCACGGCGAACAAAAGTGCCGTCGGCACCGCCATCGGCGACGGTTCCCGCGTCTGGTTTACCGCCAGTCATGGCATTCTCAACGAGATCTACTTCCCCGAAGTCGATACGGCCTGTCTGCGTGATGCGGGACTGCTGATCACCGCCGAGGACGGATTGTTTGCCGAAGAAAAGCGCGATTGCTCGCACGCCGTCGAGTGGCTGTCTCCCGGCGTTCCGGCGTTTCGTTTGCGTAATGTGGCAAAGGGCGGGCGTTTCGAAATCGAGAAGAGCATCTGTACATCGACCACGTACGACGTCGTGCTGCAGCGCGTCCGGTTTACACCCCATGTGGGGACGATGAGTGACTACCGGATCACGTTGCTCTTGAGCCCACACCTGGAAAATCACGGCGCCGGAAACACGGCATGGCGAGGCGCGCACAAAGGGCAGCCCGTACTGTTTGCGACCCGCGGGCGAACATCATTGGCAGTCGCCTGCACTGCGGAATTACAGCACCTGACGGTGGGTTTTGTGGGTGCAGATGACCCATGGCACGACGTGCGCGATCATGGACGGGTGACACGCGAGTACGACCGCGCGGAGAACGGCAACGTCGCTATGGCAGCCGAGATCGATCTGGTCGGTACGGACGGCGTGTTCACGATTGCCATCGGACTGGGTGGAGATCCCGATACCGCCGCGTTCCACGCGCGCGCCGCGCTGCTCGAGCCGTACGAGGAGGTGGAGCGTCGCTACGCGTCGGCGTGGCGCGATTGGCAGGAGGCGCTTGAGCCACTGGATGAACACGTGTCGCTGGCGCAACCGCACCTGTATCGCGCCAGCACGGCGGTGATGAAATCGCACATGACGATGAACTGCGATGGCGGCGCGATTGCCAGTCTCTCCGTGCCATGGGGTTCGTCGCAGGGTGACGGCAACCTCGGCGGCTATCATCTGGTCTGGCCGCGGGACATGGTGGAGACCGCTGGTGGGTTGCTTGCCGCCGGCGCGCACCGCGAAATGAAGGCCATGCTGCGTTTCCTGGCGGTGACGCAGGAAGCGGACGGACGCTGGCCACAAAACATGTGGCTCAATGGCACCGCATTCTGGGCCGGCACGCAGCTGGACGAAGTGGCGTTTCCGATTGTGCTGGTGGATCACGCACGACGCGAAGCCGCCATCGACACGAGCGAAGTCACGGCCTGCTGGCCCATGGTGCGCCGTGCTGCCGTGTTCGTGGCACAGCACGGACCAGCGACTGAACAAGACCGATGGGAAGAGAACGCAGGATACGCGCCGTTTTCTATCGCTGTGGCGATTGCGTCGTTGCTCTGCGCCGCCGACCTCGCAGAACGCGCCGGCGAAACCATATTCGCGGCGTACTTGCGCGACACGGCGGACGCATGGAACGCCAG
>JANMKU010000087.1:0-3576 GCA_031372205.1 Gemmatimonadaceae bacterium | reverse complement strand
CGTCCCGCACGATGCGTCGGTAGGCGCGTCGAAAGAGTGCAGTGCGTGCCGTGGTGTTGAACTCCACCAACGCACTGTCTACGATGGCATCAAATTCGGCGCTCGCATAACGGCCGAAATTGGCGCCCACGTCGTCACCTTTAGTCGACCCCCATGACTGACGAATGGTGCTCGGACTGGGGTCATTCCGCCAGACATTAAGCGCCGTCTCGAAGTCACCCTGTCGTAGACGCGTTGCGAACACGCCAGCGTCGACGGCATCAATGGCAAGCTGCACGCCAACGCGAGCGAACTGCGCCTGCAGCAGCACCGCAACTTTCTTGCGTGTCGCGCTCGACGTCGGCACAAGCACCTCGAACGCCAGCGCGCGACCGTCGCGCACGCGAACACCGCGTTGGGCATCCACACGCCAACCCAGCGAATCCAGCATGCGCGCGGCGGCCGCCGTGTCAAAGGCTATCGCGGGCAGTGTGGTATCGGCCATGGCTTCGGCGCGTGTGAAGGGGCCGAGTGCGACACGACCGAGTGAGTCAAGCGCGTTCTGCACAACGGCCGAACGATCGACGGACGCGGACAGCGCCTTGCGCATTGCAAGGTCAGCGAAGGACACGGCGCTGCGTTTCCCGGGCTTCTGATTGAAGATCAAGTAGCCGTAGTCGAAACTGCCGTATTCCACCGTACGCAGTGTTGGCACCTGCGCCGCGCGCGTCACGGCGTCGCCGCGTAGTACTTCAAGTACATCGGCAGTGCCCGCCAACACGGCCATCGTCGCCGCATTGGGATCGGGCGCGACCGACCAGATCACGCGATCAAAGCGTGGACGTCCCCGATAGTTGGCGCTATCGGCGACCAGTACGAGCTGCCGCGTACGATCCCACTGCGCGAAACGGTATCGACCGCTGCCGATAGGGCGGCTGGCGTACGGCGACGCCAACAACTGATCGCGCGGGATCGCGCTGAGCAGGTGCGCCGGCATGATGGCCAGATTGTACGCCAACTGAAAGAACTGCTCGGGATTGCGCTGATGCCACCACGCCACCGCGGTCTGCGAATCGCGTACGCTAATGGAATCGATCCCGTTGAAGTTGCGCGCGTGCATCGACGCAACCGCAGGGTCGGTATACAGACGATACGAGAATTGCACATCGGTTGCCGTCACCGGCACACCGTCGTGCCACCGCGCCTGCGCATCGATCTTGAACGCAATGGACAGCGAATCCGGCGCCCATTGCCAGCGTGCAGCAAGACTCGGTCGGAAACCACTGTCCCCATCGGTCTGCACCTGCGTGCCCGTCGGCTCGGCCAGGTGATCGAACAACAGGTCCACCACTTGCTTCCCCGCTGTCGTCGCCACGAGTGGCGGCACGAGCGCGTCGGCGTCAGCCGCCGTCGAGATCACGATGCCGGCCGTCGCGGCTCGTCGCCCTCCGTCGCCGTCAGCGGAGCATGCCACGAGTGTGGTCGCGAGGCATACCGCTGCAATGAACGAGGATGACCGATGGCAGAACAAGCTGGACGTGAGCAGTCGCATGGTATCGTTGGCGAGGGTGAGGGGGCTCGTTACGAGTATCGACCGCTCGAGCCGATACTTATGTGTGGAGGATTGGCGACCTGCGGTTGGCAGGCGCGACTGCATCCCGTGCTCGCCCCCCGCACCCCATCATGCTCCGCTACCTTGTCCCTCGTACCGTACACGCGCTGCTGATCGTGGCCTTCGCTGCGGTAACCAGTTTTGTTCTGCTGCGTGCTGCGCCAGGCGACGCGATGTCACTTTCGGTCGAGGGACCAGGACGCACCAGCACCGCACGCGCTGCCATGCGTGAACGCCTGGGTCTTGACCGCTCACTGGCCGAACAAGTGGCGTCGTACGCGGTGGCGGTGCTCCATGGCGATCTCGGACGCTCTACCGCCGAGCAACGACCGGTGCGTGACGTGATCGCCGATGCACTCCCGGCGACGCTCTTGCTGTCAGGTGCAGGACTGTGTCTGGCCACACTGCTTGGTGTGGCGGCTGGCACGGCGCAAGGCTGGCGGCCGCACGATCGCGTGGCGTCGGTGGCCGGCGCGCTGCTCACCCTGCTCTACACGTTGCCTGAAGTCGTGGTCGGCGTTGTGCTGCTCGGCCTGTTCGGATGGCGGTTGGCGATTCTGCCAGTGGGCGGCATGACGGATCCAATGATTGAGCTGACGTCCGGCCGAGGCGCGCAATTCGTCGACCGCGCGCTGCACCTGGTGTTGCCCGCGCTCGCGCTGGCGCTCGTCTGGAGCGCGTCCATTGCGCGCCAGCAGCGCGCGTCGATTCTCGAGATTGCCGGTGAGCCGTTCATCCGCACGGCACGCGCTGCGGGCACACGCCCAACGCGATTGCTGTGGCGGCATGCGATGCGCCCGACGCTGCCCGCTACCGTAGCGTTGATTGGCACCATGCTGCCAGCGCTCGCAGGCGGCACCGTGGTCATCGAGTCGCTCTTCGCATGGCCGGGCATGGGCTTGCTGTTGGTGCGTGCGGTTGCCATGCGCGACGCACCTCTGGTCGCAGGCGCCGTCATCGTCATGGCCACCGTGATTGCGTTCGGCTCGTTGCTCACCGACATCGTCACGGGAGCGCTCGATCCGCGTGTACGCGATGGAGCGCACGCGTGACGGTTCAAGCCAAGGTCGCCGCACTGGTGCTCGCAGCGATCATCGTCGCCGGTGTCTGTGCACCGTGGCTTGCTCCGCACGACCCACTGGCGCAACTCGACATCATCGCGCTCAAGAACCGCGCACCAACGCTCACCTTTCCGCTCGGCACTGATCCGTATTCGCGAGACATCCTCAGTCGCGCCCTGTTTGGCGCGCGCACCTCGCTGCTGATCGGCATCGTTGGCGCTGGCGTGGCCGTGCTGCTCGCACTCGTGTGGGGCACATGCGCCGGTGTAGTCAATGCGCGCGCCGGCGACCGGTTGATGCGCATGGTCGATGCCCTGCGGGCGTTACCGCGGAAAATCGTGCTGCTGTCCATCATGCTCGTGGTGCCGCGCGCTTCTGTCCTGTTGCTGGCCCTGCTGCTCGGCCTCACCAGCTGGACGACGCTCAGTCACGTCATCTTTGTGCAAGTGCGCGCCATGCGAGAGCGAGATTTCGTCACCGCCGCACACGCGCTCGGCGCGTCCCGTCGTCGCGTGATGTTCCGACACGTGGCGCCGCAGTTACTGGGGACCCTCACCGCGGCCAGCGCGCTGCTGGTGGCGGACATGCTCGCCGTTGAAGCGGGTTTGTCATTCCTTGGCCTTGGCGTGCGGCCGCCGACGGCAAGTTGGGGTGCCATGCTGCAAGACGGAGTGCCGTATCTGGGAAGTGCCTGGTGGATTGCGGCCACGCCGTGCGTCCTGCTGGTTGTCACCGTGCTCAGCATTGCGCGACTCGCCGACGCGCTGCACGCCGATCGCACCTCCCACCTTCGCCTCTGACTGTCAATCGGAGAACGCGTCCATTGCGTTTCAGTCGTCGAAATCGTAACGTCCGGCGGTAATTTGTTCTGAAGCCGAACAATATGCCGATCAGACCCCGTCCGCCAGAATTTCGCAGACGCGC
>JANMKU010000295.1:0-35831 GCA_031372205.1 Gemmatimonadaceae bacterium | reverse complement strand
GCCCGCGGCGAGCAGCTGCTCGAGAGACGGACTCGTCATGTACGTAGTGCCTTGAGTTTGAAATCGTCCGCTGCCGTCAGCACGACGTGCGACCGGGTGCGAATGTACCGCAGCAACCGCACGACGCTCGGGCAGCGGGAGAGATCCGGTGCACCGAGCGGTGCACCGGGTACAGCAGGCCGACTAACGCTTCGAGAACTGGAAGCGCTTGCGGGCGCCGGCGCGGCCCGGCTTCTTGCGCTCGACTTCGCGTGCATCGCGAGTCATGAGGCCGAACTCGCGCAGCTTCTTGCGGTTGGACTCGTCGAGCTTGACCAGCGCGCGAGCCACGGCGAGGCGCACGGCGCCCGCCTGACCTGACATGCCGCCGCCGTCGAGACGCGCCTTCACGTCGAACCGGCCGAGCGTATCGGTGAGCGTGAACGGCTGCTGGATCGCGGACACGAGCGTCGGACGCGGGAAATAGTCACCGAGCGTGCGGCCGTTCACGTCCCACTTGCCCGAACCGGGCGTGAGATACAGACGGCACACGGCCTCCTTGCGGCGGCCGACAGACTGGATCTGGTCGGACATTTACTTGGCCTCAGCGTTGGAGAAGGTCAGCGCTGACGGCGTCTGCGCGACGTGCGGATGATCGGCACCGGCATAGACGCGGAGCTTGCGGCGGAGCACCTGCCGACCGAGCGCGGTCTTCGGCAGCATGCCGTAGACGGCCTTCTCGATGATGCGCTCCGGGTGGCTCGCCATGACGGACGCGTACGGCGTGTGCTTCTCGTGACCCATGTAGCCGGTGTGGCTGAAATAGGTCTTCTGTTCCGCCTTGCGGCCGGTCACCTGCACCTTGGAGGCATTGATCACAATGACGAAATCGCCTGTGTCCATGTGCGGTGTGAACATCGGCTTATGCTTGCCGCGGATGATCTTCGCGACTTCCGATGCGAGGCGTCCGAGTACCATGCCTTCGGCATCGACGATGAACCACTGCCGGTCGATATCTTTTGGGGTCGCGCTGTAAGTCTTCATGCGTGCGTCTTGTGGGGCAGCCGACGGCGCCCGGAACTGAGGTACACCCGGAGCGGATGCAACCTGCTGAAAGCAAACGAATGATCAGAAGCGGTGGCGGCACGACGGCGGTGACCGAAACCATCAGGCTCCCATGCGGCCAGACATCCCTTCCCGACGTCGCGACCGGGGCGAGCATATCCGGAACAGACTCGTAGCATACTCAACGCGTTACCTGCTGTCAATCGGAGTGAGCTGCACTGGCACTGGCCGAGTCGCGACCGTCGAGTCACCTGCGCTCTTGCCACGTCGACAGTCGCAACACATGATTCGCCTCCCGGAACCGGCCATGCTGCGACTCAGTGTCCAGACTGCCGGTCCTGATCGCACAGTACCCGATTCATAACGGAGCCACGCCATGGGAATGATGTCCGAGTTTAAAGAATTCGCCATGAACGGGAGCGTGATCGATCTCGCGGTCGGCGTCGTCATCGGTGGAGCCTTCGGCAAGATTGTCGACAGTATGGTCGGCGATATCATCATGCCGCTCGTCGGACTCGTCACGGGGGGTGTTGACTTCAAGAACCGTTTCGTGGTGCTCGGCGACGGCGCCTTCAAGACGCTCGAGGAGGCGAAAGCCGCCGGCGTGGCAACGCTCAACTACGGCCAGTTCGTCAATCAAATCCTGACCTTTCTGATTATCGCCTTCTCCATCTTCATGGTGATCAAGGCCGTCAACCGCGGACGCCCTTCCGCCGTAGCGAAATAGGAACGCCTCGGCCATCGGCGTCCCGGCTCCGGCGTCCAGCTAGGACGTCGGAATCGGGCCGAGTTCAACCAACACCGCACCCTTGTCCACCGCCGCGCCAACAACGGCGCGAACGACAAGCACCACGGCCGGTGCGGTCGCGCGAAGCTCATTCTCCATCTTCATGGCTTCGACGGCGACCAATGCTTGCCCGGTGCTGACCACGTCACCGGCCTGAACCGAGATTCGGACCACCAACCCAGGCATGGGCGCCAACAGGGGCGCGGGCCCGCTCGGACCTGTCGACGCCATCGTCACGTCGCGGATTGCACGCATCCGTTCATCGAGTGCCTCAACGTCCAACCGCACTCCGTCCAAGTCCAGCCGCCACGAGCCGCGCGCGCCACTGCGGCGGGCCATCAATCGGTGCACTTGCTCGTTTACCCGGACCAAGCGGACCGGGGTGCCGGGAATCGGCACAAGGCCGACCTCGAATCGCTCGCCGTCAATCGTAGCGTGAATACCGTCCAGCTCGACCGAGATCCGCTGACCGTCCACCTCGACGCTGTACTTCACAGCTCCCCCGGAGTGAGTACGCATACTGTTTCCACGTGCGCGGTTTGCGGGAACATGTCAAAGCACTCAATGCGCGCGATCCGCCACGCCGGCAATCGCGAGAGATCACGGGCGAGCGTCGCGGGATCACAGCTCACGTACACAATGCTGCGCATTCCGTCACTCGCCGCATGGTTCAACAACGCCGTCACGCGCACGTCGACGCCGCGGCGCGGTGGATTGAGCACCACAACGTCCGCCGGCAGCACGGATGCGAGCACTGACTCGACGCCGCCCGTAACAATCCGCACGTTGGAACGGTGGGCAGAGCGCAACGCCGCTCGTGCCGTTGCCGTCGGGTCGGACTCGATCGCAACCACCTCCTCCAACGCAAGCGCCTCAGTAAGCTGTCCGACACCCGCATAGGCGTCGATGACACGCCTCGGATGAAAGCTCCGGACCTGCGCCAGCACAAATGCGTGAAGGGCGTGAGCGACCTCCTGATTCACTTGTGCGAACGTGAGCGCCTCATGCATCGACGGCGCAAAATCATCAACACCACCAACGCCAACAGCCATAACGTTGTTTGTGACACCGACGAGCGACGATGGCGCATCCGCATCGAACGGTTCGAGGATCGCCGTGTCGGTCGAGAGCGTCAGCGCCTCGCGTTTGCCATCGGCGCGCCGCCACCAGACGGCGTCAATGTCGCGGTCCGCACGCATGAGTTGCGCGGCCCAGTCGCGGGCTTCGCTCCACACCGCGCCGCCAGCGACGACGATGGCTACGCGACTGTCGGATGCACCAGCAAGCCGGAGCGCCAGTCGAAGCTCCGGTGCCCGCGGAAGGCCACGAGCCAGCGCGCGTATTGCGTGCCATGCATGGAGCAACAGCGGATGGGCGACTGGGCATTCTTCCAGGGCGAACACGCGCGTGGCATCATCGTGTGGATGCAGTCCCCCAATCCAACTCCCGCCACGCGCACGCAATGTGAGCATGAGCCGACCACGATACGCCCATGCAGCGCCGACGTGTAATGTCGGTCGCCCGACGGAGCGCTTGCCTATGCGCAGTAACGCGTCCTGCACGATGCCCAGGCGGGCCTCTGCCTGCGCGGCAGCGTTGAGATGCTGCAACTGGCATCCGCCGCACCGATCCGCGTCGTAATGGCGACACACAGCGGAGACACGATCTCCTGACGGTGCGAGAATTTGCAACAAGCGCCCTCGAGCATGCCGAGCATGCGTGCGATACGCAATCTGCACGACATCGCCAGCCGCCGTGCGCGGCACGAAACACGCCATGCCATTCACGCGCCCGACGCCATCGCCACCTGCGGCGATCCGTTCGATCGTCAGTGTCGTCACCGATTCGTCGACTGCGCCGATCCTTCCGGCGCTCGCGCGCGACGGACCGCGTCCACGACGGGTCATCGCGAAACCAGGGGACCGCTCATGACGAGCGGAGGTTGTCGCGGCGCGCGTTCGCCACCCATGTGTCCCGCGACGATGGCGCGGCGACAGTCTGGGTGGGCGGCCCAGCAGCCCTCGCCACCCCACGTTCCTCGTGCGTGAGGAGGGCCGCCGCAATCGCCGCCAGTCGAACGTGCTCCGGCGTGTGCGTCCGAGACGTGAGTTCTGGCAAGGTTTGTTCGAGCCATTGAATGGAAATATCACCACTCACGTACGCGGGGTGGTCCATTACCCGCAGGTGGAATCCCCGTGACGTCTCGACTCCATCGATGGTGAGCTCAAGCAGCGCGCGCCGCATGCGCGCAATCGCCAACGGTCGTGTGGCCGCGTGCACGATGAGCTTCGCGAGCATCGGGTCGTAATACAAACCCACTTCGCTTCCGGCCTCGATACCGCCATCCCATCGCACGCCAGGCCCTGTCGGAATGTGCAGGTAATCCACGCGGCCCGTCGACGGCAAAAAGCCTTGCGCTGTGTCCTCGCTGGTGATGCGACACTCGATCGCCCATCCGCGTGGCGTGAACTCCTTCTGTGCAAAGGGGAGGCGCTCACCGGCTGCAATGCGAATCTGCCACTGCACCAGGTCGAGTCCCGTGACAAGTTCGGTCACTGGGTGCTCCACTTGAATACGCGTGTTCATTTCCAGAAAGTAGTACTGTCCATCGCGATCGAGCAGGAATTCACAGGTGCCGGCGTTGACGTAGCCTGCGGCGCGCGCCGCAGCTACCGCGGTTGCCCCCATGCGTTCGCGCAGCACAGGCGAGACCGCAACACTCGGTGCCTCCTCGATCATCTTTTGGTGTCGACGCTGTACCGAGCATTCGCGTTCTCCCAAGTGCATGACGTTGCCGTGCGCATCGGCGAGCACCTGGATCTCGATGTGACGCGGTCCCTCGATGTATTTCTCGATGTACATCGCATCGTCACCGAACGCCTTTTTGGCCTCACGCTTCGCC
This sequence comes from Gemmatimonadaceae bacterium, assembly GCA_031372205.1. Classification (GTDB taxonomy): domain Bacteria; phylum Gemmatimonadota; class Gemmatimonadetes; order Gemmatimonadales; family Gemmatimonadaceae; genus Gemmatimonas. The sequence goes on along the minus strand of JANMKU010000295.1, from coordinate 31,098 downwards.
GACGCGAGGGCGTCGGCAAACTCAGTCGCCATTCGCACAATGCGCATGCCTTTGCCGCCACCGCCGGCGGCCGCCTTGAGCAGCACCGGAAAACCAAACGATTCGGCGACGGTAATCGCGGCATCGACATCGGTAATAGCGTCGGTGGTTCCAGGCACCACGGGCACCCCTGCCGCGATGACCAGCTGGCGTGCAGAAGTCTTGGAACCCATCGCTTCGATCGCTTCAGCAGGAGGACCCACCCACACGAGCCCTGCGTCGCGCACGGCGCGCGCAAACCAGCTGCGCTCCGAGAGAAAGCCGTACCCGGGGTGCACCGCTTCGGCGCCGGTGCGCTGCGCGACCTCAATGATGCGCTCACCGACGAGATAGCTCTCACTTGCCGGTGCCGGACCAATCAACACCGCTTCATCGGCTTCGCGCACATGCGGCGCGCGTGCGTCTGCCTCCGAGTATACGGCCACGGTCCGGACGCCCAATTCCTGGCAAGCGCGAACCACCCGCAGTGCGATCTCGCCCCGGTTTGCGATCAGCAGCTTGCCAAACATGCGCGTGCTCACAGCGGGAGATTCCCGTGCTTCTTCGGTGGATTGCGATCGCGCTTCCCTTGCAACGATTCGAGCGCGTCGATGAGACGCGGGCGCGTGTCGCGCGGATCGATCACGTCGTCGACGTAGCCGCGTGCGGCGGCGATATACGGATTGGCGAACTTCTCCGTATACTCGGCCACGCGCTGTTCAGCGGCAGCAAGCGGATCAGCGCTCTCGGCGATCTCCTTGCGGAACAAAATGTCGACGGCGCCCTTGGAGCCCATGACCGCGATCTCCGCCGTTGGCCAGGCGATGTTAAAATCTCCGCGGATGTGCTTTGAGCTCATTACATCGTAGGCGCCGCCATACGCCTTGCGCGTAATCACCGTCAGCTTCGGCACGGTGGCTTCACAGTACGCGTACAAGAGTTTCGCACCATGCTTGATGATGCCGCCGTGTTCCTGCGCGACGCCAGGTAAGAATCCTGGGACGTCTTCGAACGTGAGGAGCGGGATATTGAAACAATCGCAGAAGCGGACGAATCGGGCCGCCTTAAGTGACGCGTTGATATCGAGTACGCCAGCCAGCACGGCAGGCTGATTCGCGACAATGCCAATGCTGTGACCGCCAAGATGGGCAAAGCCGACCAGGATATTTCCCGCGAAGTCGCGCTGCACTTCGTAAAACTCACCATCATCAACGACGCGCCGGATGATCTCGTGCATGTCGTACGGCTTATTGGGATTGTCGGGAATGACGTCGAGCAGACTTTCATCACGGCGATCGGCCGGATCCCGCCCGCTCCCGCGAGGCGCGGCATCGACGTTGTTTGATGGAATGAACCGAAAGAGTTCCCGGATCTGCTGCAGACACGCGAGCTCAGAATCACACGCGAAATGCGCGACACCGCTCGTACCGGCGTGGGTATCGGCTCCCCCCAGCTCTTCCATCGTCACATCTTCATGGGTGACGGTTTTCACCACATTGGGTCCGGTAACGAACATGTAACTGGTGCCACGTACCATGTAGATAAAATCGGTGATCGCCGGCGAATACACCGCGCCGCCAGCACACGGCCCGAGGACAGCCGAGATTTGCGGCACAACACCGGACGCGAGGGTGTTGCGCAGGAAAATGTCCGCGTAGCCGCCGAGCGAGACCACGCCTTCCTGGATACGGGCTCCACCAGAGTCATTCAGTCCGATCATTGGGACGCCGCCGCGCATCGCGAGGTCCATCACCTTGCAGATCTTGGCCGCGTGAGCCTCAGATAGCGAACCGCCAAAAACAGTGAAGTCCTGCGAGAAGACATACACGAGGCGACCTTCGATCCGGCCCTGCCCCGTCACGACGCCGTCGCCATAGATCGGCACGTCGTCCTCGTCCGGAGAGCGAGACGTCACGAAACGATCCAATTCGCTAAATGATCCTTCGTCGAGCAGCACATCGAGTCGCTCGCGCGCCGAGAGCTTGCCTTTCGCGTGCTGTGCCGCAAGGCGGGCAGCCCCGCCACCTTGCTCAGCCGCGTCTTTCGCCACGGCAAGACGCTGTAGTTTTTCTCGCATAGACATGAGGCGAGAAGCTAGTGAGGAGTCGAGAGTCCGACCAGCACAGGTCCCAGTCAAGCGTAGGTCGTTTCGCCGTCATCACAGGCACGTCTGCATGTTGAATGGAACTGTCCGATCCTTATCCGTTTGGCCGTCCCCCCTTGCGCGACTGGCGACAGCGCGACCGTTTTAGTCTTGTCAACCTTTGAAACGGACACAACCGTGCCCCGGCGTGACGATCGGGACGTGGGACCGTCTATGAACTGACGAAGCAGGTGTCTGTTGGCATTTCCAATTGGTATCATTCGCCGATTCTCGTTTATCCATCCTCGCTCGACGCCTTCCCAACATCACCATGCCAGATACGTACAGTCTCGGGGACGATGTGCCAGCGCGACGAATGACGATCCTCGCGGGGCTCATGCTCTTGATCATCCCGTGCGTTCAGACATTCTCGCAACTGTGGCCCTTCCAGGTAACGAACATCCAATGGCGTTTTCGGGCAGCAGAGATGCTCTCGGCCCTTGGCTTGCTCTCATTTCTGGGGTTCGCGATCATGGGCGCTGTTGGGAGGGCCAGTGGACAGCGTCGATTTGAACGCATGGTGGGCTGGACGACCGCAGTCATCACGGTCCTGCTCATCGCCGCGTGTGGTTTGTTCGTGCTCGACGCCATACAGCTCAAGAGCATCGTACCGTCGCGCGCGATGGACGGGTTCATTCAGTCATGCATTCGCGTTGGTGTTGTGGCGATCATCCTGACCGCCGCGTACGCGTACATCGCCGCGATATTTATTCGCGGTCTCCCCGCCCGGGCCGGTGCCGCGAGGGTTGGTGACAAGGAGTCGACAGAGCGCATTGGCCTGATTGTTGGACGGTAGCTGATCGAGGTTGAGCCACCGTAGACGAAGCGCCCCCCAGGACATCCTGGAGGGCGCTTTTTGTTTTAGCAGAACCGCGTCGACCTACACACCCAGCTCTTCGTCCGAGCTGTGCACCTTGCTCGGCGTATCCGGCTTGGGCGGCTGATCCTCTGGCACCCCCGTCACAGCCAGCACGATGCGGCGATGGATTGGGTCCACCTCCAGCACGCGCATGGTCAGATTCATCGTCTCCCACGCGAAATCCGCGGGGTTGGTCACGGTACCCTCGGGATTGAGCTGACTGACAGGTACAAACCCTTCAATGTCGCTGCCGAGATCAACCACGACTCCCTTGTCCATGAGTCGCACCACTGTACCCGGGAGATCCGTTCCCACGGGGTAGGTCTCGCCGATGCGAAGCCACGGATCTTCCTCTGCCTGCTTGAGGCCGAGCGAGATACGCTTGTTCTCACTGTCGATGTTGAGGATCACCACGTCGACAGCATCACCCTTCTTGACGACCTCGGACGGGTGCTGCACGCGCTTGGTCCACGACATGTCGGAGATGTGAATCAACCCGTCGATGCCCGGCTCGATCTCGACGAACGCACCGAAGCTGGTCAGGTTGCGCACCTTCCCGTTGATGCGCGTTCCTACCGGGTAGCGCAACGGCAGAATGACCCACGGATCCTGCTCGGTCTGCTTCATGCCGAGTGAAATCTTCTCTTCCGATTCGTCGACCTTGAGCACGACTGCTTCGATGGCTTCTCCGATCGACACGATCTTCGACGGATGACGTACGTTCCGCGTCCAGCTCATCTCCGAGATGTGCACAAGCCCTTCAATGCCCGGTTCCAACTCGATGAATGCGCCGTAGTTCGTGATCGACACGACCTTGCCATTGACGCGCGTTCCGACCGGATACTTGGCCGCCACGTCCTTCCACGGATAGCTCTGGAGCTGCTTGAGACCGAGCGAGATGCGCTCACGCTCCCAATCGATATCGAGCACCTTGATCTCGAGCTCCATGCCGATCTGCACCATCTCGCTCGGATGCGCGATCCGGCCCCACGACATGTCCGTGATATGCAACAGGCCGTCAACACCGCCGAGATCGATGAACGCGCCGAAGTCTGTGATGTTCTTGACGACACCTTTGCGCACCTGATCCTTGGCGAGCTCCTTCATCAACTTCTCGCGCTTGCCCGCACGTTCGGATTCCAGTATCACGCGACGGGAGACGACGATGTTGCGACGGCGCTTGTTCAGCTTGATGATCTTGAATTCGTACTTCTGGCCGAGGAGTTCGTCGATGTTCGGCACACGACGCAACGCGATCTGCGAACCCGGCAGGAACGCGTCAACGCCCATGAGGTCGACGACCACGCCGCCCTTGATCTTCTTAATGAGCGTGCCTTCGACCGGCATATCGCTCTCGTAGGCAACGCGAATGCGCTCCCAGACGCGCATGAAGTCAGCTTTCTTCTTGGACAGAACGACTGAGCCTTCCTGATCTTCGAGATGCTCGAGCAGCACTTCGACTTCGTCGCCGACCTTGAGGTCGGGCATGTCCTTGAATTCTTCGAGCGGGATCGTCCCTTCGGACTTGAATCCGATATCGAGGACGACCAGGTTCTCGCGAATTTCGAGCACACGGGACTTGACGATTTCACCTTCTTCGATGGAGGCGAGCGTCCCGTTGTACAACTCCATCATCGTCTCGTACTCTTCCGACGAGAACTCGTCTTCCTCATAGAGTTCCGGGCGGCGGTTGGCGAGCGGGCGGAGCTGCGCCTTTTGGAGGTCGCGCTTTTCCCGAGGGGTTAACTTCGCCGCCAGCGGGGTTGAGGTCTCGTCGAGGTCCGTGCCCTCGATCTCAGTTTCGGGATTCATACCGGTGTGTCTCTCCAGACATCGCGGGACTGCACTCGCCGCGCCGAGGCTTAAGGTTGAATGATCCGGGTGCCGCTCAGTACGAGCACACGGCACCGAACACCGCGAGATCAGCCTCTGGGTGCCCGGAGATGAGAACCTTAAACGTTAGACAGCCGTGCCGACCGCGTCAACTCGTGGGACGAAGCTTGGTCAAGTTACCGCGTGGCACTGCGTGCCTGTCGATCGATCGCAGCTTTGGCGAGTTGGACGATCCGCTCCACCTGCTCTTCCTGCGTCAGCGACGTCGTATCGATCGTGATCGCGTCGCGCGCCGGTGCGCTCTGCGTGGCGTCTTTCGCATCCCGAAGCACCAAGAGCTCCGTTTCTTCCGCGATTTCCGGGTGCGATGGACTCCGACCAAGGCGCTGAATGAGGCGACGTCGCGCTCGCTCCCACGGATCAGCAACCAGAAAAACCTTCAGTTGTGCATTAGGGAACACCGCCGTTCCAATATCCCGACCGTCCACGACCACTGCCGACGCATGAGCTGCCGCCCGCACCATGGTGTTGACCCACTCGCGCACCGGGCCCATTTGCGCCACCCGTGACACGTTGCGCGTCACCTGCAACCCACGAAGCGCCTCGTCCACGGGTGATCCGTCGACCACTGGCACCACGGAGCGCTCGGTGAGGAGCCACGACACCCGACCAGCGAGCGCAAGCATCTCGACCTCGGTCCAGTCTGCTGGCGACTGCGCCGACTGGAGGCCGAGGTGGGTGAGCGCGCGATAGAACGCCCCGGAATCGACGTGGCGAACGCTCAGCCGTTGAGCGACCCACTGCGCGGTGGAGCTCTTGCCAGACGCCGCCGGCCCGTCGATCGCGAGCACAAACGCAGGCGCGTCTGATGTAGTGATCTCCAGCGGGATACCGGTCGTCTGCGACAGGTCGCGCCAGAACAGCGGGTACGACACCGCCACACAGTCTGGGTCGTCGATCAGGACGTTGTTGCCTGGCAACGCGGCGAGGACACCAAACGCCATCGCGAGGCGATGATCGCCATGCGTCCTGACGCGGCCGGCCATGGGGCGTGTGGAGCCAACGATGCGCATCCCGTCGGGACGCTCTTCCGCGTCGACGCCGATGGCGCGCAGGTTTTCGACCACGGCGCGAATGCGATCGCTCTCCTTCACCCGCAGTTCCGATGCATCACCGATGACGGTCTCGCCAGTTGCGCGCGCCGCGACACACGCCAGCATCGGCAACTCGTCGATACACCGCGGAATTTCGGCGCCGTGTATTCGCGTTCCGGTCAGTGCACCAGGACCGACCACCAGCGTTCCCATGGGCTCGCCACCGACGACACGAACGTCCTCCAGTCGCAATGCCATACCCATGCGGCGGAGCACATCGAATGCTCCGGTACGTGTTGGGTTCAGACACACGTCGACAAGGCGCAGCGTGCCACGATCCGCGAGTGCCGCAAGTGCTGCAAAGAACGTTGCGGACGATGGGTCGCCAGGCACGTGCGTGTCCCTCGGCGACAGGGTCTGCTGCCCTTCCATCCGCACACCGTTCGGCAACGAGGCGAGCGACACGCCTCGATCCCTCAACATTCGCTCACTGTGATCGCGTGACTGCTCCGGCTCCAATACTTCAACGGAAACGCCAGATGCCAAACCGGCCAACAGGAGCGCGCCCTTTACTTGCGCGCTGGCGTGGGCGCTCTGCCATACAATGTCATGGAGGGTCGTACCGTCAACGCACATTGGCAGGCCGTCGTGCGCGCCTGCGCCCTCGAAGGCGATGCGCGCGCCCATGGCCGCAAGGGGCGTTGTAACACGACGCATGGGTCGTCGGCTCAGGCTCGCGTCTCCTTCGAATCGTGCACTCACTCCATCAAGCCCGGCAATCAGGCCGGTGAGCAGCCGCGTCGTCGTTCCACTGTTACCGCAGTCCAGCGAGAATTGCGGCGATCGAAGTGCGCGCGGTCCGCATCCGTCAATCAGCATATTCGATGAGAGTGCTGGAATTGACGCGCCCAAGGCGCGCAGTGCAGCCGCCGTGGACTGCACGTCGGCCGACTCGAGAATGCCCTGAATCCGCGAGGTCCCAACGGCGAGCACGCCAAAGATCAGTGCGCGATGACTGATCGACTTGTCGCCGGGCACGCGAATTGTTCCGCTGACCGTCAATGACTGCGCGCGGGCGGCTCCGGTCAACGCAGCCACGCCTCGAGGGCTGTCGCCGAATCGGTGCGGTCATCGCGGTACTTCACGATGACAGGCGTCTGTATTGACAGTCCCTCGCGCGCACCGAACTCTGAACTCACTCGCCGTGCGCCGGGCACCACCACCGCACCAGCGGGAATGATTAACGGCGCGTCCCCCGTCGCGCGGAGCACCGTTTCATTGACCAGATCGTAGACGGGCGTGCCGCGCGTGAGAATGACACCGGCACCAAGCACCGCGCGCTGCCGCACGACCGTGCCTTCGTACACACCGCAATTGCCGCCGACCACCACATCATCCTCAATCACGACGGGCGATGCGTTGACCGGTTCGAGTACACCACCGATTTGCGCGGCCGCACTCAGATGGACGCGTTCGCCGATCTGCGCGCACGAGCCAACCAGCGCGTGCGAGTCGATCATGGTGCCCCGTCCCACATATGCACCAACGTTGACATACATCGGGGGCATGCACACGACAGTCGGCGCCAGATAGGCACCGCGTCGCACGGTGGAACCGCCCGGCACGATGCGCACCTGATTCTCGACACGAAACTCGCGCGTAGGAAACGTGTGCTTGTCGAGGAAATGGAACGCGCCATTCCCCGCGCCCATTTCAACCACGCGTCCAATGCGAAAGCCAAGCAGGATCGCACGCTTGACCCAGGGGACCGCATGCCAGTTTCCGAGCTCGTCCTGTCGAGCGGCCCGGAGTTCGCCTCGCTCCAAGAGTGCAATCGTGTGCTCAAACAGGTGCTGGGCATCCATGGGAAGGGGCGCACCCGTCTCAAGGAGCAACGGATCGCTCAGTCGAGCCTCAAGTTCGTCGAGTGCAATCGCCATGGTGCCTGGGGTAAACGGTTAAAGGGGAGCGCGTGCTGCGTCCAGCGCTGCGCGCAGCAGCGAATGATGCGACGCGGGTAACGCGGTGAGTGGCAACCGCAACACGTCCTCGGCGCGCTCCATCAAATGCAACATTGCCTTCACCGGAATTGGATTCGATTCGACGAACGCCGCGTGCACGACCGGTGCGAGTCGAGTATCCAGGCGCCGCGCCGCGGTAAAGTCGCCACGCGCACACGCAGTCACCAACTCCGCGACGAGTCGCGGGACCACGTTGGAGACGACGGAGATCACTCCATCACCGCCATGCGCCATGACAGCGAGCGTCAGCGCATCATCGCCAGACAACACGGAGAAGCCCGTTGGCCGATCGCGAATGATGGCGACGATTTGGCTCAAGTTGCCAGACGCCTCCTTGACGGCAACAAACCGCGGGTCACCAGCAAGCTCAAGGCAAGTCGCAACTTCGAGATTGACCGCCGTCCTCCCAGGTACGTTGTAGAGGACGATCGGTAAGTCACACGCGTCCGCGACGGCTCGAAAGTGCGCCAGCAGTGCACGCTGGGGGGGGCGACTGTACATCGGTGTGACGTGCAGTAAGTGCGTCGCACCAGCATCCCGAGCATCACGCGATAGCGCAATGGCCTTGTGCGTGTCGTTTGACCCTGCACCTGCCACGACAGGAACGCGTCCCGCCACTTGCTGCACCGTGATTTCGACGACGCGACGATGTTCAATCTGTGTCAGTGTCGCTGCTTCACCCGTAGAACCGCACGGCACGACGAAGTGCACACCTTCGGCGATTTGCCATTCGACGAATGCCCGCAGCGCTAGTTCATCGACGGCGCCATCGCGCGTAAACGGCGTCACGAGCGCGGTACCGCAGCCTGTTAGACGCATAGTACCGTGCGCGTTTGAGGGGAAATGGGCCGACACTTTATTGCCCAAGGTCGGCGAGGACATCCTGCATGCTGTATACGGCCGCCCGGCGGTTGTTGGCGAGCCATCGCGCCGCGACAAGCGCGCCATCGGCAAACACGCGACGATCGCGCGCTTCGTGTGCGATGCGGATCTGCTCAAACGGTGCATCGAAGACGACTTCGTGCGTGCCAGGTACTGACCCAGTGCGCACACTGGTGATCGGTACGTCACGCGAGAGTTCGCGCGACACGCGATCTCGCACCGCGAGGCCCGTGCCGGACGGCGCATCTTGCTTGCCGGCGTGGTGCATTTCCACGATGTGTGCGTCGAACGCGTCGAGGTGCCGCAGCCGCCGCGCCGTATCTGCCGCCACGGCCAGAAAGACCTGCACGCCAAGGGCGAAGTTCGGCGCGACCACGACGGGACACTGATACTGGTCCACCGCGCGCCGAAGTTCAGCAAACCGCTCGCCCCAACCCGTTGTCCCGACCACCACCGGGCAGCGCGCACGCAAGCACGTCAGCACATTGTCCATCGCCGCACTCGGAGCCGTAAACTCGAGCGCCACCTGCGCACCCGAAAGACTCGCGCCGGTGAGTGCAGGCTCCAGCAATGGTGCACCGAATCGTGCGACCACTTCGCAGTGTCGGGTCGCCGCGAGCGCGTCGAGCGCGAGGCCCATTCGCCCCATCCCGATCAGCGCAATGCGAACGTTCGCCGCTGTCACGTGGTCGCACCAAAGAACGACGCATGCAACCGTTGCATGGCTGGTACCACCTCGGCATCGTCGATGACCAATGTAAAGTTGATCCCGCTCGCGCTCAGTGATGCCATGTAGACCGGAACCGCACCGAGTGCCGCAATCGCGTCCGCCAACGCGCGACTGCCATCCGCAATGCCCGCCCCAACAATGGCGACGATCCCGCGGTGTCGCTCAACGGCGACCTCACCAAGTTCCATGAGATCACTGACAACGGCATCGAGATTCGACGCATCGTCGAGCGTGACCGAGATCGACACTTCTGAGGTGGCCACGACATCAACCGATGTGCGGTGCCGCTCAAACACTTCGAACACCCGCCGCAAGAAACCGGGGGCGAGCAACATGCGAGCCGAACGCAACTTTACGAGCGTCGTATCGCGTTTTCCGGCAATGGCCCGCACTGGCATGCGCGGCGCATCGTGTGCGATCATCGTCCCACGACCGCCCGGATTGCGCGAATTGAACACAAAGACCGGAATGCCACACTGCACCGCCGGCGCGATCGTACTGGGATGGAGCACTTTTGCGCCAAATGACGCCAACTCAGCCGCTTCGTCAAACCGGATGCGTTCGATCAGCCGCGCTGTCGGTACCACGCGCGGATCTGCTGTCAACATGCCGTCCACGTCCGTCCAAATCTCGATAGCGCTGGCGGCGAGCGCGGCGCCGATCAATGACGCTGAGTAGTCAGAACCACCACGTCCGAGCGTCGTCGTCACTCCCTGTCGTGTCGCGCCAACAAAACCGCCGATAACCGGTAGGGCACCGCGACGTGTGATGGGCAACAGCACATCCGATACCGCGACAGCGATCGCGTCGATGTCAGGTTCCGCCCTGGTGAAGAAATCGTTCGTGATCATCACGCGTCGAGCGTCCACCCACTCCGCCATCATGCCGCGCTCCCGGAAAGCGGCCGCGATAATCTGCGAGGACAATAGCTCGCCGATAGCCGCGACCGTGTCGAGCGATCGCGGCGTCAGATATCCCAGCGTCTTGAACGCCTCCGCGAGGTGCGAGAGCTCATCGAACGCCATTGTGATATCGCTCGCCACCTGATCGGCAGCGGCGCCATCCGGCATCAGCGTTGCGGAAACATGCAGGTGCCGTTCACGCAGTTGCGCGATGAGCTGCATGGCGACGGGACGCTCACCGGCCGCGGCTCTCCGCGCGATCTCGAACAGGATATTCGTCACGCCCCCAAGGGCCGAGACCACGACGACTGGACGCTGCGTTTGCTTCGACACAACGATGTCATAGACGCGTTCGATCGCCTCCGCGTCCGCAACCGAAGTGCCGCCAAACTTGCAGACGATCACGGCGGGGTCTCGACGGGTAGCCGTCCTGTTGCGACGAGCAGTTCAGCGTTCAGAATCGAACCGCCTGCGGCCCCACGCACCACGTTGTGCGACATCGCTACCAGGCGAAGGTCGAAAATATTGTCCGCGCGCACGCGTCCAATGCTCACCGCCATGCCTCGTCCTGCGTCAACGTCGCGGCGTGGTTGCGGTCGGTTGGTTTCATCCCGCATCACCAGCACTGGCATTGGCGCCGATGGGAGTCCCCATACCGGTTCGTAACCGCGCCACGCGCGGAGCACGTCGAGCGCTTCCGTTGGCGTTGGCGAACGATCGAAGGAGACGGACATGACCACGGTGTGTCCGTGCTCGACCGGCACCCGATTCGCGTGCGCGCTGGCCACGATGTCGGCATGCACCACAGCGTCTCCGGTCAGGCGGCCCAACAGCTTGCCGAGTTCCGTTTCGATCTTGGGTTCTTCATCGCCGATATACGGAATCACATTGCCCAGGATATCGAGCGAGGCCACGCCAGGGTACCCCGCTCCGGAGACCGCCTGCATGGTCGAGAGAAACAGTTGACGCACGCCGAACGCGGCGTGGAGTGGCGCCAACGCCAGCGCCACCACGGTGACCGCACAGTTGGCGTTCGTGACGATGCCGCCGGTCCATCCGCGGACTCGCCGCTGGTGGTCGAGCAGCGCAAGATGATCCCCGTTCACCTCGGGGATGACGAGCGGAACGTCTGCGTCCATGCGGAAATTCTTCGCGTTACTGAGCACGAGTCGACCGGCGGCCGCAAATGCCGCCTCCACTTGCCCGGCAACCGACGAGTCCAGCGCCGAGAACACGATCGGCGCGCGGACCGCACTCGGCGAGCACGGTTGCACGGTGAGTTCAGCCACGCCGGCCGGCATGGTCCCCTCGAGCCACTGCGCGGCGTCCGCATAGCGCTTCCCAACACTGCGTTCGGACGCGGCGACTTCAACGAGATCAAACCACGGATGATCGCGGAGCAAACGGACAAAGGCCTGTCCGACGGCACCGGTGGCGCCGAGGACGGCCACGGGGTACCTCGTCGCTGGCGACATGTCAAACCTCACGTGAGAAGCGCGCGCACGATGCGCTGGTAGGCAGAGACCGACGCGTCCAATTCGTCTGTGTGGATGTACTCGTTCGGCGTATGTGCCACGTGAATGGAGCCGGGGCCAAACAGTAACGGCACCCCCCACTGCGTGAGCAGTGGCACGTCACTCGTGTACGCGACCGGCGCGACCTCAAATCCATCGATGACACGAAACTGCTGGGCGGGAATGTGTGAACCCCAATGCAACTCGACGCGATCGTCAGCCCAGTCGTGGAACGCCGCCTTCACTGGAGCAACGTCGCCGACCAGACGAATCATGATTTCTGCCTCGGCGAGCCCCGGTACAATATTGGCCTCCGTTCCGGCGCGAACGACGCCAACATTGTACGTCGTTTCACCAAGGACTGCGTCGACGGGTAGCACCATTTCGCGAAGACGAGGAAGCAGGTCGAGCAGTGGTTCGAGAGCGCTTGCGCCTAAATGCGCATACGCACTGTGGGCCTCGCGGCCGTACGCGCGCACCAGGAGCCGCTGCGCTCCCTTACCGCCGGACGCCAGTTTGCTCTCGGTCGGTTCTCCATTCACCAGAAAATGACTGGTCGCTGGCAGGTGATTCGCGGCGAGGGCGCCGGGTGATCCCTTCTCTTCGCCGACGACGAACAGCAGGTCGACCCGGTCCTCTCCGCCTTCGTGGAGTTGCTGTGCGGCCATCATCATCGCCGCCGCGATCCCCTTCGCGTCACACGACCCGCGGCCGTACAGGCGATTGCCCTCGCGCCTCGGCGCAACGTACGGCGGTACCGTGTCCAGATGCGTTGAGAGCGTGACACCACCGCCGCGCCGTGTGGCCCAAACGTTCTGGCGATCCAATTCGACGTCTTGCATGGTGACCTCCCAACCGCGTGCCACCAGCCATTGCGCGACAAACGCGGCCACGTCCTGTTCGCGGCCCGTGGTCGAATCAATGGCAAGCAGCGACGCTGCTAGTGCGACGACGTCAGACACAGCGTCGATACCGATTGTTGGCGTGCGCGCATGCTATTGCATAGCCGACGCGATAGCCTGCGCGAGTTCGGCGTCGGTGAGGTGATCATCCCAACCCGGTGCAACGAGCGCGATGACCCGCTCTGCACCAGAATTGCATTCAATCGCGACGACGGGCATACGATGCATCGCGGCTTCCTGCTCTTGCTCAGAAGGCACGCGAGGAAGCTCCAGACAAATCCACGTGATACCGCGCGCGTCACGCACTGTTCGCATGCACTCTCCTCAGGGGGTACCCGGAGCGGGGCTCGAACCCGCACAGCCTTTCGGCCAAGGGATTTTAAGTCCCTCGCGTCTGCCAGTTTCGCCATCCGGGTGCTGGTCGCGCGCGCCCAAACGCCCATGAAATGACAACGGGAACGCACTCGCGCTCCCGTCGTCGCCATCCGCAGTACGATCAAGAGCGGGAAACGGGACTCGAACCCGCGACCCCAACCTTGGCAAGGTTGTGCTCTACCAACTGAGCTATTCCCGCATGCGAGCAAAGCTATCGACGTTGTTCGAGGCGGACAAGCGCATGTCACGCTCGCAAGCCATGGGCGTGCGCGGCGTACCACAGCGTATGCGCCAGCAATCCAGCGAGAGCCGCGTCGCCTCCGTTGCTGAGCGCCCTCCCATCCATATCGACATGTTCAGCCGCGATTCCTTGATCAAGTGGCGCACGACGAAGCCAGGCCAGAACTTCTGCAGCGTCGGGTCCTAGCAAGCGCGCGACCTGCGGCAACAGCGCCGTTGGCGCCAGCGGTGTGCCGGTAACAGCGCGCACCGAACGACGAAACAACGAGTCGTCACGATCAAGGGCCTCGTACAACGGCAACCACAAAAGTGAGCCGACCGGATCGTCGTCGAGCGACGTACCGCCGGCAAGATCGATCGACGAGGCTAAACGCGCCTTCCCTCCGCGATCCACGGAAAAATGCCGGAGGAGCGCGGCGCGAACCGCCGCCGGGTCTTCAACCGCTGCCGCCGCTTCCTCGTCGAGCGTCCGCTTGAACACTTCCAGCGCGAGCGCGACCACCGCATTGCCATGCAACGTGAAGGGGTACGGTGCAGGCGCACCGGACGGCATGACCTCGGTTGAGTACAACGGGATACGCTCATCGCGCCGCGCCGCGATATCGTCCGACGCTAGGTACAGCGTGTCCGCCACGACGGGCTCTTCGACGATTTGCTCGTCATTCGACTCCCGGATGTATCGGTCAACGGCGATCGCATACGCGGCCGGCCCTTCCAACGTAAATCCCGGCTGGAACAGGGTGCCATCCATGTAGTGCACGCCCTGCCCCGGCGCATAGCCATGCAACTCGCACGTCCGCACCAACAGCTCGCGCGCGAGTCCCGCATCGGCCAGCTGCACGGCGGGCAACGTCCACATGAGAGCCTCCCAATCGCGGACCGTGCACCCGGCGGAGTGCCATGGTGCACGCGACCGGACGAGGTAATAGTGCGCATCATCAAGCGCGCGTCCGACACCGTAGAAATAGGCGAACAACAAATTGCGATTGACCAGTCGATCCATGCCGTCGCTGCCGGTGCTCTGCTCAAGGGCGCTCAACGCTTCCCGTGTTGCCGAGAGCAGCGCGCGCCACCCCCGTCGACGCAACACGGCCACTGTGGCCTGCGCGCCGTCTCGCTCAGGACCTACGGCCAGGTAGAACGCGCATTGCGTCGCACCGCCTGCAGGTACGTTGACATCGCGCCTGATAGCGAATGCTCGCGGCTCACGTGATGCACCGTCAGCGGCTTCAAGTCGGGCCGGCCCGTCCGACCCAATGGCGATCGCCGCAAGGCCGGGGATCCCCGCACCTTCAAGCACCAGCACCTCATCCGGACAGATGCAGACCAAGTGCGCATCGTCGAACGGGCGTGCGGTACGTACCCTCTGCTGCCGGTGGCCGAGCCGCCCTTCCAGCGCGATCTCAAGTGGTACGTCCTGCGTTCCGCGATTCTCCACGCCGAGCGTGTACACGGCGCCGGCCATGTCGGCGTCGCGACCGTACGGCGCGAACACCGTGCCACGTACCACAAGATCGCCAATCGTGCAGGTGAAGGTTGGCAACCACCCGACAGCGCGCTCCCAAGCGATTCCCTCGGCCGCCAACGTCACGACACGGCCGTTGACGCGCAACACCGGAACGCAGAGCGGCGCATCCGCGTGTTGCTCGAATCCTGCGCTGCCCGCAAACTCGATTGCCGCCCGTGCGCCGCGATGCAAGACGCCAATCGCATGGATGGCTCCGTCGGCTGGATTGATGCACGGCAACGTGAGCCAGTGATTGCCAGTGAGTTGCCACGGAACGGACGGAATGTGCACAGGAGGTAGTAAGAGGAACGTCGTCTGGTGCGCGGGTACACCCTTGGCAGCCGTTGGCCGAGTCACGCGCGTTGACGCCCCTACGGCCACGGGCTAATCTAGCCGGTTCGTCTGTTACTGGCCCCAATCCGACCGCATGGATCTGCTTTCATTCGTTTCGCGCCGACTCACCGTTCACTGTGTACGCATGCGGGGGCGAACACGCCGACGGTCAGCATGCTCGCTGCTTGCGATCGGCTTGGCACTTCCGTCGCCGCACGCGTTTGGATTGTTGGCGCAGGCCGTCAGTGGTGTCGGGGACGATGCCATCCCGATTATGAAAGGGTCCGTGCGGTACGGTGTCTCAGGTGCGTGGAGCCAATACGGAACCGTGTACGCTCCTGACGCGATGGGGCAAAACCATCGACGACCGTTGCTCGCATCGCTCGAGACGAACACGTTCGGTGTTCGCGCCATGCCTCAACTGAACGCCACCGAGCAGGCTATACGTGCCCTAGCCCAGCGCACGGATTTCACGCTTTCGCTTGGAGCACTGGAAGCCGACGGCATCGTGCGGCGAACGGTCGTGCCCTTCGCCATCGACGTTGGCATCACGCGACGACTCAGCGTCGGTATTGTCGTGCCGTACGTGGAGTCGAAACAGAGTACACAGCTCGTCCTCAATCGCGATGGTAGCGGGGCAAATGTCGGACAAAACCCCACCTACAGCACGACGGTTGGAGCCGCCGCGCGAACGAGCAACGCCCAACTGCTTCGTCAGATTACACTCGCACGCACACAGCTCAGCGCCGAGATCGTCCGATGCGCAGGCGCGTCAGCCACGGGGTGCGATGCGATCAAGTCAGGTGCCACGGCCGCACAGGAGTTGCTGGTACGTGCGGTGACCACACAGACCGCGCTGTCTACTGTCTACGGGGATAGCCTACGTGGTGGCTCGCCCGTGGTGCCCATCAACGGTTCCGCGACCCAGTTGTCGATCAGCGCGGCGATCGTGGCACTACGAAGCGCGTTTGAGCGATTCGGTGTGACCAGTATCTCCCCCACGTCGCTTCCCACGTCGGCAACCACCGTCGCGGGGCCTGGCAGTTTGCCGACCATCGCGGGTGACTCGGCCTATGGACTCTCGTACACAGAACTCGGTGGCAAACGACGCGCCGGCATCGGTGATGTGGACCTCATCGCTACTGTGCTGCTCTGGGATACGTTCAACGCCGACCAACGAAAGCGCCTGCAAAACCGTGGTCGTGGGATACGCAGTGTGATTTCGGGTGGCTGGCGCTTTGGATCAGCCGGAGGCGACCGCGTGGATGACCCGTTTGACGTTCCTATTGGGGACGGAGCCAATGCACTGCTCCTGAGAAGTACGACAGACATTCTCGTCAATCGGCGATTCTGGCTCAGCGCCTCGGCACGGCTCGTCAAACCGTTTGCGGACAATGTGGCGACTGCCGTGCCGTTGCTGACGGACTCCACAACGTTCGCAGCATTTCGCCCGACAACCGGACGGCGGTCGCTCGGTCAGCACATGGAATTCGAAGTGGCACCGCGCTTCGTGTTGGGCGACTTCTTCGGGATCTCCGGGGCGGTCTTGTATCGCCGCAGCAGCGAAGATCGGCTGACGCTGGACGGCATCGCTGGCGGCGCTGCAGTGGCAACAATCACGACCAACTCGGCGCGTTCGTTTCAGGCCGCGTCATTTGGCTTTACCTACTCGTCGCTCAGTAGCTACGCGCGCGGACGCTCCCGATATCCGATCGAAGTGCGATTCGTGCATGTGGAGCCCATAGGCGCGTCCGGCGGACTGAGTCCGGCGGTGTCGACCGATCGACTCGAGTTCCGGCTCTTCACGGGATTCCCGAAAGGGTAATCGTCAATCGCTGGCGTCCTGTGCGCCGCGCGCCAGCAGTTCGCGTGCATGCGCCCGGCTGACCTCCCGTTCGGCGTCACCCCCAAGCATTCGCGCAATCTCCATGACACGCAGGTCATCGGTGACGACCGATGTGTCGGCGGTGGTGACGGCGCCTATGGCGCCTTTTCGAACAACCACATGATGATGCGCACGTGCCGCAATTTGCGCGACGTGGGAAATCGCCAGCACCTGATGATGACTGGCAACGCGTCGCATCAGTGCGCCCACTTGCCACGCCACCGCTCCGCCGATGCCGGCGTCGACCTCGTCGAATACCAGCGTTGGCACGTGTTGGAGTCGAGCCAGCACGGTACTGAGCGCGAGCAGAATACGCGAGAGTTCACCACCCGAGGCGATGCGGTGCAACGGCCGTTGATCATGCCCAGCATTTAACGCACATAGGAATTCGATGCGCTCGGCCCCGGCCGCGGCGATATGATCGAGCGCCTCGAAGTGGACGGCGAAGCTGCCGTGCGGCATTCCGAGCTCGGGGAGCAACGCGGAGACATCGGCCGCCAATCGCACGGCCGCGTTGCGCCGCATCATGCTTAACGATTCGGCGGCAACGACCAGGGCATCCTCCGCGCGGCGGCGTTCTTCGATCATCGTCTGCACGTGCACCTCGCCGCCATCGACGAGCTCCAATTCGTCGCGCGACTGACGACCGATGTGGAGCACGTCTACGATGTTGGGGCCATACTTCCGCAAGAGGGCAAGGATGAGGTCCCGGCGAGCCTCCAGCGCGCGCAATCGTGATGGATCCTGTTCAATCCCGTCCGCGTACTCACTCAACTCGCGTGCCAGTTCGTCGAGCGCGTACACCGCACCGTCGAACGACGCGTGCCACCGACCAGCGTCGGGGTCGATCCGCGCCAACTGATTGAGCGATCGACGAACTGTGCTGAGTCGCGCGAGCACCGCGTCGTCGTCACCGCTCATTTCCGCGGCGGTCTGCGCCGCCAGGGTGCGGAGTTCTTCCGCGTGCGACAGGCGACGAATCGCATCGTCAAGGGACGCGTCTTCACCGACCACCGGACGGGCCGCTTCGATCTCCTGCGCGACGAATCGCAAGTAGTCCGCACGCCGAGCGACCTCAGCGCACTTTATCCGAAATGCCTCCTCACTCGCGCGTAACCGGACCGCACGCTCGTAGAACTCGCCGAGCAGCGCGCGGGTACTGAGCGCGCCGGCAAAGGCATCGAGCAGGTCGCGCTGATGTTCAACGTCGAGGAGTTGTCGCGAGTCATGCTGCCCGTGCACACTGACCAACTGCACGCCGACCTCGCCAAGTGTCGCGGCGGTCACCGGCGACCCGTTGATCCACGCTCGCGACCGACCGTTGCTCCCGATCTCGCGCTTGAGCACCAGCAGCCCGTCCTCAACGTCTACGCCCCGCGTGTCCAGGAGCGCGCGCAGAGCGGGCAGCGCGTGCACGTCAAATACTCCTTCAACAAATCCCTTCTCAGCACCGAGCCGCACGCGATCCGCAGCGGCGCGATCGCCCAGTAACATGCCGAGCGCACCGACGATGATGGATTTGCCGGCGCCCGTCTCGCCGGAGAGCACGTTGAGTCCAGCGACGAGCGGTAACGAGACCGAGTCGATGACAGCAACGTTTCGAATGCGGAGTTCAACAAGCATCAGCAACCACCAAACGACTGGCTCAGGTAATCTCGCCGTCGCGCTCCGACAGGCCGCCCCATCCAAATTTGCGACGGAGTCTGGCGAAGAATTCAGTGCCCGGGAAACTGACGATGTGCACGGGCGTCGGCGCGCGGTGGATGACGAGTGTTTCTCCGGCCGTGAACGTAGTGCCGACCTGCCCATCGATCGTCACCAAATGCTCCTCCGTATCATCATCCGCCCGCACCTTGACCACGACACCCGGCGGAAGCACCAAAGAGCGCATAGCGAGTGTGTGGGGAGAAACCGGCGTCAGGATAATGCTCTCGACCGTCGGTACGACGATCGGTCCACCCGCTGACAACGAGTAGCCGGTAGAGCCTGTCGGCGTTGAGACAATCAGACCGTCAGCCGAATACGTGCCGATTGGTTCGTCGTCGACAAACACAGACAGTCGCACCAGCCGCGCCACGCCACCCTTGTGCAGCACAACATCATTCAGGGCCGACCAGTGGCATCGAGCGACACCGTCGACACCAAGCGCGCTCGAGGCGAGAGCCATGCGCCCTACTGACACATAGTCCCCGCGCGCCAGACGTCGCACTCCATCCTCGAAGTCGACACCTTGGCAACTGGTGAGGAATCCGAGTCGGCCGAGGTTGATTCCGAGAATCGGCGCATGGTGTCCGTTGAGAAACCGCGCGCCTCGCAACAGGGTGCCGTCACCGCCGAGTGTAATTAGTGCCTCGACTTGGCTCGGCGATTCGAGGCGTCCGCCTCGCTGGGCAATCTCCCACAGCTCCGACTCGAACAACAGTTCAAGCCCAAGCGTCGGAGCGATATCGAGCAGCGTGCCAAGGATCTGCGGCAGCTCCTCGTATCCGCGATGGCCGACGACGCCAACGCGCATCAGCCGGCCATCGCTTCCGACTCGTGCATTGCCCGCACGCGCTCGGCGATGCCCGACGCATCGAGGCCTAGAATGGAGAGTTGCTTGCTGCGCGACGCAGAATAGATAATGCGATCAGGCACACCATGCGTCGCGACACGCACGGCCGGTGCCAAGCGCTGAATGATCGCACTCATGTACGCTCCGAAACCGTTCACCAGCGCGCCTTCCTCGACTGTCAGGATCTGTGCGTGGTCGGCGAGCAACGCATTGAGCGTGATCTCATCATATGGTTTCAGATACCGGCAGTTGACGACCGTGACACTCAACCCCTCCGTCACCAAGGCATCTGCCGCGGCACACGCGGTATTCACCATGGTTCCGACCGCGAGAATAGCGACATCGCGTCCACGCCGAAGCACGTCCCACGTGCCGTAGGGCACCGCAGGAATGCTGCGCATCGGCGGCGCGGTGTCCGGGGCTGCATCACGAGGATAGCGGAGACAGAACGGCCCGGCGGTGTGCTCAACGCCGGCGCGCAGCAAGCCCAACATCTCCGTTGCGTCCTTCGGCGCGGTCACGGTCATGCCGGGGATCGCAAGCATATAGGGAATGTCGTACAACCCCATATGCGTTTCGCCGTCTTCACCAACAAGCCCCGCACGATCCATCGCGAACACCACGGGCAAATGCTGCAGCGCGCAGTCATGAATGATGTTGTCATAGCCACGCTGCAAAAACGTCGAGTAGATCGCAACGACCGGACGCAATCCGCGCGTTGCCACTCCGGCCGCAAAAGTAACCGCGTGCCCTTCCGCGATCCCGACATCGAAAAAGCGTTGCGGAAATGCCTTCGCGAAAGGTGCCGTCCCCGTTCCACTCGGCATTGCGGCCGTAATCACCACCATGTCCGTGCGCTCGGCGCCAAGCTCCGCAAGTGCTTGGCCAAAGATAGCCGTATAGCCCGGGTTCGCGGTCGACGCGGCGCGCTGTTTTCCAGTAGCCGGGTCATGGCCGGGGGGAAGCGCGTGCCATTTCTCGCCGTGTTCGCCGGCTGGAAAACCTTTTCCCTTCTGCGTGATCACGTGTACGAGGCGTGGCGTACTCATGTCGCGGACGGCCGCGAACGTTTCCAGCAACGCGTCAAGATCATGCCCATCGATCGGCCCAAAATATCGAAACCCGAGTTCTTCGAACAGCACACCCGGTGTGAGGAAGGACTTCACGCTCTCCTCCCATTTCCGGAGGAGCGTGCTCGCGCCTTTGAACGGACCAGGGGCGTTGTCTACCAACTCACCGATCCGTGACCGCAGGCGATTGTACAGGGGGTTGCGCTGAATCGACGTCAGGTACTTGTGCATGGCTCCGACGTTCGGCGCGATCGACATCTCATTGTCGTTGAGCACCACAATGATGTCACGCTCAGAATGTCCGGCGTTGTTCAGCCCTTCGTAGGCCAAGCCACACGAGAGCGCACCGTCGCCAAGAATCGCGGCGACTTTGAACTTCTCGCCCAGCACGTCGCGGCCAGCGGCCATGCCCAGCGCGGCAGAAATCGACGTCGCCGCGTGTCCGGCGCCAAACGTGTCGTAAACACTTTCACTCCGCTTGAGGAAGCCCGACAGTCCGCCCTCCTGGCGGATGGTTTCCATGGCGGCATTGCGACCGGTCAAGAGTTTGTGGGGATACCCCTGATGACCGACATCCCACACCAATTGATCGGCCGGCGTATCGAAGACCGTATGCAAGGCAATGGTGAGTTCGACGACACCGAGCCCCGCGCCAATGTGTCCACCCGTCCTCGAGCATACATCGATCAGGCGAGTACGCATGTCGTCCGCAAGCGCTCGGAGTTCGTCGCGGGTTAGCCCGCGAAGATCAGCAGGGGACTGTATTCGTTCTAGGATGGCCATGATCTGGTCTGGGTGCACACGAGGGCAGCCTCGCGGTTAAGAGCGACGTTCAACGATGTAGCGCGCCAGCTGCTCGAGCGTTGGGCTCAGCAAATGTTCGTCCGCCAACGACCTGCAGCCCTCCTCCACCAACGCCACAGCCCGTTCAATCGCTCCCTCGACCCCAAGCAGCGCCGGATAGGTGCTCTTGTTCAGATCGAGGTCGCGTCCAGCCGTCTTTCCAAGCTGGTCGGTCGTCGCGGTGATGTCGAGGACATCGTCCGCGATTTGGAACGCCAAACCGATCGCTGCGCCGTAGCGGGCCAGCGCCGCACGACGCGCTTCCGACGCGCGCGCGGCACGTGCCCCAAGCGACACGGACGCGGTGATCAAGGCTCCAGTCTTGAGCCGATGCACTCGTTCGAGCGCCCCAAGTGTGAGAGGCACGCCTTCCGCTTCCAGGTCCAGCAGTTGCCCGCCGATCATCCCACCGCCGCCGGCAGCGTCCATCAGCTCACGAACGATCGCTGCAGCCTCGCTGTCGGGGAGCCCCATGGCCTTCCCCGCGTGCCACGCGCATCGCGCCGCCAACGGTACCATGGCCAAGCCGGCCGCCGTTGCCGCGGGCACACCGTAGACGCGGTGGAGCGTCGGCCGACCGCGGCGCACGTCGTCGTCATCCATGCACGGCAAGTCATCGTGCACCAGCGAGTACGCATGCACGACCTCAACGGCCGCCGCAAGTTCACTTGCATCACCGGCACCACCGCAGGCACGATACGCTTCGATGAGCAGGATCGCACGGAGGCGCTTCCCCTCGCCGAGCAGGGAGTATCGGATGGCCTCGGCAATGAGTGGTGTGACGTCACTCAGCCATCGCACGCAGAACGCGCCAAGTGCCCGCTGCACCTCCGCGCGATGCTCCGAGAATGCGGACGGTGCGAGATGCGCGCCGGTATTCGACTCTGGCACGCACTAACTCCCGAACTCGACAACGGAGAGCGCACCGTCGGCGGCCTCGACGAGCTGCTGCACGCGCGCCTCAACCCGCTGCAGCGCCCCGCTGGCGCCACGCAAGTGTACGATGCCCTGCTCAAACAGGAGCAGCGCGCGCTCGAGATCGATGTCGCTGCGTTCAAGCTCGCGCACGATGTCCTCCAGCTTGCTCAAACTCTCTTCAAAACTCATGCGACGTTCTCCTCAGGCTCCACACCACCGACGTCCGGCAGCGAACGGGTCTGTTCCGCCACAGCACTCACGATTCCGTCGCGCAACCATAGCTCGAACGCAGTGCCTTGGTGAAATTGATCCCGTGACCCCAAAGTAGTCCCGTTCGACGACCGCGCTACAGCGAAGCCCCTCGCCAATGTCGAGAGCGGCGACAAGGCGTCGAGGCGTCCGGCCAACGACTCAATTCGGGCACGCCGCCGTTCGGTGGTGCGCCTCGCGGTGAGCGACAAGCGACTGCGCATGCCGGACAGTGCGGCCGCAGCCCGCTCCTCGCGACGACGTGCTGCGCTGGCCAATCGCGCAGCGAGCGACGCCACGGTCGCGATTACGTCTCGGCGCGACGGCACCGCGAGTTCTGCCGCAGCAGAGGGGGTTGCGGCACGGACATCGGCGACCAAGTCGCAGATGGTCACGTCCACTTCATGCCCGACCGCGGAGATTGAAGGAATGCGACACGCCGCAAGGGCCCGCGCGACGCGTTCATCGTTGAATGCCCAGAGGTCCTCGCGCGCACCGCCGCCGCGTCCGATAATCAACACATCAGCGCCGTGCCAGCGATCCAACAACTTCAGGGCAGCGATCAACGATTCAGGTGCGTCCTCGCCCTGGACCTTCGCGGCGATCAGCACAATCTCCACGTCGGCGCTGCGCGCGTTCGCCACTGTGACAATGTCGTGAATCGCTGCGCCGTCAGGACTGGTGATGACCGCAATGCGTCGCGGGAAACGCGGGAGTGCTCGCTTCAACGACGGATCGAGCAGCCCGTCCTTCTCTAGTCGCCGACGCGTCCGCTCCAACGCCTTCTGCCACAGGCCATCCCCTTCTGCTTCGATCACCTTCACCGAGAACTGGAGATCACCACGAACGGGCCAGACAGTCATTTGACCAAGGGCCACCACCTGCATACCGTCGTCCGGCGGTGCGGGAATCCGGCGCTGTTGCGAACTCCACACAACGCATTTCACTTGCGCCTCCGCGTCACGTAACGCGAAGTACCAGTGACCATTGCGATGTGCTTTAAAGTCCGTCACCTCGCCACGCACCCACAGCGGCGGAAAGGCTCCTTCAATCAGATCTCGTGCGGCCGTGGTGAGTGTGTGCACAGCAATTGCGGACTCCGGGTCAGCCCCCGGGGCACTCTGCGCGCTCGACGGACCGTAGGATGACGTTCGACGACTCTGCACCGGTTCCGTCCTAGACGGCGCGACGTTCGGCCGCGCGAACCGTGTTCTTGAGCAACATCGCAATCGTCATGGGGCCGACGCCGCCGGGTACCGGCGTAATCTTGGATGCGACGTCGACTGCACTGGCAAAATGCACGTCGCCGCACAACCGTTTTCCACTCGCCCGCGACGCATCGGGCACGTGATTCATGCCAACGTCGATGACCACCCCGCCAGGTTTGATCATGTCGCCCGTAATCATGTTGGCACGACCAGCGGCGACGACGAGGATGTCGGCACGACGCGTGTGCGAAGCAAGGTTGCGTGTTCGGCTATGGCAAACCGTGACTGTGCAATCCGCGTTGCTCCGCCCCTGCACAAGCAACGCCGCCATGGGTTTCCCCACAATATTGCTGCGACCAACGATGACTGCGTCCGCACCACGCGTGTCGACGCCGCTGCGCATGAGCAGTTCGATGACGCCCGCGGGTGTACAGGAGACGAAGCCGTCGGTATGTCCGATCAGGAGCTTGCCTACGTTGACCGGATGAAACCCATCGACGTCTTTCTCCGGGAGGATATGTCGGATGACGATATCGGGATCGATGTGTTTGGGCAGCGGCATCTGCACGAGAATGCCATGGACGGTCTCGTCGGCATTCAGTGCTTCGACTAACGCCAGCAGTTCCGGCTGCGTCGTGATCGACGGCAACCGGATGGTCCGACCACCTATCCCGGCTGCAAGAGCGGCCTTCTCTTTGGCCCCCACGTAAGTCGCGCTTGCCGAGTCGTCGCCAACCAGCACCACGGTCAGTCCAGGTACAATACCGCGGTCGGCCAGTGCGACGACGTCGCGCCCGACCTCGCTCCGAATCGTCTCGGCGATCGCTTTGCCGTCAATCAACTCAGCGCGCAAAATCCACCGCACGGCTTTCGCGAATGACGACCACCTTGATCTGTCCAGGATACTGCAACTCGGACTCAATGCGACGTGCGATTTCCTCAGACAGCGTGGTCATACGGGCATCGTCCACAAGCTCCGGGGTGACCACCACGCGCACTTCGCGACCGGCCTGAATGGCGAACACGCGGTCCACGCCTCGATAGCTTGACGCAATCTTCTCCAATCCTTCCAGACGTTTGACGTACGTCTCAAACGCCTCCCTACGGGCTCCTGGCCGCGACCCGGAAATGGAGTCCGCCGCTTGCACGAGCACAGACACTTCGCTCTCATGTGGCACATCGTCGTGGTGCGCGGCAATACAGTTCACGACCAGCGGATTCTCGCCGTACTTTGTGGCCACTTCGACGCCCAGCTGGACGTGCGTGCCTTCGTGCTCATGCGTCAGCACCTTGCCCACGTCGTGCAGCAACGCGCCCCGCTTGGCCAGCGCAACATCGAGGCCCAACTCCGCGGCCATCATCCCAGCAAGCCACGCCGCTTCTTTCGAATGGTTGAGGATGTTCTGCCCATAGCTCGTGCGCCACCGCATCCGGCCAATGAGTTTGATCAATTCCGGATGCAACCCGGCGACGCCTACCTCATACGCCGCCTGTTCGCCTGTCTCCACGATCATCACCTCAACTTCTTTGCGCGCCTTGGCGACAACTTCTTCAATCCGCCCCGGATGAATTCGCCCATCGCTGACCAACTTTTCGAGCGCCAGGCGCGCCGTCTCTCGTCGTACTGGATCGAAGCACGAAACTACCACCGTATCTGGCGTATCATCGATAATGACATCAACACCCGTCGCCAGTTCGAACGCGCGGATGTTGCGCCCTTCTCGCCCAATGATGCGCCCTTTCATCTCATCGTTGGGAAGGGACACCGCCGACACCGTCGTTTCAGCCGTTGTCTCTGCGGCAACGCGCTGGACGGCCAAGGCGACGATTTTTTTGGCTTCCCGTTCGGCATTGCGCTTGGCGGATTCTCGAATCTCGCGCAGCTTTGACGCGGCGTCCGCGTGTGCGGCGTCTTCAAGTCGTCGCATGAGTTCAGCCTTGGCCGCTTCCGCAGTCAGCCCGGCGAGCGCCTCCAGACGCCGCCGCTCATCGTCCACGAGGCGCTCGAGTTCCTGCTCCCGCTCTGTGGACCTAACTTCGCGACGGCCAATCTCTGCCAATCGCCGTTGCTGTTCCTGTTCGCGCCCTTCCAGCGATTCCCGGGTCTTGTCGAGCACGACCTCGCGATCGGCGACACGCTTCTCTTCACGCTCCACGTCGCCTCGACGCTGCCGCATTTCCTGGTCGATGGACTCGCGGAGCTGGAGAACCTCTTCCTTCCCCGCCACAACCGCACCCTTACGAAGGTTGTCGACTTCGCGGCGCGCTTCCTCAACAAGTCTCGCAGCCGTCTCTTCGCCAGTGGACTTGGCCCGACGTTGCTCTGCGACCTCATCATTCCGACCCGACCGTCGCCCAAACACATACGCGACCGCCGAGATCAGTCCCAGCGCGCCCATGAGCGCGACGAGGAGAGAATCTCCCATGGGGATATATGCTCCACCGCGTCAACACGCGGACTCTATTGTGCGTCAGCTCACACCGGCGCACGCAACCGGGAAATCGCGCGACATACCCGCCGCAATCCGACCGGCCACGCGTTGCGCCTTACTCCGTGAACGTACGGAAAGGCTTATCACGCCGCAACCTGCGGCATTCGATGACCGACCCGGGCTGGCGTTGGACATACCACCTAGCCCGTTGGGTCGTCTCCGCGTTTCGCCGGTGGAAGCAGCGGGCGAATGTCCGTCGCCAGCTGACGGATATCCTCCGTCAGGGATGCGACAGCCGCTCGCTCCCGGAACAGATCATCGGTGATCTGCAGGGCGGCAAGAATCGCCGCCTTTTGCGTTTCCATCGTGGCACCGCCGCCGAGGATCGTCCGGATCGTTCGGTCCACGTGTTCGGCCACGGCCTGCGTGTGAGCGGTAGATGCATCCGTCCGGAGCGTGTACTCCTCGCCGACAATGCGTACGCGGATGACGCTCTTGCTCTCCATCAGCGCTCCACCCCTAGCGTCATTTGCTGGCGAAGGAACTTGAGTCGGTCGACGAGCTGCGTCGTTCGCTCACGCGCCTCGAGCAATCGCCCGCGAAGGCGCTCATTCTCCTCCGTCAACGCCACCTCGGCCAATGTCGCCGCCTGTGGCGGAATCGCCGCAGCAAGCGCCGCGGCCGCCGCGCGTTCGGCATGAAACTGCGCCAGAGCTATTTCTGCCTGCGAACGAGCGCGATCCGCCGCCAACAACGCCTCCCTGAGGGATCCCTCGCGCAGGGCGGCGTGGTGCTCACGCGCGTGTGAGTCATCCCGCCCCGCGATCGCCAGTTCGGCTTCCGCGCGCACATCCTCGAGCTGCGACCGATAGGAATCCACAAGCGTTTGCAACTCTTTTGTTCGAGCCTCTCCGGCGAGGGCGCGCCGACGATACCCCGCGAGCTGGTCGCCGAGGTTTCGTACCAACGTATCGAGCTCGCGAAAGACAACGACTTCAGGACGCACGCGGTCGGATTCCAAGTTCTTGAGCGAGGATGTCGAGCAGACGAGCACGACGCCCTTCGATCTCCTTGTCGCGGAGAGTGCGGTCGGGGTGACGGAACGTCAACCTCCACGCGAGACTTCGGTGTCCATCGGCCACTCCGCTGCCGCGGTACTCGTCGAAGAGTGTCGTGCTCTCTAACAGTTCCCCACCGGCGCGACGAATCGCCTCCTCCACCGCCGCTGCTGTGGTTCCGTCTGGCACAAGAAGCGCCACGTCGAACTCGGCGGATGGGGTTACTGGAAGTGCGCGGTACCGAACACGTGCAGATTGGCTCCGTCCGGACGGCGCCACCTCGTGGTGCGCGTGCTGATTTGGCGATGCGACATCGGCCGACGACATCACGCCAATCGTGAGTTCGATGCCGAAGACGTCAGTCGCCCACACCGGCCGCTCCAGTGTCAGGCGCTCCACCCGCCCAACGACACCTGCGGATGCCGACGACAGCCACCAAAGAGTCTGACCATCCCCCCGATCGAGGGTGGTGACTTCGCTCGGAAACACCGCGCTGAGCATGCGCTCTGCTACCGACTTCGCGTCCCACTCGTCAAACGCCGGCGGCTGCGGTTCCGTGAAGTGCGGCGGACGACGCGAGCCCATCAGCAACGCGGCAACTCTGGTCTCTTCACGTGGAAGCCTGCCGGGCGCCGCGGCAAAGGCATTGCCCACTTCGAAGAGCCGCAGGTTTCCTTGCATCCGGGACAGGTTGTACTCTGCACGCCGCGACAGCGTATCAAGGAGCGACGCGCGAAGGTAGGGCTCGTCCTCGGCAAGCGGGTTGCGCACTCGAGGTGTGTTCTCGTCCCCGGTCGCGGTAAACGGCATGGGTCGACATTCGGCGTACCCCATCCCGACCAGCGCGTCACGCACGCGTCGGCCCGCCAAGTGCACCGGATGGTCTGGCGTCGCGCCTGGTCGAAAGGGCCGCAATTCGTCTGGCAATGTGTCGAAGCCGCCGAGACGCGCCACCTCCTCGATGAGATCGACCTCGAGTTTTAAGTCGTGACGCCAGGAGGGCGGTGTTACGTGGAGCGCAGCATCGCCCCGGACAACGGCGCAGCCCAGCGCTTCCAGGCGCGCGACAATCTGATCCTGAGGCACCGACACGCCGAGCAATTGCGATGTGCGCTGCTCGCGCAGGGCAATGATCGACGGTTTCACAGGCGCCTGGCCGACTACCAGCACGGACTCCACCGATCCGCCGGCGACGAGACAGATGAGCGCCGCGCCAATCATGGCGCTTTCGCGAAGTCCGCCTGCATCTACACCCCGCTCATAGCGATAACTCGCGTCGGTATTGAGCCCAACTGCACGACGAACGCGACGTACGAACCGCTGGTCGAACACCGCCGCTTCAAGCAGGATGTCCTTCGTTTCGTGGGTCACCTCGCTTGCCCGGCCACCCATCACACCAGCAAGGCCAACCGGTCGCTCGGCGTCGCAGATGACGGTCGTTCCCGCGACCAGCGCTCGATCAACGCCATCGAGCGTCTCCAGGGACTCGGCACCATGCGTTGGACGCACCACGATCGTCGCCCCCGAAAGCTTGCGCACATCAAACGCGTGCACCGGCTGTCCCAATCCATGTAACACGTAGTTCGTCGCGTCAACAACGTTGCTGATACTTCGTAGCCCGATGCTCGCGAGGCGGTCGACCAGCCAGCGCGGACTTGGTCCAACCGTGACGCCGCGAATCACGACGGCGATGTACTGCGGGCAGCTTACCGTATCGTCTACGCGAACGTGTACACCGCCAAAGGAAACGGCGTGCTCCCCACGAACCGTTGGCGCGGTAACCGCGAAATCGCCGAGGTCTTGCACCGGTGTTGGGGAGAAGGCGCTGCCAGTAATGGCGCAAATCTCCCGCGCAACACCGCGATGCGAGAGCAGATCCGGACGATTAGGTAACACGTCCAACGCAAGGCGCGCATCAGACGCGCCAAGCACCTCCGTAAGCGGCGTACCCGGCGGTGCGTCGGTCTCCAACGTGAAGATGCCGTCATGGTCCTCGCCAATTCCCAGTTCGTGCGACGAACAGAGCATGCCGTTCGATGTTTCGCCGCGAATCTTTCGTCGTTCGATCTTGAGTCCACCGGGCATCACCGTGCCACTACGGGCGAACGGATAGCGCGCGCCAGCCACCACGTTGGGTGCGCCGCACACCACGTCGAGCAACGTGCCACTTCCGTCGTCAACCTTGGTCACCCAAAGGTGATCTGAATTCGGGTGACGATGTGCCTCCACCACCTGCGCGACGACGAAGGACGACAGGTCAGCGCCGACGCGCTCTATCCCGTCGAGTGTCACACAATGTCGACTAAGCAGCTCGCCGACGGCTTCCGCGGTGAGC
Organism: Gemmatimonadaceae bacterium; assembly: GCA_031372205.1. Lineage (GTDB taxonomy): Bacteria > Gemmatimonadota > Gemmatimonadetes > Gemmatimonadales > Gemmatimonadaceae > Gemmatimonas. Next base: position 1,193 of record JANMKU010000295.1, on the reverse strand, counting down.
GAGTGCGGCACGAACTGTTTGAGCCATGCGTGAGAAACGATCATTGGGCGAACTGCTCAAGAAAGCGGACATCGGAATCGTACATCACGCGAATGTCATGAATGTTGTATCGCGACATGGCAATGCGCGCCGGGCCCATGCCGAACGCCCAGCCGGTGAACTTTTCGCTATCCAGTCCAGCCGCCTCAAGTACGTTCGGGTGCACCATGCCGCAGCCGAGAATTTCCACCCAGCGCAGACCCTTGCCGTCGTTCAAATCCACTTCGACGTCCATTTGTGCGCCCGGTTCCACAAACGGAAAGTACGACGGGCCGAATCGGACGCGACGCGACGCGCCATAGAAACGGCGTGCAAACTCGCCAAGCGTTGCCTTGAGGTCGACGAACGAGATGCCTTCATCAACGGCGAGCCCTTCAAGCTGCATGAATGCGGGTGCATGCGTCGCGTCGAAAAAGTCTCGCCGATATACCTGACCCGGGGCGAGAATGCGGACCGGCGGTGCGTACTGCTGCAACGTCCGCACCTGTACCGGCGAGGTGTGGGTGCGCAGCAAGGTCTCATCACCCAGATACAATGTGTCGTGCAGCTCCATGGCGGGATGATCGGGCGGGAAGTTCAGCGCGCCAAAATTATAGCGCTCCGTCTCCGCCTCAGGACCCAACGCGATCGTGAAACCGAGTTCACGGAAGATGTCGCAGATTTCATCGATGACGATGGTGACGGGGTGCAGCGACCCCACCCACGCACGGCGCGCCGGCATCGTGTAGTCGACGGTGTCCGCGCCGCTCGCGGCGCGCTGGTTGTCGGCGAACGAAACCACCGCCTGCTGCACGTTGACCTTGAGAGCGTTGAACGCCACGCCCGCCGCCCGACGATCCTCGGGGGCTAGCGACCGCAACGCCGTTTGCAGCGCATTCAGGCGCGCGTCTTTGAGCGCGTTGAGCTGTCCTTTCGCATCGTCGAGTCGCGTCGAGGGATCAAGTGACGTCAGCATCGTTCGCACGTCGCTCGCAATCGCATTGGCTTGCGCGAGAAAGTCGGAGAGTTGCACAGTCGTTGGTGAGGGCGGAAAACCAATGGGGCCGGTATCCACTGGATACCGGCCCCACAAGGTAATCAAAACTGCTCTGAGCTACGCGGCCGCTTTTTGCGCGTCATCCGGTTATTATACTGTTAGGTGATCATGGCTTTCG
>JANMKU010000052.1:0-18229 GCA_031372205.1 Gemmatimonadaceae bacterium | reverse complement strand
GAATATTTTTCCCGGGCAACAGACAGAGCGCCTGCGTGTTCAACTCATCGAGCAGGCGCCAGATCGAGACGAGCTCGCAGGCAAGCGAGGAATTTCCGCGCGCGTAATCGAGCAACTCCTGGGTCATCGAGGTCATGCCGTCGACCGCTTTACCAAGCATTGTCGTCAACTGCAGGAGGCGTGGATCTTCCGTTTCGGTCGAGATCAGGTCGGCGCAGCAGCGAACGATGCAGATCGGATTCTTGAGATCGTGAATGATGGTGTTGGCCAGCGTGATCGAATCTTGCGCGACGGTTGAGCTGACGAGCGGATCATTAAACCAGCCAAGTGTGCTGAACGCGGATGAGGCGCCAAGCGTGACGTCGAAACCAGCGGCGCGCAATTTCGTCGCATTCTTTTTTGCGTCGTCGAAATCGAAGTACCCTTTGTAGGGGAAACGGCCCACCACGGGGAACCACCACATTTTGCGCTCCAACCGGTCGCGGTAGGCGGCCGATAGCACGAGCACCAGCGTGTCACTGCGAAGCTTCGAGTACTGCGTGAAGCTCTTGCCGGCCTTGAGGCCGAGTGAATCGACCGCGAATGCGCGGGCCGCCAGGACGAGGGCCAGTTTGTCGCGTGTGGCAGCATCGGTCGCGCTGTCGGCGACTAGCGTGGCAAGAGACTGTCGTCGCGACAGGATGCGTGCTTCCTCGTACGCGGCGCGAGAGATGTAGCATCCCATCGGGGTGATGGCGACGGTCGCGAGCAACACAGCACTGATCGCCATCGCAATGGCACCACGCCGCCTGATACGGTGTCGCGACTGCGGCCGCTCCGCTATCTTTTCCCGTCCATGTCGTTCGTCCACCTGCATTGCCACTCCGAGTATTCGCTCCTCGACGGCGCGAATCGTATCGATGATCTGATCGACCGTGCGAAGCTGTTCGAGCAGCCCGCATTGGCGATTACGGATCATGGGAACATGCACGCCGCCTGGGAATTCCAGGAAAAGGCGCGAAAGGCTGGGATCAAGCCGATCATTGGCATGGAGGCGTATGTGGCCCCCGGTGATCGTCGTACGCGTGGCCGCCCTGCCCCAGGTGTGAAGCCGTATTTCCACCTGGTTTTGCTGGCGCGCGACATGACCGGCTACCGGAATCTGGTCAAACTGTCGTCGCTAGGGTATACCGAGGGCTTTTATACGAAGCCGCGCATTGATCGCGAGTTGCTCGCTGCGCATTCGGAAGGGCTGATCGTGTCGTCGGCGTGCCTTGCCGGTGAAGTGGCGACGCACCTGATGGACAATCGCATGACGGAGGCGCGTGAAGCGGCTGCGTGGTATGCGGAGCTGTTCAAGGATCGGTACTACCTGGAAGTGCAGGCGCACGCGAGCGCGGGCCAAGCCACGCTCAATGCGAAAATCCTGTCATTGGCAGACGATCTCGGGTTGCCCGTGGTGGCAACCAACGATGCGCATTTTCTGACGCACGGGGATCACGACGCCCACGACGTGCTGCTCTGCATCGGACTCGGCAAGGATCGCGCTGACAGCGATCGCATGCACTACGATGACGGTCTGTATTTCAAGACGGCGGATGAGATCCGGCCGTTCTTCCCGGGTCGCGAAGACGTGTTAACGAACACGCTGGCGATTGGCGAGTCGGTGGATGTGCAATTCGAGAAGAAGTATTTCGTGCCGTCGTTCCCGTTGCCAGAGGGAGTGCAGAGCGAAAATGAGTTGCTGGTGCGACTGGCAACGGCGGGTGCGACATGGCGCTATGGCGATCCGTTTCGTGACGAGGTACGCGAACGCCTCGACTATGAACTCGACGTCATCACCAAGACCGGATACGCCGGCTACTTCCTGATTGTTGCGGACTTTATCAAGGCGGCGCGCGATCTGGGCATTCCGGTCGGTCCCGGACGCGGATCCGCGGCAGGGTCACTTGTTGCATATGCGTTGCGCATCACGGACGTCTGCCCGCTCGAATTCGATTTGCTCTTTGAGCGATTTCTGAATCCGGAGCGCGTGTCGATGCCCGACGTCGACGTTGATTTCTGCTTCGAGCGTCGGGGCGAAGTCATCGAGTATGTGCGCAACAAGTACGGGAAAGATTCGGTGGGGCAGATCGTCACGTTTGGAACGCTCAAGTCCCGCGCGGCAATCAAGGATGTCGGTCGCACGTTGGGTTTCACACCGGCCGAGACCGATGCGCTGGCGAAACTGATTCCGAACGCGCCGAATTTCTCGTTGACCGTGAAGGAAGCGATTCGGCAGGTGCCCGACGTGAAGCGGTTCTACGAGGACGATCCGCGGTATCGGCAGCTGCTCGATTTTGCGATGTCGCTGGAAGGGCTCTCGCGTCACACGGGCGTCCACGCGGCAGGCGTCGTGATCGCCCCCGGTCCACTTGACGATTTCGTCCCGATTTGCACGCAGGCGTCCAAGGGATCTGGTTCCGGCGATGATGAACGTGTGATCGTCACGCAGTACGACATGAACGCGCTGGAGCACGCGGGCATGTTGAAGATGGATTTCCTCGGCCTGACGACGCTGACGGTAATCAGCGATACGCTGGCGCTGATCAAACAACGCAGCGGGCAGGATGTTGTGCTTGAGGAGCGCGGCTTCACCGACGCGGATACGTACCGATTGCTGCGTGCGGGGCGCACCGCTGGCGTGTTTCAGTTTGAATCACCGCTCGCCACCGATGTTCTAAAGCGCTTGCGCTGCGACCGATTCGACGACCTGGTCGCTTCGAATGCGCTGCTCCGGCCCGGTCCGCTCGATGCCGGCATGCACAACGTGTATATCCGACGGAAGCGCGGCGAGGAGGCAGTGTCATATGCCCTGCCGGAACTCGAGCCGATTCTGTCGACGACGTATGGCGTGATCACGTATCAGGAACAGGTGATGCGGCTCGCGCAGGTGATCGCCGGCATTTCGCTCGCCGAAGCGGACGTGTTGCGCAAGGCGGTCGGCAAGAAGGATGCGGAACTCATCAAACAGGAGTTGGGCAAGTTTGTCACGAAGGCCGTTGCGCGCGGCCATGACCCGAAAATTATTGAGGAGTTGTCGGGACAAATCGAAACGTTCGGCCGCTACGGCTTCAACAAGTCGCACAGCGTAGCGTATTCGGTGCTGGCCTATCACACGGCGTGGCTCAAGGCGCACTATCCCGCCGAGTTCATGGCGGCATTGCTGTCGGCACAGATCGGCAAGACGGAAGAAGTCATCAAGTACATCGCGGAGGCCCGCGAGATGGGGCTCGACGTACTGCCGCCGGATGTGAACGAGTCTGGCTGGCGTTTCACCGTGCACGGTGAGACGCGGTTGCGGTTTGGGCTCGGCGCGGTGCGCAACGTGGGCCGTGGCGCGATTGATTCGCTACTGGCGGCACGCGAGACCGGGCCATTTGCGTCACTCTACGAGCTTTGCTCGCGCGTAGACCTGCGGGTGTGTAACAAGCGCGTGTTCGAAGCGCTGATCGCCGCTGGTGCGTGCGACGGGTTGGGTGGGCACCGTGCCCAGTTGCTCGCGGCCCTTGACCACGCAATCAACGAGGCCTCGCTGCGACAGGGCGAAGCGGAGATTGGGCAAGGCTCGCTGTTCGGCGACCAGGGCGGGGACGGAACGCTCGGTACCCCCGCACCGGAACCCACCCTGCCCGTGGTGAGCGTGTGGTCGGAGAGCGAGCGACTGCAGCGCGAGAAAGAGCTGCTGGGCTTCTACATCTCGGGGCATCCACTGGAACCCTTTCGGACCGAGTGCGAGCTGTTTGCGTCGCATACGGTGGCGCAGCTTGGGGAGTGGACGGCGGAGCCGGTGACGATCGGCGTGGTCGTGTCGGCGATCAAGCGGCAGATCGCCAAGCGCTCGGGCGCCGAGTTTGCCCGATTGACAGTCGAGGATTTTACCGGATCTTCTGAAGTACTGGTGTTTCCGGAGGCGTGGGCCGTGATTTCCGACAGGGTACGGCCGGATGTGCCGGTGCTGCTCAAGGGCGGGTATTCGCGACGGGATCAGGACGTCGAGGACCCGACATTTATCGTTGAAACGGTGACTCGATTTACCGAGGTGCGAACCAGTGGTGACCTCGCGGTATCGATCACCCTAACGGCGGGGAGCGATCTGGTGGCGTCGGTGATGGATGACGTGCGTGTGACACTCGAAGCGCATCCTGGTTCGGCGCCGCTCGAACTGCGGTGGCAGGAGGACGGGAGCACGCCGGTACGCTTCCGTTCGCGCGCGCTGACCGTGGCCGCATCGCCTGTCGTGCTCTCTGATCTTCGTGCGTTGCTGGGCAACGATCGCGTGCGGCTCGTGCGCACCGGCGGTTGAGCAGCGCGTTTCCTTTCGCTAGAGTCGTTATGGCCACCGCCCCACTCCTCGAGTTCGAACGCCCGCTGGCCGATCTGGAAAAACAGATCGAGGAGCTCAAGCGGCTTGCCACTGAGGGTGACTTTGATGTCACCTCGTCGGTGGCGCCCCTCGAGCACAAGCTGTCGCAGATGCGCGTGGAGATCTATCGCAATCTGACGCCACTGCAACGCGTGCAAGTGGCGCGCATTGCGCGTCGACCGTTTACCGCCGACTACATCCGACTCGCGCTCTCCGATTTTATCGAGTTACACGGAGACCGCCAGTATCGCGACGACGCGGCCATCATTGGCGGGTTGGCGCGGCTTGACGGAGAAACGGTCATGGTGATTGGACATCAGCGCGGCCGCGACACGAAGGAGAATCTCAAACGCAATTTTGGGATGCCGCACCCCGAGGGCTATCGCAAGGCACTGCGTCTGATGAAACTGGCCGAGAAGTTTCAGGTGCCGGTGCTTACGTTCATCGATACACCGGGCGCGTGGGCCGGCCTGGGCGCAGAGGAGCGTGGTCAGAGCGAAGCAATCGCGCGCAATCTGCTGGAGATGAGCCAGCTGCAGGTGCCGATCATTGCGACCGTGATCGGGGAAGGAGGATCTGGTGGCGCCTTGGCGTTGGGCGTGGCGGACCGCATTCTGATGTTGGAAAATGCGGTCTACTCCGTCATCACCGTCGAGGGATGCGCGTCAATCTTGTGGAAGGACGGTAAAAGCCCTGAACTGCGGGAGAAAGCAGCGAAAGCCTTGCGTCTTACCGCCCCGGATCTCGTTGAGCTCAAGGTGATCGACGAAATCATTCCCGAACCAATTGGCGGTGCGCACGCGGACCATGACGCGACGGCCGCTTCGCTCCGCGATGCGCTGATCAAGAATCTCGAAGAATTACGGAAGTTGAAGCCGGACAAGCTCGTTCGTCGCCGCCGCGAAAAGTTCTTGCGTATGGGTCAGTTCACGGAGTAACCTCGTTCGCGTGTCGCATCTCATTGAAGTCGCCTTTCGGGGCAATCGCAAGGAATTCTTCCAGTGGCAAGGCGAAGCGGCACCACCGCTCAAGGCGGGGGTGATCGTTGAGGCTGACCGCGGGGAGGATTTTGGTCGCGTGCATTCCACGGGTCAATTGGCGCAAGTCCGTTGTACCGGCTGCGCGCACGGCTGCGGCACCACACCGCCGCCACGCACCGCGTTGCGTTTGGCCACGCACGACGAAGATGTAAAGTCGCGTGACCTCGCCGCCGAGAATGAAGACGCGCGACGAAAGGCGATGGAGCGTGCCAGGGCGATTGGGCTCGTCATGAAGGTGACCGATGCGGAATGGCAGTGGGACCGACGCAAGTTGACGCTTTACTTCACGGCCGAACGTCGCGTGGACTTTCGCGGACTCGTGCGCGACTTGGCGTCCATGTTTCGCACGCGCATCGAGCTCAAGCAGATTGGCGTCCGCGACGAAGCGAAGCGATTGTCTGGCATTGGTCGCTGCGGGCGGGAGTACTGCTCAGCGTCGTGGCTGCCAGATTTGCGTCCGGTAAATCTTGGTGTCGCCAAGGATCAGAAGCTCTCCCTCAATCCGCAGCAAATTTCTGGCGCGTGCGGTCGGCTCATGTGCTGCCTGCGCTACGAGCACGAGTTTTACGTGCAGAGTCGCCGCCGATTTCCCAAGGAGGGAAAAATCCTCCGGACGTCGATCGGCGAAGAGAAAGTCATCTCCTGTGATATTTTCAACGAACGCATCACCTTGCGGACAGCCGAGGGTGACACGCGTGTCGTGGCGTTGGCTGAATTGCGCGCGCAAGTTGGCGGATTCGGCGATACCTCCGCACCCGAGCAGAGCGACGCGGAGAGTGCGCCGCGGGCGGATGAACTCGAGCTCGATCGCGAGGATTCGCTGCTCGACCACGAGGAACTACCGGTGCGCATGCCATCAGTGGCGATTACCGTCGACTTCGACGCGCCCGATACGGTGCCCGTTGAATTCACGACCGCCGCGGCGGTTCGTGCGCGCCATGAGTCCAGTGCTGCACCAGCCGTCACGACGAGCGCGGCTGAGTCTCTTGATGCCGAGTCCATAGAGGCTCGCCGGAAACGGCGTCGCGGGCGACGCGGCGGCCGACGGCTGCGGGCCGCAGAGGACCGTCGGACTGATGAGAGTGAGTCGGCAGAGCGCGCATCGCCCGATCGCGAGGCGCTGGACGGCGACGAATCTTCCCGCGACACGTAACGTGACCAGATTCTATCTCACGACTGCCATCGATTACGCCAATGGCGATCCGCACATCGGACACGCGCTTGAGAAGATCGGTGCCGATGTGATCGCGCGCTATCGTCGCCTCGCGGGCGACGATGTCCACCTGTTGATGGGGATGGACGAGCACGGGCAGAAAGTGCAGCAAACGGCGGCGGAGCGCGGCGTCACACCAAGCGCGTTCGTCGATGACATCGCGGCGCGTTTTCAAGCGATGTGGGAGAGACTCGACGTGCGCTATGCTCAGTTTGTGCGCACCACGGAGGCGCATCATCAGGCGGGTGTCATCGCGCTCATCCAACGGATCGCGGCGCGAAATCCTGACGATTTTTACGAACGATCGTATCGCGGCATGTACTGTGTCGGGTGCGAAGCGTTCAAGCAAGGCGCGGATATCGTCGACGGTATGTGCGTGCTCCATCCCACGCGGACGCTCGAAGAAGTCGAAGAGCGGAACTGGTTCTTCCGTCTGTCGAAGTATCAGCCGTTCCTGCAAGAACTGCTGACATCGAACCCGTCGTTCATCGGACCCGAAAGTCGGCGCAATGAAATTCTGGGCCTGCTCACGCAGGGCCTCGAGGATATTTCTGCGTCGCGGTCTCGGCTTTCCTGGGCCGTGCCGTTTCCACTGCCGCTGTCGACGGGCGAATCGCAAGGTACGTACGTGTGGTTTGACGCCCTGCCTAACTATCTAACCGCCGCGGGATTTCCCGACGACGGCTATGAGGCGCGCTGGCCCGCCGACCTGCACATCGTCGGCAAGGACATCACGCGCTTTCATGTGGTGATCTGGCCGGCCCTGCTCAAAGCGGCGGGACTCCCGCTCCCGAGACAGGTGTGGGCGCATGGCTTTGTGCAACTTGCCGGCGAACGCTTCTCGAAGAGCGCCGGCGTCAAACTTGATCTCGGCGAGGCGATCGATCGCTACGGCGCGGATGCCTTCCGGTATGTCCTGTTGCGTGAAGTGCCGTTTGACGGTGACGGTAATTTTTCGTGGGAGCGTTTCGAAGAGCGCTATACGAGCGACTTAGCCAACGCCCTCGGCAATTTGGCGAGTCGCGCGATCGCGATGGTTGAGAAGTATTGCGAGGCCATTGTTCCGGCCGCCGAACACCCTGCGGCGGAGGCGGAAGACGACCGCGATATAGCCTCGTATCATGCGGCCATGCATGGTGCGCGTGGTTGGTTGCTGCACGAGGGACTCGCGGCGGTCGCGCGCATGACCGGTCGCGCCAATGAATACGCACAGGCGAGCGCGCCGTGGCTGCTCGCGAAAGACGCGGAACGGCGAGTGGACCTCAACGTCTGTCTGGCGTCGCTCATCCATCGTCTCGCCCGTCAGGCCGTGCTGCTGTCGCCGTTCATGCCGACCAAAGCGGAAGCGCTATGGGTGCAATTGGGCGGTCCCGGTCGCGCCGCTGATCAGCGCTTCGATACGCTCGCGTCGCTCGACGTCACCGGCTGGCGCGTTGCCAAGGGCGATGGTCTCTTTCCCAGGCCGCAACCGGTGTCGTCATCACCCGTCGTGCCGTAAGCTCGACATGACGGCGACATGTTGCGCCGCATGAACGCTCGGCCGCGCGCGCGCGGCGTGGCGTTGCGCTGGAAGCAGCGCTTCTGATTCTGGTTCTCTTCTCGCTCGTGATCATCGCCGGACTATCGGCCGGGACGACGATAGCGCGAACGTCAAACGCGGACTATTTGTCTTCGCGCCTCGTACGCGGCAGAGGGCGGCGCCGATGACATCATGTCGCAGCTGGATGCCGCCATGCAGGATGGCGTGGTGAGTGGTGACGACGGGCCGAGCAACTTGACAATACGGCGCGTTCGATTGGTCGCGTGTTGGCATCTGGCGCGGCAGCGTTCTCCACGTCACTGATTTTTGTCGGGAACAAACTCCGCGGCACTTGCTCTATGAGAAAAACCGCAACTGATGATCGCGCGACCGCCGATCGTTACTTGGCCACTGGCTTGCTAAAGTCGACTGTTGGTGCGGCGCGCGACGCGGGATCGGTGACCTCGAAGTATGTACGCGCCTTGGCGCCCGTGGCCTTGGCCGTCATCACCGCCGGAAACTTGCGGATGAATTCGTTGTAGATCTTCACCTTCTCGTTGTAGTCAGTGCGTGACACCGCGATCCGATTCTCGGTCCCGGTGAGCTCGACTTGCAACTTGAGAAAGTTGTCGTTGGACTTGAGCTGCGGATACGACTCAACGACGATGCTCATCCGCCCGAGTGCGCTGGTCAACTGCTGATTGGCATTGGCCGTTTCGGCGGGATCTGATCCACCGGGCTTCTGCAGCGCGCCCACCAGACCGGAACGTGCTTTCGCGACCTGAATGAAGACGTCGCTCTCCTGCTGCGCAAATCCCTTCACGGTGTTGACGAGATTGGGGACCAAGTCGGCGCGACGCTGCAACTGGGCGTCGATATTCTTCTTGGCCTGTTCCGCCTGTTCATCGTACGACTGAATGCTGTTGTACCCGCAAGCTCCAAGCAGCAAGGGCAGTGCGAGTGCAACGTATCGTGCACGCCGCAGGGCGCGCGAAGACTTGTTCATATGCTCGTCCTCAGGAGTGATGAGAATCAGCCGACGACGTCGGCGGGGTAAATCGGTCCAGGTACTGCACGAGAGATTCCATGCCGGCGATGTACCCGGCAAGAGTCCCCTCGGTCTCACTGGCATCCAGGGCGCGCCCGCGCACCAGGGCCAGCACCCGTTCGAACGGCGCCGCGTCAAAGCCGCAGCGCTGCCCAACGTGCTCCGCTACGCGTGTCGCGTCACGTGCTGGCGTCTCGCCATGCAATCGGAGTACGCCACGAAAGATCACCAGCAACGCGCTCACGCTGGCACGCATCAGCTGCGATTGTTTGTCGCGATCCATTCCGGCCGCCATGACACCGCGACGCAGGCGCAACAGTTTGCCCATCGCCTCCTGCTCCACCTGCAGACGCAGATGCTGACGGTTGACCTGGATGCCATCGAGGGGCAGGCTCCCAAACAGCACACGGTGACGCTCCAGAATGTCCGCGTACTCCATCGGGAAAATGTCTGTCGAGCGACGCCATTCGTCCCGCGTAATCGTGAGTGGGGGAATGTTGCCCGCTTCGTTCCACGCCCGCGCCGTCTGCGACAATTTTTGCAGTGTCGCCACCGAGAGCGATGTCACGATGACCAACACGTTTTGGTCGGAATGTCCCTTGATCTGCTCGTCGCTCGCCGCGGAACCGTAGAGCACCACCGTCTCCAGCAATTCGCCGTGCACCTGGCGCAATTGCGAGACGAGTTCGTCAAGGCTCATGTGGGGGATCGCCATCAAGATTCCGTTGCAGGGATATAAGAAATCACTACCAGTTCGACCCGCCGCCGCCGCCGCTGAATCCGCCACCACCGCCAAATCCACCGAAGCCTCCGCCGCCACCACCACCGCCGAAGCCGCCTCCTCTTCCCCAGCCACCACCGCCAAATCCACCGCCAGTAGTCACGATCGGCAGCGGGATGCACCCACGCCGATTTCGGCTCAGGGAGCTGAGCACGATGAAGATCACGAGGATCACAATCAGCAGCACAATCGGCGACGGTCCGTTGAATTGGCGTGGTTCGCGCGCCCGTTCGCGCAGAGGAACACCGTCCAGCGACACGCCAAACGCTGATGCGTACCGATTGGCTACGTTGCCGGCGACGAGCTCAATCGCGCCACTGTAATTGCGCGCCCGAAACTCCGGGACCGCCTCTCGGCATATCGTGCCTGACGTGGCGTCGGTGATGAAGCCCTCGGTGCCCTGCCCCGTTTCGATCCGGCAGTAGCCTTTGCCGTCGGTTGACGTTTCTTTGGGCACGACGAGGATGATCACACCGGCGTTGCGCGCCGCGTCGCCGACCGACGCCGTCGCACCAACCTTCCATTCGCGTCCCAACCGTAGGGATACTTCTTCGACCGGGCGTCCGCCGAGGTCAGGAAGGGTGACTATCACCATGTCACCGCGCGTTGCCGCGTTGACGCGGCGGGCCAAGTCTTCCAGCCGAGCTTTCGCATCTGGCTGCAGGACGTTGGCGAAGTCGTTGACATACCCGGTCGGCGCCGGCAACTGCACCTGCGCAACGAGCGTGGACACGCTGCTCGCCGACGCGCCAGCGACAGCGAGAAGCCCAGCGGCCAGCAGTCGAATCGATCGCGGAACTACAGCGTGGCGCAGATAGAGTCGCAAAGTACCCTGGTTAGGCGAAGACGACAGCGGATCGCGCTGCGGCCCGGGACATACACGCGCTCACCCTCTCGGCGCGCGCGCCCGGGGCGCATGCCTGCGGGCCAACCGCCATGGAGATCATAGGCGTGGATCTGGACTTACGCGAGTGTCAATTGTCGATCGTAGCGAGCGGCGGTCATTGCTGTTGGACGTAACGTATTCGGCCTTAGTATGCCACGGGCACTACGCAGTCATTCGCCGGGGCTCACGCACAAGCCACGCGGACGCCTGTTCATTCGGCCGCGTGGCTTTGAGCGCACTCACTCAATCGTGCATGGTAAAATTCAGACCGACGGCCGCCTGTGCACTGTTGCCATTGTTGGAAGTGAAGCGCAATTCACCAAACGGGTGCACTCGGCCCTTCAACGATTCGGCGCCAGCAAACAGATTCAGTCCGGTACGCGTGTTGTGGTTGTTCCCATAGCTCGAACGGGCCAAATTGACACCCGTGCCTATGTACAACCAATTGCTCGTTTCCAAGGGGACACGAAACTTGAGATCGGCGTTCATGCTTAGGAACGAACCGCTGTTGACGAAGAAATTGTCCAGGGACGGATAGAATTCGAGGTGTCGGGCGATGGGAATGCCTAACTGCAAGCCGACTCCGGCTTCTTCTGCGTCAAAATGATAGGACACCCTACCACCGAAATGCAGTTTATTGGTTTGTGCTTGCGCAGTGGCAGCGAACGCGGACGCCAACGTGATCGCGGCAACGAGTGTGGATGCACGAGGTTTCATTAGTGGATGCCTCCGTATTTGAGTGAACGGTAGTTGGATGACGCATTGTGCAAGTCACGTCGTCGCGCGCCTACGACCTGCGGCGCGCCCCGGCCGCCACCAGCACAACGCCACCGAGGATGGCGGCGCCCGCCAGCCATGGTTGAATCCGATGTGACTCCTTGGCTGTCACTTTCAAGTCACCAACCTTCAACACATCTTCGTGAGTGGTGAAACTGCCTCCTACAAAATACAGGTAGGCGCCAACGGCAATGAGGACAGTGCCGATGATGGTTGGGGTACGCAAACAGACTCCGGGTTCGTGTCGGTTGTCGGCTGAAACTTGCTTACACGGAGGCTACGGACTGCGCGTGCCGGGAACCATCAATCGAAGGGACGAGTTTTCACTCTCCCAGAAGGATGAGAACCAGAGCACACAGCGCGATTGATAAGAGTCCCACGCCGGCCCCGATTGTGCGCGCGCCCCGTGTGTCCCGTCAATGCGCCGTTACGCGCAGGTGCGCGCAAAAACAATTCTTCGCATGCGTCGACTCGCCATCGGTGACGTTAATCACGCTGCTCGTACACACCCGGGCCGTGCACTCAAAGCTCCGGCGCGATCGTTCTTCGCTCAGGTGCGGGACGCTCCCCCTGCGCAACGATGCGCACGAAGGCTCCAGTGCCCCCGATGGTGCGGGAGACGACATCAGGCGGCCCGGGATAACAGACGTGAGGGCGATGCGCTAACTTACTCGGTTGCCACACGTTCCGGTCGCACCATCTCCCGTTCAAACGCCCATGCGCCTCGACTCTTCCGCAATTCGCGCCGCGGCGCTGCCCGTCATCGTCGCCGCAACGGTGGCCTTCGCCGGAGCGTGTGGACGCGCCGATGCCGCCGCAACGATTCCGGCGTCGCGCACGACGCCGATTGCCTCACCGATCGTGTCGCAGGCCCTCGCAGCCAGTCCGGCGCTGACGTTGAGCGACACCCGCGACACGGTGACGGATTCGGTACTCATTGCCGCGGCAGACAAAGGTCGGCTCATGGGGCGCGACTCTGGTGCGATCTGGCTTGTCGTCATGAGTGACTTCCAGTGTCCGTACTGCAAGTCCTGGCACGATTCGACGATGACCCGACTCAAGCGGGACTTCGTCGACCCGGGCAAGGTGCGGCTCGCGTTCTTGAGCCTGCCGCTCGCGATGCACACGAATGCTCACCGAGAGGCTGAGGCCTCAATGTGCGCGTCTGCGCAACGGCAGTTCTGGGCGTACTCGGCAGCACTCTTTCGTGACCAGCGACGAGTGGCGAGCCTGTCGGATCCGACCGCGTATCTCGACGGTGTGGCTCGAGAATTGGCATTGGACATGCCCGAATTTACCCGGTGCAGGAAGTCGCAGAGCATTCACGCCCTGGTCGAAGCGGACATTCAGCAGGCCACAAAGATCGGCGTGCGCTCCACGCCGTCGTTCCTGATCGGAGAATTTCTGGTTGAGGGCGCTCTTCCGTATGCCGATTTCCGCCGCGCGGTGGATTCGGCACTTTCTGTCGCGCGTAGCAAGAGGTCGCGCTGAACGGCGCCGTTGGATCGCTGTACACGTTGGTTGGCGCGCTGGCCCGCACCGCCTCGGCGATCGCCGTCACGGTGGCGCCGTCGAGCAACAAGAAGCTTGCGCATTCGCTGCGGGCGCGCCGAGGGTTGATTGAGCGCGTGCGACTCCGCGCATCCGCCGTTCGAGATCTGGCGCGACCACTCGTATGGCTCCATGCGCCATCGGTTGGCGAGGGATTGCAGGCACGACCGATCGCCGCCGCCCTTCGCGCTGCGCACCCGGAGTGGCAGTTCGCGTACACCTACTTTTCGCCAAGCGCAGAAACGTTCGCGGAAAGTATCGCGGCCGACATCACGGACTATCTGCCGTTCGACGGTGCACGCGAAGCGGACGCCATGCTCGACGCCATCAAGCCGTCCGCCCTCGTCTTCGTCAAGCTGGATGTCTGGCCGGTGTTGGTGCAGCGCGCCGTGGCGCGCGGAATCCCCGTTGGACTCGTCAGCGCAACGCTGGCCGCGCGCTCCGGTCGTCTTGGCACGTTCTCTCGCCTGGTGCTCCACGACGCCTACGCCGCGTTGACGTCAGTCGGCGCCATCGACGTCGCCAACGGCGTCCGCTTGCAGGCGCTTGGCGTGAAGGAAACCGCCGTGCGCACGACGGGAGATACGCGTTTCGATCAGGTGTGGGCGCGAGCGCAAAACGTCGATCGCCGTTCCGTGTTGCTGACACTGTTATCGAGTGCGCGTCCCACCTTGGTCGCCGGCAGTACGTGGCCATCAGATGACATGGTGCTCGGCGACTCATGGATTGCCGTGCGGCGCGCCGTACCCACCGCACGGTTGATCATCGCGCCTCACGAGCCCGCCGACGATTACGTCAACGCGCTGCTCAAGTGGGCACGGGCAAACAAGCTGCGGGCCGTGCGCCTGTCGGTCCTCGAGGAGCGTGCGTCTCCTGTCGACGCCGACGCCGATGTCATTGTTGTGGACCGCGTCGGCATTCTGGGCGAGCTCTACGCCGTCGCGAGTGCGGCATTTGTCGGCGGCGGCTTCCACTCAGCCGGACTGCATTCCGTGATTGAGCCCGCGGCGTTTGGTGTACCGGTGGCGTTCGGACCGGGGCACACGATGAGTCGCGAGGCCGGGCTGTTGCTGGCGGCCGGTGGCGCCGTCTCGATGCGGACAAGTCGCGCCCTCACGGAAGTCTTTACGCAGTGGCTCGCGGATCGCAACAAGCGGGAGCGCGAGGGTCAGCGTGCGCGCGAAGTGGTCCGCGCTGAGCTCGGAGCAACGTCGCGATCCGTCGCGCTCATCGAAGAGATGATCCGGTGACGTCGCACGCTCACGCAGAACGCACGCGACCGCGGTGGAAGGCATTGGCGCCGCTGATGGTGTGGCTGGTGCTGTTTCTGTTTCCGATACCAGACGGACTAAACGCCGCGCAGTGGCACTACTTCGCGATCTTCGCGGCCGTCATCGCGGGTCTGATTCTCGAGTCCATGCCGCCTGGAGCAGTGGGACTGATCGGGCTCACCGCGGCGACCGTCCTTCGCTACGTCGATCCCGATCCAGCCAAGTCCCTCAAGTGGGCGCTGAGTGGGTTCTCTGAGAGCAGCGTGTGGCTCATTGTCGGCGCATTCATCTTCTCGATTGGCTATCGCAAGAGTGGACTGGGCCGACGCATTGCGTTGACACTGGTGCGTCGCCTCGGACGGAGCACACTCGGACTCGGCTACGCGATCATGTTTGCTGACCTCATGCTGGCGCCGGCAACACCGTCGAACACGGCGCGCAGTGGTGGCACGATCTTTCCAATTCTTCGCAACGTACCACTGTTGTATGGATCGGAACCGGGGCCGACGGCTCGTCGCATCGGGACGTATCTCATGTGGACAGCATTCGCCTCCACCGCGATTTCGAGTTCGTTGTTTCTCACGGCGCTCGCACCAAATGTCGCGGCACTGGCGATCGCCAAGAAGCTGACGGGCATCGACATCACATGGTCGCAGTGGTTTGTCGGCTTCTTGCCGCTTGGTGTACTGCTCATCGTGCTGGTGCCATTTCTGTCGTATGTGATTTGCCGACCCGAGGTGAAGCGGAGTCCCGAGATTGCCGACTGGGCCAAGCGCGAACTGTTGGCGATGGGACCACTGTCCCGGAACGAACGCGTTATGGCAGGACTGGTGTTGTTGGCGATGACCCTCTGGATTACGGGCGCGAATCCCGCGTTCACGTTGCCGATCGTCGGTGCAAGCTGGATTCAAGCAACGACCGTGGTGTTCGTGATCATCTCGTTGCTGCTCGTTACCGGTGTCGTCACGTTCGACGATATCGTGTCGGAAAAGCCAGCGTGGGAGGTGTTCTTCTACTTCACGTCGCTCCTCACGTTGTCGGCCGGGCTCAACGAGATCGGGTTTGTGGAGTGGGCAGCGAATGCGTTTGCCAAACCGCTCGCCGGCGTATCACCAAACCTGGCGTTGCTGTTGCTGGTCACGCTGTTCTTCTGGATTCACTACGCGTTCTCGAGCATCACGTCACACGCCACCGCCGTGTTGCCAGTCGTGCTTGCCGTTGGTGCCAGCATTCCCGGTATGCCCATGTGCACGTTGGCGATGCTCTGCCTGTACTCGCTGGGCTTGATGGGTGTCATCTCGCCGTACGCCACGGGGCCGGCCCCCATGTATTTCGGCTCTGGCTACATCGAGAAGCGTTCGTTCTGGCGTTACGGACTGACGTTCGGGTTGGTGTACTTCGCGGGACTCGTACTCGTGCTGCCCTTGTGGCTCAGCTCCAGAGTCTAAATCCACCAAGTCGCAGTGGTGTGCTATCGCGCCGGAGCCAAGGGCAGCACAATGTGCGACGGCCATGTGGCGCTGTGTTGTACCGCGATGTTGGTGGTCACCACACGACGATTCTTCCCGAGTGGTTCGCCGGTGTTGGGATTGACGTCGAAGCGCGGGAAGTTGCTGCTCGAGATGTCGACGCGAATGCGATGTCCTTTCTTGAATACGTTGGCCGTCGGGAATGGTTCGATCGTGAACGGATAGATCTTCCCGGGCGTCAAGAGTACCTCGTGATCACGCGTGGCCCTGTAGCGGCCGCGAATGATCGCATCGGTAAGGTTCATGTCGAAGCCACCCGGCCACGCATCGCTGCTCGGATACACGTCGACGAGTTTGGCCGTGAAGTCGGCGTCCACCGTGGACGCAGACGCGTTGAGCACCACCGTGATCGGTCCGATGACTTCCATGTCTTGGGTTAACGGTTCGGTCTGGAACACCACTACGTCCGGTCGCGTGCGCAACGGCAACCAGGGCGCACTCGATGGCGGAAAGCGCGGACCCTCACGCTGATCGTATGCGCCGTCCTTCAGTCGCGCCGACGCGCCGCCGCCAATCGTCGGCACCGGATGTGCCGGATCGAACGTGTATACCGTTTGCGACGACACCGCGGTTGGCTTTGTCGGCGACAACGATCCGTCCGCGTGAAAGTAGTACGGCACCATGCGCGTGCCCGGCAGGGGCCAACTGTCGGCATTCCGCCAGTAGCCACCGTGAAACAAGCGGCCGTCGGCATCTTTGTGTCCGTCACCCGTGCCCATCACAAACAGGCGAACGGCAGCATCTTTTTCGGGGCCGGTCGGTAACCCTTTGAGAAAGTGATCGAACCAGCGCACATGAAAGTCCGTCAGAAAGTCGACGATTCCCGCCGTGTCGCCAAAAGCGACGTCGCCCGCGTACGGACGATTGTTTCCGCTATGCGTCCACGGGCCAACAAGAATGCGTTGCGGCGCTTTCTTGATCTTTCGCAGCTCGATGAAATTCTTGAACGTCCCGGCGAGAAAAATGTCATACCATCCGCCCACGTGAATCATCGGAATATCTGACGTTTGCGGATAGTGTTCGTCCCACGCCAACATCGGATCCTTCCAGAACGCGTCATAGTTGGCATGTTCATAGAAGTCGATATACCACCCTTCGTATTCCGAGGAGACGGACAGTGGATTGAGCCCGCGACGCAAGGGCTGCGCGCTGTACCAGTCTTCAACTTTTTCGCGCTCCAGCAACTTCTTCACGGATTCAGATCGCGCGTCGGCCAGTAGTTGCGTCCACGCCCACGTCAGCTGTCGGCCCATTTCGTACGTGCCGCGATAGCGCACGCCGTGATCCCAGCCGTTCGACATGCCACCCATGTTGATGACGAGCGTCTTGAGCGACGGCGGGTTGTACTGCGCGGCGCCGGCCTGCATGTGTGCAGAAAACGATGAGCCCCACATGCCAACTGTTCCGTTGGCGTACGGCTGTTTGGCTAACCACTCGATCACGTCATAACCGTCGGTGGCGTCAACCGGTTGCACCTTCGAAAACACCCCTTCGCTCTTGTAGCGTCCGCGCGTGTCCTGCAACGCCACCACGTATCCGCGTTGCGCATAGAACTCCGCCTGCGAGGCCAGCGCCGTCTTGTTGTATGGCGTCCGATTGAGCAGCACGGGAAAGCGTTCATCGACCGGCACTCCGTTCTTGCCTGGCCGATACACGTCGGTTGACATGCGCTTGCCATCGCGCGTCGGGATCATCAAGTCCTTCTGGCTCAGGATCGCTTCGTACCTGACCGGCGAGGACTTCCAGCCGGGCGGTGGCATCCGGGATGCATCACCAGGCTGCGGCGGGGTCTGGGCCGGAGTGACGAGCGGTGTCGCCACGAGCAGCAACAGCAGGGCCGACGCGACAACACCACGCGTCACATGGGAAAGCGATGAGCGAGACATTTCATAAGTTGTCGACGCTCACCGAGAAGCGCCAACAGTGACGCTCGGCGCAAGAGGTGTCGCGTGCTCTAGACGAACGCGGCGAATTGTGACAGCTTACGGCCAAGCGCGCGGCTGTCCCTCCCGCCACCAAGCGCGCGACTCGCCAACGCGCACGTCGAAGCAGGACCACTCGAGGGTCTGTTGCCCATCTCGCCTCGCCGCACTTCGCTCCTTGCCCTGCTCGTGCTCTGCGCGATCGTCACACCGGCAGAACCGGTGCGCGCACAGAACACCACGCCGGCGGGTAAGCGACAGCTGGTGGGTATTGTGCGCGACGCGGCGGGGGCGGCCTTACCAGACGT
>JANMKU010000051.1:0-13965 GCA_031372205.1 Gemmatimonadaceae bacterium | reverse complement strand
ACGCACTTTGGATGTGCGCTCGACCGACTCAAACGCCGTGGCACCCTCCACCCAGCGCGTCGCATCGGGGATGGAACCTTCCGCACCCGAATGCTGGTCGGCGATAAATCGTACGCCGCGTGCCAGTCCATCCTTGACGATCTTGTCGAGACCTGCCTTCTCGGCCGTCGCATTGGGAAACCACGTGTAGCCGTAGCGTACCGTCAGCGTATCCCACGCACCTCCCGCCGGCGCGAAGGCCTGCGACAGGTCAATCGCCCCAGCAGCCGTCAGCGAAATGAGCGGGAAGGGATAGTCCATCACCGACGTGCGCCCTTGCGAGGACGCGATGTAGTTGTGCGGAAAGCCCAGCGTGTGCCCGATCTCGTGCGCGGCGTGCTGTCGACGGCGTGACATCGCGAACTGTTCCGCAGACACACTGAGTCCCTGCGGACCGGCGGCCGGCAGCAGTCCGGCGTAGATGTTGTAGTCAATGAGCGAGCGCCAGGCGTCGATACGCACCACGGTACGTACGATCTCACCCGTACGTGGATCGGAAAACGATGGACCCACACTCGGCCCCGGTGCCATACGGTGCACCCAGTAGAGCATGTTGTAGCGTGCGTCCATGGGATCGGCACCGCGTGGCAAATCGAGCACGGCGAATGCGTTCTTGAACCCGGCCGCTTCGAAGGTCCTGTTCCACCACATACCGCCCGTGCGAAGCGCCTCGCGATACTCAGCGGGAATGCCCGGATCGAGATAGTAGACTATCTGTTTGACCGGCTCAGTGAGCTCACCACGCTGATACGCGGCCGGATCTTTCGGGACCAACCGCCAGCGTCCGGCGATCGTGTTGTGATAGGTGCCGTCATAGCTCTGCGCAAAGTCAAGGAATCGCGGACCATTCACTCCTGAGCGACCGTCACCCTGTCGCGCTCGAAACCCCATCGAGTCCGGCAGCGCGACCAGCGAATGGTGGACTTCCATCGTCACCGCACTGGGGTCGGGCGCCGCGCGGCGAACTGCCTGCCCCGCGTTGTCCACAGCGAACGTGAGCACCGAATGGATTTCCGTGTTCTTCGGGAATGACTTGGTGCGCGCCGTATCAATCCAGCTGCGCGAGGCGTCGATGCGCGCGGTGCCTTGCTGTCCACGGCGAATGGACTCCGCGATGCCGTACGTGTCGGTGAGAAAGTAGGACGTCGCGTCAACGACCAGCGTACCGTTCGCTTCCGATTCGATTGGGAATGACGCGACAACGGATGTTGGCAGCGCCTCAGCAGCCGCGCGCTGCTCCCCGGCACTCGCGCCCGGCGCACGGACCCCCCAATTGTCGCGCACCAAGAGCACGCGCTTGCCACGACATTCGAATCGCACGACAACGCTCGACCCCAACTGACCGCGATCAAGACCGAGCGCACCGAACCCTGTCGCCAGCGTGCTTTGGTGCAAGAAGTCCACGTTGAGCCGATCGGCGGCGATCTCGAGCAGCACCTTGTTGCGATCGGCATCCACCCGCACGCCGACGAATCCGGTTTGCTGGGCGTCACGCGTCTCGCGATGCGTCGCCCGCGATGAGTGCGCGGATGCTGGAATCGCCGCAAGCGGGGGAGTCAGCGCGCCGCTGGCAAGCAGCATGGCGACAGCGTGAAACCGCAACGGGCGCGTGAAATGATCGGTCATGTGGCTTCGCTGATCGGGATGTGATGGCGCTGGGACGGCTGCGACAAAACTGGCGCAGGGCCATGCCATGCGCCACGGAGGTGTTCATTGGCAGGTACGGACGGTCGCAGCGAGACGGCAGGCCGCGCAGAGTGACGTATATTTGCAGCTCACTCCTTCCCGCCCTTCCATGCGAACACTCGTCGTTCTCCTCGCCCTTGCCAGCGCGGCATTACCCCTCGCCGCGCAGCCCGCGTCCTTCGTCTATCGCCTTGGCAAAGACACGGTGGCCGTCGACCAGTTCACGCGCACAGCGACTCGCTTGTCGGGCGAGATGACGCAACGCAACGGCGCTGCCGTGACTCGTTTGCAGTACGACGTGATGATCGGCGCGGACGGACGGCCAAGTGGAGCGACGATTCGGCGTTTGCAAGCTGACGGTTCGCCACCGCCAAACACGTTTACAGAAACACGCTTCCGCGTCACCGCGGACTCCGTCGTGCGCGAGGTGATGTGGCCCGACAGTGTGCAGCGCCGAGCCTTTGCCGCGAACAAAGCATGGATCGCGTGGCCAACGTTCGTCTATGGCCCAACGGAACTGCTCGCCGCCGCCCGTAAAGCGGGTGGCAATGTCGATTCGGTACCCGCACTCGGCACGGCAGGCGGCCTCACCTACACGGGCTTGTCAACAACAGATGGCGATCATCTGCGGCAGGGCGGCGGTGCGTATGCCATGCAGCTACGCTTTGACAACAACAGTCGCTTGCAGTCGGTCGACGGCGCATTTACCACCAACAAGTCGATGGCGACGCGCGGCAAGGGTGGTCTGGACATCGCCGCACTGGCGAGAGGCATGAAGCCCATGGGCACACTGTCAGCACGTGACGTGGCGCGGGGTGCGTTTGGTCAGGGAGGCATCGTGCTGGTGGACTACGGGCGTCCGCAAGTTCGCGAGCGTACGGTCTGGGGTGGCGCGCTGGTGCCGTTCGATTCGGTGTGGCGCACTGGTGCCAACGATGCGACCCATCTCTTCACCACACGCATCCTAACGTTCGGGGCCCTCACGGTGCCGCCGGGCACGTACACGTTGTGGGTGCAGCACACGCGCGCGGGCACCTCGCTCATCATCAACAAGCAGATCGGTCAGTGGGGCACGATCTACGATCCCGCGCAAGACCTGGGTCGCGTGCCGATGCAACTCACACCGACGCCAGCACCTGTCGAAGAGTTCACGGTCACCGTGCGCGCACTCGGCGGCAATCGTGGCGCGCTCGAATTGGCGTGGGGTCCGTCGGTGGCCACAGCACAGTTTGTGACGTCAATTCCGCGACCGTAGCGATGACGCGTGGTGCTGCCCGACGCGTGATGGATGCGATGGACCGCGGCCTAACACGGCTTCACACGACTTAACACCGCGTATGCGCGGCCGTCTACACCAATACCCTGAACGGAGAGTCCCCATGGTTCGAAATGTGAGTCTCGTGCTCCTCGTGTTGCTGATGAGCTGTGCTACGCGGCGCGGGCGCGTGGGTGCTGACTGGGTCGCGCTCGGTCAGAGCGCCGTGAATGACCGACTCGATCACGACATCGTCCCCGTTGGTTCGAACCGCGGGGATTTTCGTCGGATCAAGCTGACCGTGTCTGGTGCTTCGGTCGACTTCTATCGCGTGGTGGTGCACTTCCGGAACGGACGCGATCAACCGGTCGCGCTGCAAGCGAGGATTGCGGCGGGCGGACAAAGCCGGTCTATCGATCTCGATGGCGGTGACCGCATCATTCGGAGCGTCGAGTTCTGGTACGATGCCAACACGATTCGCGGACGTCGTGCCCAGGTGCGCGTGCTGGGCCTGCCGTAGCGCAGGGGTCAGTCGGCTATTGCGCCACCGCCGTCTCCCACGCTTTGCGGATCAGCGCCCCACACTGCGCCGACGCATTGCCGGCGCCTGCTGCGGCATCAACGCGTGCAATGATTCCGTACAGGGTCTTGTTGGCGTTGATCCAGGGATAGAACCCGAACGCACCGGCGCTGCTGAAGGCAGCGTCTCCGCTAATCGGATCGTCCTCGACCCAATGCCCGATCGAGTAGTGCCAGTTCGCACCACCAATAATCGGCGTATACCGCGCGGACGGACAGGTGACGGGATTGGTGCATGTGGCGCTCGTGCCGAGCAGTGCGGCGATCTGCAACTGGCCATTGAGAATTTTGCGAAGAAAGACCGCGTAGTCACTGGCGTTGATGCGCACACCGCCCGCCAGCTGCGGCTGCGTGTATGACAGCCCAAGCTCATTGCCAAGCATCCGACGCACCTCGGTCGCGAGAGCCGAGTTGGCCATGATACCGAGACCCATGCCGGGTGAGGGCAGACTGGCGTGCTTCTGCATGTGACCACCGTCGTAGTAGAACTTGTCGATGTTGGTCGGACTGAGCGCACCGTTGGTGGAGCGCAACACACAGCTGTCAACGTTGTCGAGAATGTCGCAACCGGTGTTCGTGAAGTTCGTGTACCCGCTTCGGAAGGACAAAAACCGGATATCCTCCGCCGTCAGCACACCGGCTCGACGTTCGGCCACGTACGCGCCATAGATCCATTTCGATGCTGACGCGATCGGCATCACCGTTTGGGCGCCGTACGTGATCGCATTTCCGACTTTGCTGACGGCACCGGACGTGCGCAGCGCAGTCTTGTCGCCGATCTCCCAGTAGAACGGCTGGATGTCGGCGCAGAGTCCCGTTAACCGCTCGGCGGTGGTGCGCGCCGCGGCGATCCGCGCCGCATCCTGCGCGGCAGCTGATGGCGCGTTGAACGGATCGGTGACCGTAGTCTTGTCAGATGCGGCGCACGCGCCCTGTAAAAGCGCGTACGCGAACGCCACCCCGCGCTGTCGCCACTTCGACGGCGCGCTCACTCGTATCCACCACAACGACGGTGCCATGCCGCAATGCTCCATGTGGTGAGATGAGCTGACCAGGCGAGGATGGTCAACGGGATACGCTGAATTGAAACGGCTGGTGCACCAGTTGCGCCACCTTGCGCCCGCCAACTTCTGCCGGCAGAAACCGCATGCGACTCAGCGCCACGCGCACCGCGGCGGTGAAGAGTGGATGGTCGCTGCGCAGTGCTGTGATCGTGTTGACGTCGGCCCGACCCGACGTGTCGACGACAAACTGCGCCAGCACCTGCCCTTCGAGGCCCGCAGCGCGCAGCATTTCCGGGTACTGCGGTCCAACCGTTCCCGCGGCCAGCACCACCGGTTTCTCCACCTGCACATCGCTGTACACGCCATTGGCCGGTGCCGGTTGCGCGGACGCGAGGTCAACGCCCGAGGCCAAGCCGTTTGGCTTCCCGCGACCGCTGAAGTCATCAACATTGGTTGGACGTGCGGTGAGGTCAATCTCCGGCAACTCCATCGGAATGTCGATCGGCGCTATGAGTAGCTGAAAGCCTTTTGGTGGTGGCGCGGCGGTAAACACGCGGTCTGGTGTCGTTGGCGGTGGAACCGGTTTCGGCGGCTCCACCTTGGTGAAGCGCAGCTCCTCGGGCGGCGTATCGATTGCGGCGGGAATTGCGGCGTTGCTCGTCACGACGACGGCTGCGGCAATCAGCGTGGCGTGCAGTACAACCGAGAGCAACGACCCCCCGGTTCGGCGCGTACGCGTCGCGCGTGACTCCAGTAGCGTGTTGAACATTGCGAGCCTCCGGTGAAGGATGGGTCGGACCGCGTGTCCGCTCCCCCTTCAGTGTCGGACGGCTGTGTGAAGCCGTCATGTCGGCTGCATTACGCGACGATTATGCGTGGGTGAAACATTGAGTACGTTGCGCGCATGACCCGTCCGCATCCATCTACCTGAGATCGTCTCCGTGACGCCGCTCATTCTGTCGCTGCTGTTCGCCGTGGGCACCGCACCGTCGCCGGCTGACACCCTGCACTGTGCCGAGGCCGCGCGCTTCCTGCGTGGCACGCAGCGCATGGTCGCCGCCGTGGAGATCGATACGCTGGACGACTGGCGCACGGGCAAGCGCGTGGCGGGTTGTCGCGTAACCGCGGCCGGCGGAACCGACATCGGCGTGGCCAAGGAGGCCGTGCGTTTCTATGACCGACTACGTGCAGCGCAGTGGGTGCGCACGCCCGATCCGCGCGATTCGCCCAATGAGGGCTCACTGCGTTTTCGCTGGGAGCAGTCCGACTGTCTCTTTAATGTGAACGCCGAGGCGATGCTCAACAGCGATGCGGAAATGCGGGTCAACACCGCGCTCGCCCTCGCGCCGGGAGATACGCGGTACCAGGTGTTTGTGATGTGCATGGCGGCTATGCCGGCGAAGCCGCGCTAAGCCGGCGCTCGCCCCCAGCTGCTGACAGTGCTCCGGTGCACGTTGGGGGCACTGGGATCAACTGCGCGTCCGTCTTTCTTGGCCGCGCGAAACCTTTGGGTCACAACAAGCTCCGCACAGCGCTGGCAAAGTCAGTGTTGGGCGATGTGATCACTAGGAAGGACAAGGTATCGACCGACCCGTCTTCGTTGACCGTGAACTGCCAGAGTGTCGCCAACGTCAGAGGAACACGCGGCAGCGCTGGTGACCGCCGCCAGACAAACTGCGATCAGCACGTGTGATCGAGCGTGTAAGAGTCGAGGCGTTTAGCCCTGCGAGGTCGCGTGCGTCTCGTTGCCGCCAACGGGAGTCGAGGTATCGTCCACCAGAGGCGGTGGCTGAATGGCAGCAAGCAGGAACGCGCCGGCGGCAGCGGACCAGACAGAGTAGGACAGCGCCGGCTCAGCGGCGGTCCGTCAAGGCACACGACGGCACCATCACCGCATGGGGACAGGACAGCACCTCGTTCCATTGGGTCAGGATGACCGAACGTTCCACACGGTCGGTGACATAGGTGTTTCAATGCCTCTGGGGTTGTCATACATTGATCGGCAATTCGTCCTGTTATGGACGTGCTCGCCAAACCTTGCCACACCAATCGGCGCACCATGCTCATCGCTCCCAAACGGCCAGACGAAGCCGACGCGCTCGCTGCGCTCCGCGACATGGATGTGCTCGACACCGCGCCCGAGCCGGAGTTCGACGCCTTGGTGCGGGCAGCCTCGTTGATGTGCGCGACACCGATCTCGCTCATCAGCCTGATCGACGAAGAGCGGCAGTGGTTTAAGGCGAATGTCGGATTGGATGGGGTCACAGAAACAGCACGCGACTTCGCCTTCTGCGCGCACACGATCCTCGGCGACGAACTGGTAGAAGTCCCCGACGCAGCACGCGACGCGCGCTTTGCTACGAACCCTTTAGTCGTTGGCGCACCTGAAATTCGGTTCTACGCGGGCGTGCCCGTGCGCCTGCGTGATGGCTCAAGCGTCGGCTCGTTGTGCGTCATCGATCGGGTGCCACGCCACTTGGACGCCACCCAGCGCGAGGTGCTCGCGTGTCTCGCCCGCGCGGCTGCCTACGCGCTCGAGAGCCGATTGGAACTTCGCCGGCGCGCGGCGGCGGCGGCGCTCCTCGCCGAAACGGTGCGGACGCGCGAAGAAAGCGAGGCGCGCTTTCGCGCGTTGAGCGATAGCTCACCGCTTGGTATTTACGCGACCGATCCCGCCGGCGCCTGCACGTACGCGAATGCGAGGTGGCAGTCGATTTATGGACTGAGCGGTGGCGAGAGTCTCGGCACGGGGTGGTCCGGCGCGTTGCATCCGGAAGATCGCGCTTCCGTGTTCGGGGAATGGCAACGCACCGCGACGCACAACATCGACTTCGACATGCAGTTTCGCGTGCAGCGACGTGATGGGACGGTGCGCCATGTCCGATCACGTGCACGAAGCGTACGTCCGGAGGAGGGCGCGATCGCGGGCTATGTCGGCACGGTGGAAGACGTCACCGAACAGCGGCAGATGGCGGCAGATCTGGCAGAGCAACATGAGCGGATGCGCGTGACCCTGCAGTCGATCGGCGATGCGGTCATCACCACCGATGCTGCCGACAACGTCGTGTGGCTCAACCCCGTGGCCGAACGGATGACTGGTTGGACGTCCGGTGACGCACACGGTCGTCCGCTCGCTGACGTATTTCATGTCGTCGACGATATGACCCGTCTTCCACTGCCGGCCACATCGCGCCGGGCGAAGCGACAGACCGTTGCCCCGCATCGCGCCCTCCTCGTGTCGCGCGACGGCTCCACGTTTGGCATCGAAGAAACGACGGCGCCGATTTGTCGTGAAGGTGGTGAAACGCTGGGCGTCGTGCTCGTCTTTCGCGATGTCACTGCGGCGCGTCACCTCTCGCGCACCATTACGCATCGCGCGTCACACGACACGCTGACCGGTTTGGTCAATCGCGATGAGCTGGAAGCGCGGCTGCAGCACGTGCTCGATCACTCGTCCGATCGCCCGACGGAACGGGCATTGTTGTACGTCGACCTCGACCAGTTCAAACTGATCAACGACACGTGCGGTCATGCGGCGGGCGATCTGCTGTTGCAACAGGTGAGCAAGGTGATGCAGGATGCAGTCCGTGGCGGCGATACCGTCGCCCGCATCGGTGGCGACGAGTTTGCCGTCCTCCTCGAGGACTGTCCCTTGCACACGTCGCAGCGCATTGCCCAAAAGCTCTGTGATCGCATGGACCAGTATCGCTTCGCGCACGACGAGAAGCGGTTTCGTGTGGGCTGCAGCATCGGCGTGGTTGGCGTGGATGCTCGGTGGTCCAATGCGAGCGAATTGTTGCAGGCAGCCGACAGTTCGTGCTATGCGGCCAAGGAAGCAGGGCGCAATCGCGTGCAAATGTGGTTGGACACGGACGCGTCGCGGCTGGCGCGCCAGGGACATGTACAGTGGACAAGCCGTATTGAGCAGGCGCTCGACGATGATGCGTTTGAACTGTTCGCGCAACGTATCATTGCCCTGCAGGCACCGTGCGACGGCGTCCACGCCGAAGTGCTGTTGCGCATGCGGGACCACGATGGCGCGCTGATTGCGCCTGGCGCGTTCTTGCCGGCCGCAGAGCGTTTTCACCTTGCGTCGCGCCTCGATCGCTGGGTCTTGCGGCGCGCGATCGACTGGTTGGACACGACGACGGTCAAACAGATCGATAACTTGTGCGTGAACCTGTCGAGCCAATCGGTCGGTGATGTGGAGTTTCAGCGGTGGGCGGTGGACGCGCTGCAGCAGGTCGGACGCGACGTCTGCGAGCGGCTCGTTCTGGAGATCACGGAAACCGCGGTCGTCACTCGCCTTGATGCGGCCGCGCAGTTTGTGCACGAGGTGCGGGCCGCTGGCGCGCGCGTTGCGCTCGACGAGTTTGGTGCGAGTGCCTCGTCGTTTGGCTATCTCAAGTCGATGGACGTTGATTTTCTCAAGATCGACGGCCAATTCATTCGCGGCCTGCTCAACCATCCGCTGGACGAAGTTGCAGTACGCTGTTTTGTGGACGTCGCCACGGTGGCCGGTGTGCGGACCGTCGCCGAGTCTGTGGAGGATGCATGCGTGCTAGAGCGGCTGCGCACGTTGGGCGTAGATTTTGCGCAGGGGTCGCTCCTCCACCAACCGTCGCCGATCATCGAGTTGCTAGAGCCATACGGTGCGATCGTCGCGGCGGCGTAACATACGGGCGAGATAGCGATCGCACCGAAAGGGATTGGCGAAGCGCGGCGCAGTGAGGAACGTCGAGTTGGTGCGCGTTTTACGAAATCAGACGACGCCCGTCAGCATCTCGGATAGTCCAGACGGGCGCCGGGTCGATGAGGGACTTCGTGCGCCGCTGGGCGCGGCCGGGGAGGCGCGGGTCCGAAGATGGGTGAGCATCTGGTCGATCACCGACGCCTGCGTGATGAACGCTATGAATCCGCATCACGCCATGGCAGGTCGGGCACGCGAGGGGGTCGACCTCGAAGATCTGCCGCAGCAACGCCGCCCAGCGGCGGGTGACCTCGATGGGCGCCAGCCTCGGCGCGGGGACGATCACGGGCGGCGCACCTGCGATGGCGCGCTCGACCTTCCCCCGCATGGCATTGCGTTGGGGAGGCGCACCACCTGTTGCGTCATGGCCACACATTGCCTCAATCTCTCTCTCTCTCTCTCTCTCTAACTGATTGACTGGAAATAACTTATACAACTTGGCAACCTCTCACCTCATTCGGGCACTTTTGAGCTCTTCGGTGGTTCCCCGTTCGGCGTCTGCACCCTGAGCCAGAATGTCACGACCGTTTCCTCCCAGAACTACGACCTCGCCTTCTGGTTGCGGAACCCTGGCGGGACTCCAAACTTCTTCCAGTCCGTCTGGGGCGGTACTCCGCTGGTCACGCTCACCGACGCGTCTCCGTTCGCGTACACGCTCTACCAGTTCAGCGTGGTTGGCGCCGCCAGCCCCACAACGTCCCTCGCGTTCGACTTTCAGCATGACGGCAATCAGTTTTTTTCCTCGACGACGTCGCACTGAGCGCCTCGACCGTACCCGAACCAGGAAGCCTCGCGCTGCTGGCGGCAGGCATTGCTGGGTTGTCGGCGGCGGGGCTGCGGCGTAGGCGAGCCAAGGCGTAGCCGTCTTCGTCGCGACAGCGCGGGTGACCCCTTTCCCGCTCGCTGGGGCCGTTGCGCTTTGCTTAACTGGCGCTCGAGTTCAGCCTTTCCGGTACGATCGACCGCAAAGAAGCCGGGCGACGGAGCAGCAAAGACACTCTATGCGCAGCCGTCGGCACTGGCGGCGCGCATCGCGCGAACGAAGCAACTCGCGACGAAGCAAGCGCTCGTCAGCGTGCTACGGCTCGGCGACCACGACCTGGTGTCGACGACGTCCTCCGTTGACGCGTCGGCATTGACTGGGCGCTGTCGCCGAGCGTACCGTGAGATGGTTCGCGATGTGAAGGTACGGGGCGAGTAGGAATGGTGACGGACATTTCGGCGTGCGCGCGTATCGTCACCGCATGCGGACCTCTCCACATTCGCCGAGGACATCCAGCTCATGCTCATGGCACCTGCGACGAGCGCGTGGACACTGGCCGAACTTGATCGGCTGCCGGACGACGGCAACAAGTACGAGCTTGTCGACGGAGAACTGTTCGTGACACCGGCACCGTCGCCGGCACACGAGCGGCTGGTGCTCGTGTTGCATCGGATCCTCACCCCCTTCGTGCTGGCGGAGGGCATTGGCGATATCTACACGCCGCGGGCGGTGGTTTGCGCTGACGGATCGGAGGTCGAGCCCGATCTAATGGTGCGTCCGTCGACACCGAAACTCCCGGAGACGTGGGCTGACATGCCAACGCCGTCGCTGGTCGTGGAAGTTCATTCGCGGACAACCCGTCGCCGCGACCTTGGGAAAAAGCGCGGGTTCTATCTGCGCATTGGCGTGGCGGAATATTGGACGGTCGACCGCTGGGACCGCACCATTCGCGTTATTCGCCGCGATACGGCCGACGTCGTCACCGACGCAGTTTTGGAGTGGCGACCGGATGGTGCGCGCGAGGCGCTCGGCATCGACGTGCCGGCGTATTTTGACGAAGCGCTCGGCACGCGGTAGTAGCGCTTCGGCTACCGGAACGACTTCATACCCACAGTGCGTCTTCGCCGAGCTACGCCCGCACACGAGGCTACGCTTGCCGGTGATACCCGTATCGCGCTTCCGAGCGCGGGCAGCCTTACCGTGTATGACGTTGCGAGCAACGGGCGTTGGCTTCTCTCGCGCGACGATGTCTTCCTCCGTCTGACGGTGAAGGGGGCAGCTGAGGTTGCCGAACGCGACATCTCGTGGCTGGCCGGCGCGGGACGCCGACATGTCCGCCGATGGTAAGCTGGTGGCGTTCAGCGATGTATCGGATGAAGCAGGAACAAACTACGCAACCATGGCTCGGTCGTTTGATGCTCCTCGGCGGTCCGACTTGGCGAGGGGGCGAGCGGCCCGATCGCGCCCGACGGCCGGTCCGTCGTCAGTGGCCGTCCAACAAAGCCGCAACAATTGTGGCTCTATCCAACGGGTGCTGGCGCGTCCAGGCGGCTGGATGGCGGGGAGATCGAGTCATACACCGCTGTTGAATTCCTTCGTGACGGAAAGCGGTTGCTGGTGTGTGGGAATGAACCGGCCAAGGCGGTGCGCTGCTACCTGCTCACAATCTCCGACGGCAAACTGGTGCCGATCACGCCAATGGGGGTGAAGTTCGGCGTCGTCGCTCCTGATGGCCTATCGATCGTCGCATCCACCGATAGTGGCTACCTGCGTTTCACGATGGATCGTCGCACGCCGCAGCGAGTCCCGGGATTGCGCGCGAACGATGCGGTCATCCGTTTCAGTCCCGATGGCATCGCCCTTTCTCTATCTGCGAATCACCGAGCGAACACCGTCGGAATACACCACTTCCACGCGTCGGCCATTCGAGGTGACGGTGCCGTCTGCGTTGCGCACAAACCCGATGAGCGCTCCCGTTGTGGCGTCGCGAACCATCGCCATGGGGTATTCGCGCGCGTTCCAGCGCACCCGGGTCCGCGTCGCGTCGACGGCCGTCACACTGGACTGCGGTTCGGAAGGCGCCGTCGCTGGCGCGCGCGCGTTGGTCGATGCAGTGGACCTCTCCATGGCCAGCAGGGGACGCTGCACATCACTGACACGGATCTTCGCGAGGGACTGTTCCAGTTCCGGGGTCCATGGCAACACCACTGCAAAATGCCGTTCGTCATGCGCCAACTCGTGGTCGACGCGGTCGGCGTCGATCGATGCATCCAACAGGGTCGCGCCACTCGCACTCAGGAGTTGCACGCGATGCGAGCCGATCGTACGGAGGGGAGCAATTGCTGCCCGAACCCGGAATGACGGCTCGAGCAGCACGCGACCATCCACGACACGACCCCACACGAGCAGTCCATCCTGCGGTGCATTCGTCGCCGTCACCGTGGCTCCGGTACTTTGGCGATACGTGAGGATCTTGGTCCACGTCCAGTCGCTGATCCACTCAGGGTGGCAGTAGGACATGAAATCGGCGGTGGTTGGTGCGACCAGTGCGTTGGTCGTTGAATTCCATCCGTACATGCCGATGAGGCCACCGGCATACGGATAGTTCGCGTCGCCTGACACGGCGCACGGCGTATGTGGCCGTGCAAAGTTGTGCCCCCATTCGTGGGTGGCGACACCGTCGCCCGAGGGCATCAGGTCCCATCCCATCGCCGCTCTGCCCGGAGTATATCCGTAACCGGCGACACCGTATATGTAGGCGGTGTGAACCACTCCGTAATAGTGTGTGGTGGCCGGAGCACCATCAAGCGTGCGCAGCGCGTTCATCTCACTGAGCACGGTAAGCCAGCCGGAATTTGCATCGTTCGACTCCAAGGCTGGTGCGCTGGATGAGAATGGCGCGCGCACGTCGGCGACGATGGTGCCGAGCGGCATGTAACGCCGAGTCGAAACGAGATACTGCTCTTTGTTTGCGTCGGTCACGTTGCCGGTCGACCCCTGCACCGTCACTGGCACAAATCGCAGGTTAAAGGTTGGCACGGCGAGTACGGAAATGGCTCCGGCCGAACCCGAGCGAGGCCACACGTTGTCGGTGCGGTCGGCTTCGGTGATCGTAGCGGCCGGATCGACATCAGCGAGCACTCGTAACGTGGTGCGCATGTTGACGGCAGGCACGATCGTGTTCCACGTCGACGTCAGCACGCCTTCGCTACTGGTCGTGCGGACGCTCGCCTCTGGCGCAGTGATCGATACCGTTTGCAGGAGTGTGGAGCCGTCGTAGATGCGCACACGCACATCGGGGCGCGCCGTGTTGGCAATGTTCGCAGTGACAAATACGCGCAACAACGCATCGCGGTTGGCAACCATCGACACGGTACCATCCGGTCGTTGCGTCGCCTGCGTGAGATACACGTTTTCGACAGCGAGGTTGAGGCTTGCCGCCGCCGTGGTAAAGACCCACCAGGTGCCAGCGTTCGCGTCGGTCGTGCCAACGGAGTTCCGTGCCCGTACTTGCCAGTAGTAGGTGGTGCTCGCGGAGAGCGTGCTCAGTGTTGCACTCACACCAGTGGTGGAAATCCACGTCGCATCGCACGTGGAATTATTCACCGTGTCGATGCAGTACTCGTAGGTTGCGGCGCCGCTGCTGGACGGCCACGCGAGCGTCACCGCGCCTGCTGCGGTGGTGGAACCCGTTGTAGGGCTCGATTTATTGAACGCGCCCGGTAGCGCGCCGGAGACGACCGCATACGCTTCGATTTCCGCGACGCGACTGTAGTTGTACTGCGCGCCCGTCACCCAGACGCGGATCTTGCTGGTGCTAATGGCGGCGAAGGTGAACTTGCGCCACACCAGATTGTTGCTCGCGATGGTCGCGGTCGGGATGGGCGTC
>JANMKU010000041.1:0-33479 GCA_031372205.1 Gemmatimonadaceae bacterium | reverse complement strand
CGTCAGAGGTATTTCGAGCAGTCTGCAACTGGCGGCGTTTGTCGATGTCGGAAGCGTCTGGGAAGCACAATCCGATGGGTTCCGATGGGCCGATGTGCGCGCGACCCCGGGCCTCGGTATGCGTCTCGTCACGCCGCTCGGTCCCTTTCGTGTCGATGTCGGGTACTCGCCGTATGCGCCGCAGGCCGGTCGCGCCTTGTATTTCACGAAAAGCGAAGGCGGCGGTGTGTTCGGACAGA
The DNA here is from genome assembly GCA_031372205.1 of Gemmatimonadaceae bacterium. Classification (GTDB taxonomy): domain Bacteria; phylum Gemmatimonadota; class Gemmatimonadetes; order Gemmatimonadales; family Gemmatimonadaceae; genus Gemmatimonas. The sequence goes on along the minus strand of JANMKU010000041.1, from coordinate 33,240 downwards.
TCCGATGCGCGAGCCCTGGCAATCTGGTCTCCGTCGACCCAGACGATCCGGGAAACATCTTCGATTGTCCGTCAACATTTCGACCTCCCACGCCGCGAAATATTCTGTCGCGTCTGACGATTCACTTCGGACTCGGCCAGGCCTTCTGATGGTCACACGCAGGCGCCTGCTCTGGGGCGGCGGTGCTGTCGTGGCCGTGCTTGCAGCAGTTGGGGTTATCTACCTGCTCGCCAGCAACACCGTGAGTGGACGTCGTCGAGTGTTGGCGACGCTGCTCGTTCGCGCGCAATCGGTGTTTGGGGGCCGAGCAACGTTGACTGTGGGCTCGCTCGACCACGTAGGGTTTCGCCGAATCAGCCTGACCAACGTGTCGGTGCTGGACACCGCCGGCGTGGTTGTGGTGCATGCCGATCGCGTCGAGAGTTCGCTCGACATTGGCGGACTCTTTGACAAGGCAATTCATCTCCGTTCGCTGGACCTTCGCGGAGTCACGCTCAACCTCAAGCAGGATTTCACCGGTCCGTGGAATATTGCGTACATCATCTCAGGCACAGGACCAAAGGGCCCACCGAGGATGTTGCCGGCGCTCGGTGACGACATTCGCATCGACGCCATACGGGTGACCACGTTGCAGATCACGACGGAAATGCCGTGGGCGCCACACCCGATCTTTCAGGGGCGCGCACGCGACAGTGTGATCGCAAAACGGGACAGCCTGCACGACATCATCCATACGCCGCGCGGTATGCTGGAGCGACGACGAATCTCGCTCGAACAAGTCGTCGCGCGGAACGGCATCATCGTGCAGCCAGGTGGCAAACCATCCTCGGTGTTGCTCGACACCATTATTGGAACGATCTCCGATCCGCCGGTGCGCTTGGTCGCGGCGTCTGGTTCGGTGACGTGGACCCCCGACTCCTTGCGATTCAACCTGGCGCGGGTGCGACTGCCGAATTCGTCGGGTGCAGCACAAGGGATGGTGGCGTGGAATACACCGGGTCCCGTGCGCTACGACGCAACGCTGAACGTGAACGCGGGCTTCGCCGACCTCGCCTGGATCTGGGAGGTACTGCCGACCAGCGGCGACGGCACGATGCTCGTGCATATGCGTACGCTAGCCGACGCGAATGACGCCGAGTACGTGCTGACACACATCGATGCAAAGGCAATGAACTCGCACATACTCGGTGCGATCACCATCGAGACCCACCCGGTAGACCTGTTGCTGCATGCGGTCGACCTCACGTTCGAACCCATCGAGAGTGACCTGTTGCGTCGGCTCACGTACGGCGCGCTGCCGAATGCCATTCGTGGTACCTTCGACGGCCGCCTCGTGGCGAGCAAGGGCGGTCCGCTCACTGCGTTCATCATTGACCGCTTCGACGCGCGTTTCCTTGATGCACAGGCAGCGAACGCGGTCTCGTCAATTCGGCTCAATGGTCGGGTCGGGTTTGGCGCCGCGCCGTCGGCGCGCGACCTCACGGTGCAGGATGTGCGCGTCGATCTGCGCTCGGCGCGGATCCTTGCGCCGTCGCTGCCGGTGGATGGATCGGTTCGAGGCAGTGGCATCGTCAAGACCGCGAATCTGCAGTCGGCCGACATCACGCAACTTGACGTGATGTGGACGGATGGGGCAGGAAACGTGACGACGGCACGCGGCGACGCGGCCGTCAACTTTGGAGCCAAGGTGCCCACGATACTGGCCACCCTCCAGCTCGACCCAATCTCGCTACGGGCGATAGCGCGCATCGACAGCACATTCCCTGCCGTGGCGACGCTTCGCGGGCCCGTGACGGTGAAGGGCTCACTCGACGCGCTGCAGTGGAGTGCGTCGCTCGCCGCCGAGACCGGTGGACGTGTCGCGATGCAAGGCAGTGCCGCGCTGACGCCGTCCGCTTGGAACGTTAGTGCGCGGGGTACCATCGATGGCTTTGATGCGCGCGCATGGCTCGCGCGGACCGACGTCGCGGCGACGGCGCTCGACGGGCAGCTGCGATTCACCGCCGCCGGTTTGCGAGACAAGCTGCAGGGTGCGACGCTGTCGGTGGCGTCGGCGACGGTCTCGCTCCGACAGACCGCATCGGCTGCACTCGTCGCGATGGACTTTGTCGGGAGCGGCACTTTGGATGCGGCGCACCTGCGCGTCGATTCAGTGGTCGCACACGTCGGTGGCATCGCCCTCGACGCGCATGGTCTGTTGGCGCGCACCGCGTCGGTAACGGGAGACGCGCCCCCCGACACGATGGTCGTCAGTGCGCGCACCGACTCGCTGGCCCTGGTGCGCGCGGCACTGCCGCGACTGGCCAGCATGATGGCGCCCGTGGACTCGGCAATGGCCGCGACCATGCGCAGCTACGCCGCCGACACGCTGCAAGGTGACGTGTCCCTTTCCGGATATCTCTTTGGCGGAATCAACGACTTCGGGGCGACGTTCGCGCTCAGCGCCCAAGGCCTGCAAGTCGGTGCGGTTCGCGCGGGACGGGTGTTTGGGTCGGCGCAGGCGTCACACGTGCGCACAACGGCCGCGTTTGAAGGTGCGGCAACCGTCGACGAGATTCGCGGCTTCGGTGCGGTGCGCATTAGTACAGCGAACTTCAGGGTGATGCAGGCCACGCCCGACAGCGGCCGACTGTTCGTTGATATGCGGTCGGAGGATACGGCGCGTCTGGAACTCCGCGGCGCGTACGCGCGTGCCAAGGGAACGCTGGACGTGCTGGTGGACTCGGTTCGCTTCGGCTACGACATCAACAGCTGGCGCAACAGCGGGCCGATCCATCTGCGCAGCGATGCGACCGGCCTGCGACTCGACTCGATGACCCTGCGGTCAAACGCCAGGGGCCTCTTTGCAATGTCTGCTGACGTACCAAATCAAGGTGTGGTGCGCATCGATGCGCTGCTCGATCGCTTTCCGATGGGTGAAGCGCTGGCCTTCGCGCTCGGCACGACCGCCTTTACGAGCGCGCTATCCGGCGACGCGCACGTGACCGGCACCCGCGATGCGCCGTTGCTCAGTTTTCAGTTGCGGGCCGATTCCGTCGGCCACAACGGTACGTTCTTGCCTCCGCTTCGGGCCAGCGGTACCTATGCAGAGCGGCGACTCGTCGCGCGTGCCGAACTTGATGATACCACACACGGCACGTTGCGCGCGGACGTTCGACTTCCCATTGACCTGTCCCTTCGTGTTGTCGAAAAGCGTCTGTTGTCGGAGATCGTCGATGCCGAAATCATTGCGGACTCTCTCCGCTTAGACTTGCTGCCGCTGTCCGCCAACGGCGTTGACCGCGTACGTGGCGTGCTCAACGGGCGGCTCGCGTTGACCGGCACGATCGATCGGCCTGTCGCCACTGGCACGATGACGCTCGATCGGTTTTCAGCTAACATTGCCGACCTGGGTATCACGCCAACCGAGGGGCGAGTGGTCGTGCGCGCTGTTCAGGACTCGCTCATTCTCGAAAGCCTGCGTTTTCGAAGCGGCGGTCCTTCTGACACCGTCATCGCACGCGGGGCGATGCGTTTTGCATCAGGGCAGTCGGCGACGATGCGATTGACGGCGTCCGCGAACAATCTTTCCGTCGCGCGACAACGCGACGGTACGGACCTGAATATCGGCGGGACCATCCAACTCGTCGGACCGCTGAAGCGGCCGGTGCTCACGGGCGCGCTGACGATTCCGAGTGCCACCCTGTTCATCAACCCGCTCGCGGCGAGCACCGCACTTGACCTAACCACTGATGCAGTTCGCGACCTGCTCGGCCTGGAGGAGGTCCCCGTAGCCGTGAGTGGAGCGCAGTCGCTGGCTCGACTCGGTTCATTTCTCTCCGTGGACAATGCTCGCATCGAACTCGGCAACGAGGTGTGGGTGCGCACACCAGAGGCCAAGGTCAAGGTGACCGGTGGACTCACCGTCACGACAAACGGAGACTTGCTGGCGTTGGAAGGCGAGATCACGGCGAACCGAGGGCAGTACCGGCTTAACCTCGGTCCGGTCAATCGGGGCTTCACGGTCGATTCTGGAAAGGTTCGGTTTTTCGGCAGCGCCGATATTGCCCCGACGCTTGACATCAGCGCGACGAACGTGGTGCGACGGGCCAACGGCGAAGAGATCCCGGTCCACGTGCACATCGGCGGTACACTTGATCGTCCACTTGTCGCATTGACCAGCAGTGATCCGCTGTATGCCCGGGCTCCCGAGTCTGAGATCATTTCGCTCCTCATCTTTGGCGAGCCCACCTTCGCCCTCGATGGTGACAGGCAGAGTACGGTCAGAGCGGTTACCGGAGTGTTACTCCCATCGCTCGGCGGCAAGGTCGAGGGCGTACTCCAGAATCTGCTCCCGGGACTGAGCACGGTGCAGGTGGTGGCTGGCGGCGGGCAATCGAATGAACTATCGGTGGGATCATTGCTCGACAACGTCAGCGTATCGGCAGGCAAACAGTTCGGCGACCGGACCTACCTTCGCGTCAATACCGGTGTGTGCCGCGGTGCCCAATTATGGGCCGCTGTGGCGGTTGAGTATCGCATTACCCGCGATCTAACCGCGCAGATTGGTGTCGACCCCGGCGCTGCACCGTGTTCGCGCCTGGGCCCGGACGCCGTCGCGCCGCGGCAGTTCGGATTTGACCTGTTCCGCAACTGGATCTTCTAACCGACGCGGCGCGATCCAAGACCGTCCCATAGTGTTGCGCGAAGGTGTTGGACGCGCGCTACGGCAATTTGCGAGAAGGTTGAGCAATGTGGCCGTTGGGCCTTGGAGCCGTGCGGTCTGCGTCTATTCCACGAGGCCCACGCGTGATCCCATCCGCGGACATGCGATGCGAATCTGGCGGCACGGCGATTGCAAAGGAGGGGGGTTGAGAAGGCTTCGTGCTCGACCCTCTTCAATAAGACGCCATGCTTACAACCCGTCGAATTCTACCGTACGTCGTTGCGGCCGCCGTGGCCCTGCCGTCGCTGTTGGGGGCACAGGCGCCAGTGCTGGGCACCGTGAAGTACAACGGGGACATCAGCGCCAACGGCGTCGTTGGGGGGTTCGACGTGGGACCCTACAAGGCCGACCTCACCGGCTTCAACGCCCAGATGGGAGTTGCTGGAAGCGTCACCCTGCCCAACTACACGATCTGGTGTGTGGATTGGCAGCATGCGCCGAACAATTCGGCGGATAGCTACTACTCGACCGCGTTTAGCGGCAACATTGGCGGACTCCCCGGCAACGGCGATTTCAGCAAGACGCTACGGTACGCAGCCAACGCCAACAACAGTGCGAACGCGCAGCGCGACTACCGTCAGGTTGCATGGCTCATTGAGCAGTATGACCTTGGCACCGCGAACTTCACGGCCACCAACGTGCAAGGCACCATCTGGGAGTTGTCCAACAGTGCGTTCACAGACGCCGGGTACACCAACCTCGCGTCCCTGATCCCGAGTGCGGCCAACCTTGTGCTGACAAAGAATTGGTTTGTGCTCTCCGATGAGCCTGGCCGCCATGATCCGTCGCACCAGGAGTACATCGCCTACGCGAGTCGCATCAGCACTGTACCAGAACCGTCCACATATCTCTTGATGGCCAGCGGGCTGGCAGGTATCGTTGCCGTGTCCCGTCGTCGTCGCACGCAGCTCTCGTGATCTAGCGCGCTGCTCGGTGTTTGAGCGTTTCGCCATAACGATCCCCCGCTCAGTCAGTCGACTGGCGGGGGTTTTCGTGTGTTGGTGATTCTCGCCCGCTCGCTCGGCGATTCATCACCGTTTGAGAACGTCGCCGACAGTGTTGCCCGAAGCTCGCGCCATGTTTTCGTCACGACGGCCGATGCACCGCCGGCGAAAAACCCGAGCGCAGTGGCCATCGTCACGAGGCGATCTGTCGCGCCCTCACCACCAAGCAGCGCCGCGAACAACTCCGTGCGCAGCTTCAGCACGACCGGCGATGCCACGCGAATGCCGTTGAAATTGCGATCATACCGTCCGCCGATGCCTTCAATGAGCGCCGCCGTCCGCGCGAAATACACAAGCTCCCCGGGAAGGACGATTGGCCAGTTAAACATCTCGCGCATGATTTGATCGGCGAGAATCCGGGCACGATCCTGCATGGGCGTTTCGGCGTACGCGATGTTCAACAGTTCGGCAACCAACAAGTGCATGGTCTCCGGCGATGTGCCGGGCGCCACCATGCCGAGCTGCGCAAACCCTGCCGCCGTGCCCTCGGCGTCGCGTCGTATCGCCGCGACGATGGTGTGAAACAGCGCGCGGCGCGTTTCCAATCCCACTTCAACGACCATACCAAAGTCGAGCAACACAATGCGTCCGGCGTCGTCGACGAGCAGGTTGCCGGGATGCGGATCCGCGTGGAACACGCCGTCGCGGAGCATCATGCGCGCGTAGCTCTCGATGAGCGTTTCGACGAGGGCGCGCGCTGAAAGTTCTCCACTCCGGATTCGCTCATCGAGCGCATCGATTCTCGTGCCAGGCAGATATTCCATCACGAGGACGTTGCGCCGCGTCAGCAATGCCTCCACGTATGGAATGCGCAGTCGCGGTTCCTCGGCGAAACGCTCGCGCATGCGTGCGCACTGCGCGCCCTCCCGCACGAAGTCCATCTCTTCGCCCACGTGCTGGGCGAACTCGTCAAGCACGATGCGGAATCCGTGCACATGATGATGCGGGAAGCGCGCGTAGACCCAATCCACAATGCGACCGGCGATGCGCACGTCGCGACGCACAACGACGTCGATACCTGGCCGAAGCACTTTGACGACCACGTCGCGTCCGTGGAACTGCGCGCGATGTACCTGGCCAAGGGAGCCAGCGGCGAGTGGCTCGCGGTCCAGCGCTTGCAAGACCGAATCCGGTTCGACCCCCCACGCGATGTGCAGTGCCGCGCGAATGCCCGTCCAGGGCACGGCCGGTACCCGGTCCGTCAGCACCACGAGCGACGCGAGGTAGGGCTCAGGCACCAAATCCGCGCGTGACGCGAAGATTTGCGCGAGCTTCACAAAGGCGGGGCCGAGGGTCGCAATCTCGCGAACCAAGCGTCGTGCCCGTTGTTCATGAAATGCCGTGGACCGGGGCTGCGGTCCTCCCCAGCGGAGCCAACGCCTGGAATCACGCCGTAGCGACACAGCGAAGGGCAAGACGCGCACGACGATCTCGAGTGCCCGCGCAAGGTCTCGCCAAGGCGTGGCCGGCGTCGCGCCTGGCGCGGTCTCTCGCGCGAGATCCGACTCGCGTGGGATCGCACGTGAATCGGTGGTCACGTCGTGCTGAGTCCTGCGTCGTTGATGAGGGCCTGTGGGTTCAACTTCGTCAACGCAATACTCGCCGTCCAGAGTTCCTCGGCCAACGCCACGTTTTGCCCTGGCGCAGACGGCGCCGTGTTGGTCCGTTTGACCCAGTACTGACCCGTGCTCGCCCGTCCGGCCGCAGAGGCGGCCAGCCACGTGATGGTATCGGCGCCTGCTGCCGGCGAAATCGATCGCAGGTCCATGAACCGACGGAGCATACGCCCCATGCGCCCGTTGTTCGCCGCAAACCGTGTTGCGACCAGGCCCGGGTGCATGGCATGGACCACCAGCCTGTTTGCTGCTACGCGTCGAGCGAGCGCCTGCACGAACAACACGTTGCACAGTTTCGAGTTGGCATAGGCGCGCCAACCGCCGAAACCGCGGGTCAGTTGCAGATCGTCCAGATCAAGCCGCGCGTCTCGATGGGCGCGACTGGACACGCAGATCACGCGCGCCGGTGCCTCTTGATGCGCACGGGCGCTGGCGGCCAGTGGTTCCAGCAGCGACAACGTCAACACGACGTACTGCAGATGATTGAGGGCGAACGAGCGCTCCAGCCCATCAACGGTGAGTTGTCGATCGAGAAAGCACGCGCCGGCATTGTTCACCAGCACGTCGATGCGGGGCAGACGAACCCGCAGTCGTTCGGCGAGATCGACCACGGCATCCATTCGCGAAAGATCAGCGATCTCCCACGTGACCGAGCGCCGCCCGGTTTGACTCATGATCGCACCAGCGGCGGCGGCTGTCTTGGCTTCGTTCCGCCCGATCATGACGACATCTGCACCGCCGTCTACAAATGCCGTCACCGCCGCACGGCCGATTCCGTCGCTGGCGCCTGTGACGACGATGGTCTTGCCCTTGAATTCCGCGATCGCCATCCCGAAGAATCGCCAATCGCACGTCGAAGCGTTACCGCGACACTGGGGTTCGCCCGCTGGTTCGTCCGACGAGTGGTGCGGTCGTGACTCGTTCCTGCCTAGTTCGCCGTGGCGACGATAGTAATCGGGCCCAAGCTGCCCGCGGTCACGGTGGCGGTCTGCAACCCAGTGGAGGGCCCAAGGGTCCAGCGGACGCTCACTTCCCCAAGCGCGTTTGTGACCGCAGACTGCGGAGAGACACTGCCGCCGCCGCCCGTTATGGACATGCTGATCGTGGCGAATGGAATTGGGACCCCAGAGCCACCGGTGACCCGAACGACGATCGCGACCGGCAGCGCCGTATTGATCTTGGCCGACTGGTTGTTGCCTTGCGCAACCACCAAATCACTCGGCGGCACGCCAACCGCGCCCACGGTGATCGGGTCAACGCCTGGCGCACTCGCGCTGAGAGATTGGTTGACACCAGATGGTCCAAGTGTCCATTTGGCTTTACCTTCGCCGTTTGCATCGCTAATGACTGTCGCGGGATCCACGCTCCCGCCACCCGCCACAACGCTGAAGCTGATGGGCACTTTGGCGACCGGCGCACCGCTCGTGCTCAGCACACGCAGCACAATCGGTGTCGGCAGCAAGGTGCCCACGGCTCCACTCTGCAGGTGGCCCTGGACGATCGCGAGCCGACCGGCAGTGATCACCTCCGTGGCCGACGAGCACCCCGGGAACGCGAGCAACGTGGGGAGCGCCAACAGCAGAATGGCGAATGAAAGAGTCTGGCGATTCGGACGCATGGGTAACCTCATAAAGGAAAACAGCCTGCTCGTGAGAGTGTCGGCCGTTACCTCGCGGTAGTTGAGCGTCACATTCCATGTTGAACTGAGGGAGGCGCCGAAACGGAGCGGCCCCTAGATTCTCAAAACCATGTCTGTGACTCCCCTGCACGCCGCTCGGCCGGCCCGACACGCCGAACCCGCTGGCCCCGATACGTCGGGCGCCGCTTCAAGCCTGGCGCCGGACGACCGGCCGCTCCGCAACCCGGGAACGGCGCTTGATCTCGCGTTGGTGCGATCGACGCGCATCAACCGGAGTGCCGTGGAGCGACGCGTGGCGACGCTACCGGCGCGGCGCACGGTAAAAAAAGAATGGCAGGCGGCATGGCTCCTCCGCGTCATTACGTGCATGGACCTGACCACACTGTCGGGTGATGACACCGTCGGCAATGTGCGTCGACTTTGCGCCAAAGCACGACATCCGTTGCGACAGGAAATTGTCAGCGCCCTTGGCGTGTCCGACTTGGCGCTCACCGTGGGCGCCGTCTGCGTCTATCACGAATACGTCACCACTGCGGTGGAGGCGTTGGAGGGATCGGGCATTCCGGTGGCCGCTGTCTCCACTGGCTTTCCGGCTGGCCTCTCACCGTTCGAGCAGCGGCTAGCCGAGGTTCGCGCGTCGGTCGCGGCTGGTGCCAGTGAGATCGATATCGTCATCACGCGCGCCCACGTGCTGCGTGGCGACTGGCACGCGTTGTTCGACGAGGTGCGGGCGTTCCGTGACGCCTGCGGTGACGCCCACATGAAGACCATTCTCGGTGTCGGCGAGTTGGCCACCCTCACGAACGTGGCACGAGCGAGCTTGGTCGCGATGATGGCCGGATCGGATTTCATCAAAACAAGTACGGGCAAGGAGCCAACCAATGCGACGCTACCCGTCGGTCTGGTGATGACCCGCATGATTCGCGAATACGGCAGCCGGTCGGGACATGAAGTTGGCTTCAAGCCGGCCGGTGGTATCCGCACCGCCAAGCAAGCCATTGACTGGATGATCCTCATGAAAGAGGAACTCGGCGATCGCTGGCTGCGTCCGCACCTGTTCCGTTTCGGCGCGAGCGGACTCCTCACGGATGTTGAGCGGCAGCTCGAACACTTCGTGACTGGCCGCTACGCAGCGGCGCATCGTCAGCCGATGGTCTGATCCCATGGCAATCTCGACGACCCCGGCGACCGGCACGGACGCCGTAGCGACAAACTCCGTGCGTGGCATTTTCGATGCGATGACGTATGGTCCCGCTCCAGAGGGCGACGCGGTGGTGCGCGCCTGGCTGGCGACACACAATGGACGATTCGGCCATTATATCGGCGGCCGCTGGACTGATGCGTCGGTCGGCGAGTCACTGGACGTTCACGATCCGTCTACCGGTAAACGCATCGCCCAGGTGGCGCAGGGCAGTGCCAGCGATGTCGATGCGGCGGTCGCCGCCGCGCGGGCGGCGTTGCCGGCGTGGCAAGCACTGGACGGACACGTGCGGGCGCGCTGGCTGTATGCGCTGGCCCGTGGTGTGCAGAAACATGCACGTGATTTCGCCGTTATCGAAACGCTGGACAACGGCAAGCCGATTCGCGAAACACGCGATATCGACATTCCACTCGTTGCCCGGCACTTCTATCATCACGCCGGGTGGGCGCAGCTGCTTGAGAGCGAGTTCCCCGGACAGCACGCGTACGGCGTAGTTGGACAGATCAGTCCCTGGAACTTTCCGCTGCTCATGCTGGCCTGGAAAGTTGCACCGGCGCTGGCGGCCGGCAACACGATCGTCATGAAGCCCGCCGAGTACACGCCGCTCAGCGCGCTGCGGTTTGCACAGATGGTTGACGAGATCGGGTTGCCGCCGGGCGTTTTCAATCTCGTGACTGGAGACGGCCGGAGTGGGGCAGCGATTGTGGACCACGCCGACGTCGACAAGATCGCCTTCACCGGCAGCACGGATGTTGGTCGTGCCATTCGCGTCGCCACCGCAGGGTCGGGGAAGGGGTTGTCGCTGGAACTCGGCGGCAAGAGTCCGTTTGTCGTGTTCGACGACGCCGACCTCGATAGTGTCGTCGAGGGCGTGGTGGACGCCATCTGGTTCAATCAGGGGCAAGTGTGCTGCGCGGGCTCTCGATTGCTGGTGCAAGAGAGCATCGCTGATCGGCTGGTTGAGAAGCTCCGACTACGCATGGAGCGATTGCGCGTCGGTGCACCGCTCGACAAGTCGGTGGACATGGGGGCCATCATTGCACCCGTGCAGCTCGAGCGCATCACGCAGCTGGTGGCACAAGGCGTCGCCGAAGGCGCTACCTGCTGGCAACCATCGTGGGCCGTGCCAACCGATGGATGGTTTCACCCGCCGACGCTGTTCACCAACGTGGCCCCGTCGGCGACGATTGCCCAGGTGGAGATCTTCGGGCCGGTGCTCGTCACGATGACCTTTCGCACGCCGGAAGAGGCCGTCGCACTGGCGAACAACACGCCGTACGGACTGGCGGCGAGCGTCTGGTCCGAGAATATCAATCTCGCCTTGGACATCGCGCCAAAGCTTCAGTGCGGCGTGGTGTGGATCAACAGTACGAACATGTTCGATGCATCGGCTGGGTTTGGCGGCTACAAGGAATCAGGCTTCGGCCGCGAGGGGGGACGCGAGGGGTTGTGGGAGTACCTCAAACCCATCCGCGTCCGGTCCGACGCGCCTTCCCCCGTCGTGTCGATGCCGACCGCGAGCGCGGAGCATGACAACGGCCGCGAGTTTGCGCCGTCCGACACGATGCCGACGATCGACCGGACCCCCAAGCACTTCATTGGCGGCAAGCAAACCCGTGCCGATTCCGGATACTCAATCCCGGTATCGAATGCATCGGGACGAGTGGTCGGTGAAGTGGGCGACGGGAATCGCAAGGATATCCGCAATGCGGTCGAAGGGGCACACGCGGCCGCGGCATGGGCGCGCACCCCTGGCCATGCACGCGCGCAAATCCTCTACTACATCGCCGAAAATCTCTCGGCGCGCGGCGCAGAGTTTGCGTCGCGCATTTCAAGAATGACCGGCTGTCAGGCGGACAACGCGACGCAAGAAGTAGAGACCGCGATTTCACGGTTGTTCACGTACGCGGCGTGGGCGGACAAGCACGATGGTGCGGTGCACGACGTCCCAATCCGCGGTGTGGCCCTCGCCATGCACGAACCGATTGGCGTGGTCGGCGTGGCGTGTCCGGATCCGTATCCGCTGCTCGGTTTGGTGTCGTTGGTTGCGCCGCTCATCGCCACCGGCAATCGCGTGGTAGTGGTGCCGTCATCGCGGTACCCGCTATCGGCGACGGACTTTTATAGTGTACTGGAGACGTCGGATCTGCCGTCGGGTGTCGTGAATCTGGTGACCGGATCACGCGACGTATTGGCGAAGGTGTTGGCCGATCATGACGATGTTGGCGCGGTGTGGTACGTCGGCTCGCACGCCGGAGCGACTGCCGTGGAGCGCGCGTCAGCGGCAAACCTCAAGCGTACGTGGACGGAGTGGACGGGTCGCGAGTGGCTCGATCCACGTGCAGGAGAGGGTCGCGAGTTTCTGCGGCGCTCGGTGCAGGTAAAGAATATCTGGATACCGTACGGGGAATAGTGACCAAGCGGTAGACGTCAGTCGCGATACGCGCGACGACGATAGCTCCCTCTCGACTTCACATGCTCGAATTACCCTCGTCGCCCGACGCATTCCGCAACACGTCGTGGAGTGACGTACAGCCGTACTACGACCAACTGGCGTTGGTGCCGCTCGTCAAGCGCGACGACGTCATCGAGCCATGGCTGGCGACGTGGTCGCGGTTGGACACGTTAGTTGGCGAAGCGGGGACGCTGTCCATGATCGCGTACACGGGCAACACGGCCGACGTCGCAGCCGAGCAGGCATACCTCCGTTTTTCGATGGAGATCTTCCCTAAGCTTGAAGAGCAGCAAGTGCGTCTGGCCCGTCGCCTCATCGACATGGGCTGGTCGCGTCCCGATCTGGACACCACGCTGCGACGATTCCGCACGGACATCGAAATCTTTCGCGAAGCCAACGTCGAACGCTTCTCGCAGATTGAGGAACTCTCGGCTGCCTATCAAAAGGTGACAGGTGGGCTGTCGGTGGACTGGGACGGCGAGCACAAAACGATTCCGCAATTGCAAATGTTTCTCAAGTCGTCCAACCGCGATGACCGGGAACGCGCGTTCCGACTCGGAGCATCGGCCTACCTCGAGCACCGCGATGTGTTTGCCGATCAATTCGATCGGATGTATGCAATCCGTGATGCCGTCGCGCGCGAGTCGGGTTTCGCCGACTATCAGGATTACTGTTTCGCGGCCAAACACCGCTTTGACTACACGCCGGCGGACTGCGCCCGATTCCACGAGGCGGTGCGCACCACCGTGTCGCCAGCCGTCGCGCGGCTGATGGAACATCGACGGGTCACGCTTGGCGTTGAATCGTTGCGACCGTGGGACGTGACGGTTGATCTGGAGATCGCTGAACCACTGCGGCCGTTCGACAACGTCGACACCTTCGTACAGTGTGCCCGACGGGTCTTCACGCGCATTGACCCGGAACTTGGTGCGCAGTTCGGTATTATGGCGGACGAAGGACTGCTCGATCTCGAAAGTCGCCCCGGCAAGGCGCCGGGCGGATATTGCACCGACTTATCGTTTCGCGGTCGACCGTTCATTTTCATGAACGCGGTCGGCGTGCCGGATGATGTGCAAACGTTGGTGCACGAGGCGGGGCATAGCTTCCACGACTTTGCGACGCACGCCCTGCCGTTTTCATGGCAACGACGAACGGGTCACGAAGCGGCGGAACTCGCGTCCATGGGTATGGAGTTGCTCGCGATGCCGTATCTCGTGCAACCCGATGGATACTACACACCGGACGAGGCACGCGTCGCTTGGCTCGAACACCTTGAGGACGTACTCGGCAGTCTCGTGCATATCGCCAGTGTCGATGCGTTTCAGGCCTGGATCTACACCAATCCGTTGGGCGCCGATCGTGACGCGCGTGATGCAAAATGGCTCACGTTGCGCACAGAATTCGAGATAGGGGTCGATTGGTCTGGGCTTGAGGCACAGCGCATCGCCCGATGGTATCGCCAGCTGCACATCTTTGAGTTGCCCTTCTACTACATCGAGTACGGCATCGCGCAGCTGGGTGCGTTGCAAGTGTTGCGCAACGCCATGCGCGATCCCGCCGACGCGGTCGCGGCATACAAGCGGTTTTTGGCGCTTGGCGGCACGCGATCACTCCCCGAGCTGTATCACGCAGCGGGCGTGAAGCTCGTGTTTGACGCGGAATCGATGGGCGAACTGGTGGTGTTTGTGGAGGGACTCATTGCCGCGTTGCGCGCCGGAGCAGAGGCGCCGTTCGCCGGCATGCGTCCGTCACCGGTTCACGCTATCGTGGCGTGACCCCGTCGCGTCGCACGATCTGACCGCCCTTCATCACGAAGCGCACGTCGCGCAACTGTTTGATGTTTTGCGTCGGGTCGCCCTGCACGGCAACGAGATCGGCAAGCAGGCCTGGGCTGACGCGGCCGAAGTCCGCCTCGCGATGCAGAATTTTCGCGTTCACACTGGTCGCGGCGCGCAGTGCGGCCGTGGCGGTCATCCCGTACTCGACCATGAGTTCGAGTTCGAGCGCATTCGTCCCGTGCGAGAATACGCCAACGTCGCTGCCGTTACAGATCGTCACGCCTGAGGCGAGTGCGAGACGGAACATTGCCTTCTTTTGGACGATTCCCGCCGGCTCCGGATCGATGCCTTTCTTCCACCCGCGATAGCGCGTTGTCGATTCCGTCGCCGACAGTGTCGGACAAAACGCCGTGCCGCGTCCTTTCATCAAGGCGAACGTCTCCGCCGTCGCCGCGTCGCCGTGCTCGATCGTTTCCACGCCCGCCACAATGGCGCGCCGCATGCCCTCCACTGTGCTGGCATGGGCGACAACAGGACGCCCACTGGACGATGCGGCGTCAATGATCGCCTTCCATTCCAGATCAGTAAATGTTGGTCGGGTTTCGCCGCGCGGGCCCCACCGATAGTCGGCATATATTTTCACCCAATCGGCGCCGTGTCCGATCTGGTCGCGTACTACTCGCGTCAACCCCTCCACACCGTCGGCTTCCTCGGCGCCTTGCGGTACACCGATCTCTGCGCCGAAGCCCTTCGGGCCGTACGAACCGGTCGCAACGATGGCCTTGGTGGTCACGAAGAGTCGAGGGCCAGGGATGATGCCCTGATCGACCGCTTCCTTGAGTCCGACGTCGGCGTATTCGGCGCCTTCGGTACCAAGGTCACGCAGTGTCGTAAACCCGGCCATCAGCGTGGCGCGGAGGTGATTGACTGCACGCGCCGTGCGCAGCGCCAGTGATTCGCGCAGCACCTGGTCATTCCACGGCGTTTCGTCGTAGGGATGCAGCAGCACGTGACTGTGCAAGTCGCTGAGGCCTGGAATCAGCGTCATGCCCGGCAGCAGCACGCGTTCGGCGTCCGTTGGAACGCTCACGGAGTTTGCTGGTCCCGCGGCGGCGATACGCTGGCCGCGCACCAGCACGACCCAGCCGCGTACAGGCGCATCACTCGTCCCGTCGAAGACCGCCTCAGGCACCAGTAACGTCGCTTTGGATGCGGCGGTTGTCGTTTGTGCCGACGCACCGTGCGCGGCGAGACTGATGGCGGTCGCAGCGAGCACGCCGCGCATGAAGGCAGAAGGG
Organism: Gemmatimonadaceae bacterium; assembly: GCA_031372205.1. Classification (GTDB taxonomy): domain Bacteria; phylum Gemmatimonadota; class Gemmatimonadetes; order Gemmatimonadales; family Gemmatimonadaceae; genus Gemmatimonas. The sequence continues at coordinate 17,544 of JANMKU010000041.1, read as the reverse complement.
TTCACGTCGTCACGACTCCGTTGGCCGACGCGAATTCGCCGGTGGAAAGGGCTTTGGGGACGAGACCCGATACGCCGCCAGAGACGATAAACGCCATCGTATCAGCGCTGGCAGCATCGAGCGGTGAAACACGCGACGCGGGAACGATCAGCAACTGTCCTGCCCAGGCGTACGAGTGCGGGCTATAGACGGCGACATCGCCAGGCAGTCCGAGATGATCGAGGGAGTTTTGTGTCACGAAGCCAACCAGTCGAATCGCGCCCGCGGCGTCCATGGCAACGAGCACCGGCTTGTCAAAACGTCGCTTTTCTCCCACGAAGGCGTTGAGGAGCTCCTTGGTGGAACTGTACAGCAGTCGCACGAAGGGGAGCCGCGAGAGGAGTCCCTCGAACAAACCTACCGCGGAGCGCGACAAGAGACTCGAGCCAACCAGTCCGACGGTGGTGATCAGCACGATGGTCGCAACAAATCCGGCACCGGGAATGGGCAAGCCGAGCCATCCGTCGATGCTGGTGAACATGAGCCAGCACACCCACACAGTCACGACCAAAGGGGCGACCAGCACCAGTCCACGCGCAAAGTACCCCAGCAAACGTCCCATCGAATCCCTCACGCGGTCGGCATCGCGTCATTAATGTTTGTCGTGCTGGCGTCCAGCCGTCAAAGCTGGGGCCGGGCACCGTGCACGACAATGCGCGTGACCGGCGCAGCGCGGAATCCTCAACGCACCCTTCCTTACTCACGCGGGTCGTTGTCCGTCGACGAGCCGAACTCCTGGAGTGCCCATGGCAGACGAAATCGACTATCAGGTCATCGGAGATGATCTGCAGGCGGTCATCATTACGCTCGACCCAGGTGAGGCAGTCTTCGCCGAGGCAGGCGCGATGATGTTCATGCGCGAAGGGATCACGATGGCGACGACGCTCGATCCGAATGCGCGCAGCGGGTCACTGTTCGACAAGTTGGTGGGTGCGGGCAAGCGCGTGCTGGCGGGGGACTCGTTCTTTGTCACGCTGTTCGGCAACGAAGGCACTCGTCGGGCAGACGTGGCCTTCGCAGCTCCCTATCCCGGCAAGATCATGCCGCTGCAACTGCGCGACTGGGGTGGCACAGTGATGGCGCAGAAAGACAGTTTCCTGTGTGCCGCTCGCGGCATTGACATCACGGTGGCATTCACGAGGAAGTTTGGCGCGGGGTTCTTTGGTGGTGAAGGATTCATCTTGCAGCGCCTGCAAGGTGATGGGCTCGCATTCCTGCACGCCTCCGGCACATTACACGCCATCGACCTTGCGCCTGGTGAACGGCTGCGGGTGGATACCGGCTGCCTCGTCGCCTTTCAGCCGTCTGTGCAGTACGACATTCAGCGCGTCCCAGGCATCAAGACCGCGCTATTCGGTGGCGAAGGCTTGTTCTTTGCGATGATGACCGGTCCAGGGCGTGTGATTCTCCAGACATTGCCCTTCTCACGACTAGCCGATCGGATCATCGCCGCGTCACCGCGCGCCGGAGGTCGCCGACGGGAGGAGGGCTCGATACTTGGCGGGATCGGTGGACTGCTCGACGGCGACAACTAAGCGCGAGCGCGCTATTTGTTGGCTGCGGTTGGAGCGCCATGCGTCGGCTGAATCCAGCGGCGAGACGCCGCATCGGTGACGAAGTGCGCTGTGTCCGCCGCCACTACGAGATCAGTGCCTACCGCCGCGAGCGGCGCGCGCATCGCGTCGATGGAGCGCCGTCGCTTCTCGTTGTGCCGTAACTCGCGGATCCAGATTGCCGCAATGCGTCCGGGATGCGCGCGCGCAACGTCGAAGTAGATCTCGGGATCTTCCTGCACGTCATCGCCGATGAGCAGGAAGGGCATGGTCGGCAAGCGCGCGAGGAGCCGACTCACATGGAGTGCCTTGTGTGCGTGAGCGACGGCATGAAAGCCACGGCTGCGTGACCCCCAGTCATTGAGCAAGATCGAACCGTGCGGCATGTCGTGCGTGTCGAGGTAGTCGACGACCGCGTCGTACAAGTTCCATGCACCGCTGGAGATGTAGCAGACCGGATTTTCCGCGTGCCCATACGGACCGGCCTGTAGTGCACGGTAAAGAGCTGGCACTCCCGGCACGGGGCGTCGTCGGCGCGCGCTCCGAAACATCACGGTCGCAATCGACGAGAGCATGCTCAGTGTATTGGTATCCATCGCCGTATCGTCCAGATCACTGACGATGGCGAGTGTCGCGTGAGGACCGGGGACGTAGACGTCAGCCGTCACGGTGTTGGTCGCGGCGTTCACGGACGCCGCCGACACGTTCGCCGCATCGAGCACCTGCACATGCGCCGTGTGCTGCCCACCGCGCCAGGTATGTCCGCGTGGCGCCGGGACGTCCACGCTGAAAAAACCGAGAGGGTCGCACGTGGCGACGATGCGTTGGACATCGTACGAGATCTCAACACGCGCCGAAGGCAGCTCCGCGACGTCGAAGGCGCGATAGACCGCCGCCAGATGCTCGCGCGCAGGAACAGCGCCGGTTCGTCGCGGCCGACGATGGCGTGTCGTTGCCTCCTGGATCACCCGCCCACAGACGGTCAGCGTTGTTCCGTCGCCAAGGCTGCGGTGCGGGACGATGCGGAGGGTCTTGACGGTCTGCCCATGGCGTCCCGGACGGAACGCCGCCAGCACGCGCTCAATGACATTGCCCACCCTCGCCGCCGTTGCGATGATCTGTGGCTCCATCGCTGTAACGTAGTGCGGTCACGCCCAAACCGCTGAGGGACGGAACGCCAGCAGGTCACCGGGTGCGGGTGCTCCCCTCACAGGCGTCAATCCCCTACTTTGCTCGCCATGGCAACACACATGCAGCCCATCGTTGAGCCGCCGGCACCGGCGCTCTGGTCCGTTGACGCCGCGCGGTCACTCTACAACATCGAGGGCTGGGGCGCAGGCTACTTCGATATCAATGATCGGGGCAACGTGATCGTGCGCCCTGACCCGAGTCGGCCGCACCTCGTGCTCGACTTGCGGGACCTGTCGCGTGATCTCGAGGAGCAGGGCGTCCAGTTGCCGGTGTTGCTGCGCTTCTCGGATATTTTGCGCTCGCGGATCGAGACGTTAAGCGAACGCTTCAGTAATGCGATGCGCGAGTTTGAGTACACGGGGGGATACACCACCGTCTATCCCATCAAGGTGAATCAGCAACGGCATGTGGTGGAGGAGATCGTGCAGTTCGGCAAACTGCACGGCGTCGGTCTGGAGTGCGGCAGCAAGCCAGAACTGCAAGCGGTACTCGGGCTCTCCGACAGCACCGAGCATCTGATCGTTTGCAACGGCTACAAGGATCATGAGTTCATGCGACTGGCCCTTATGGGACAGAAGCTCGGGCACCGCGTGTTCATTGTCCTTGAACAGCTCAGCGAACTGGATGTCCTGCTGGAAGTGGCCGACGAACTCCACGTGCAGCCGGTGTGCGGTGTGCGCATCAAGCTCGCCAGTGAAGGCGCTGGTCGATGGGCGCAAAGTGGCGGTGAGAAGAGCAAGTTTGGCGTGGGCTCCGCGGAACTGGTCAAGCTCATCGACCGACTGCACGCAGAGAACCGCATCGACATTCTCAAGCTGATTCACTTCCATCTCGGAAGTCAGATCACCGACATTCGCTTCATCAAGTCCGGACTGGCGGAGGTGGCGCGCTACTACAGCGAACTCCGGAACATGGGTGTCGATATCACCCATGTAGACGTCGGCGGCGGTCTGGGCATTGACTACGATGGCACTTGTTCAACGAACAACGCCAGCGTCAACTACACGCCGCAAGAATACGCGAACGATGTGATCTACACCATCGCCGAGGCGTGCCGTGAGGCCGAACTCCCGATGCCGCACATCATCAGCGAGTCCGGGCGTGCCCTCACCGCGCACCATGCGCTGCTGTTGGTCAAGGTGATTGATGTGGAATCACAGGCTGAGCAACCCGTCCCGGTGCTCGATGACGACGACCATTCCTTGTTGCACGAGATGTACGAAGATTGGCGCACGCTCACGGAGCGTGGTGCCAAGCCACGCAAAGTCTTGGAGGTATTCCACGACGCGTCATTCGACAAGGATCGCGCGCGACAGTACTTCAATAGCGGCGTGCTGGACTTGCGTGGCTTGGCGAAAGCCGAGGTCCTGTGGCTCGCGACCATGAACGCCACGTCTCGCATCGCGACCTCGGACACCGACCGGTACGCCGATATTCTGCCGGAGGTGGAAGCGGCGCTGGTCGATCGCTATTTCTGCAACTTCTCGCTGTTCCAGTCATTGCCGGACAGCTGGGCCATCGATCAGCTATTCCCGATCATGCCCATCCACCGGCTGCTCGAGGAGCCGGTGCGTCGTGGCACGTTGCAGGACGTCACCTGCGATTCCGACGGCAAAATCGATCGCTTCGTTGGGGACAAGAAGGGTCGCCCCAGTCTGGAGTTGCACGAGTTCCGCGACGGCGAAGACTACATCCTCGGCATCTTTCTCACCGGCGCCTATCAGGAAATCCTCGGCGACCTGCACAACCTCTTTGGCGACACCAATGCGGTACACGTGCGGCTCAATGACCAAGGCGCGTACGAGATTACCGATCTGGTCGAAGGTGACACGGTGACCGAAGTGCTCAACTACGTGCAGTTTGGTGCGTCGCAACTCCTGGCGACGTTCCGCCGTAAGGTGAACGCGACCACGTCACTCACGCGGGAGGAAGCCAACGCGTTTATCGCGGACTATGTAGCCGGACTGGAGGGGTACACGTATCTCGAAGGTGAAGCCGCACGCTAAGTTGGCACGCGAACGTAGCACCCGCACGTAGCACGCGAACGTAGCACGCGAACGTAGCACGCATGGCGGTAACCGCCGCTGCCGTATCATGACTTCCGATCGGAGGAGCTGTGTCGATGCCCGTGGACGCCGCTGGGAGTGGAAAGAAGGCGGGACCGTTCGAAGACGTGATCGATGTGTTCGTGAACCCATCCGCGCTGTTTGAGCGTGCGCGGAACGCGAGCTTTACCCGCCCCGCGTTGATTCAGACGCTCATTTTCGTGGTGCTTGTGGTGGCGGTGCGCAATCTCGTCAGTCCGTACTTCGACGCAGAATTTGATCGGGGTATGGCGCGGGCCGCGGCGAAGGGACAAGAGATCCCCGAAAGCGCGCTCGCCATGTCGCGAAAGATTTCGACCTATGCCACCATGATTGGTCCGATCATCGCGCCGTGGTTTGTGGCGTTGCTTGGCGGTGCAGCCACGTGGATCGGTGCGCGTGTGGTGGGGGCTCGTCTCAGTTTCGGCCAGTCGGCGACCATTGCCTCGTGGAGCTACACTCCCGCAGTGCTCGGGTTTATCGCGATGGCAGTGCAGGGGGCATTGTCCGACACGACGGCCGTTCGAGGCGTGTCCGATGCGTCACTCGGTGTGTCTCGATTCCTCGACCCGTCCACTGCCTCACCAGCGCTCCTGGCGTTGCTGAACAACCTCGACGTCTTTGGGATTTGGTCGCTGGTCTTGACCGCGATCGGCATTTCCGTCGTCGCGCGAACTACGCGTGCAACGGGAAGCATCGCATCCGTCATTCGATTCGCGGTCGGCGCCTTGGTGACGGTGTTGCCGGCCGCGCTCCGTGGGTGACGCGGCTCGCTGCAATCAGAACGTCTGAACGACCGAAGGGCCCGGCGAGAAAGCCGGGCCCTTCGGTCATGCACTCGACGGACAGCCCTATGTCGCCGCGGCGAATCGCTTCGCGACCTCTGTCCAGTTCACCACGTTCCACCACGCCGTGAGGTAGTCGGCCCGTCGATTCTGATACCTCAGATAGTACGCGTGCTCCCACACGTCGACGCCAAGAATTGCCTGCTTGCCTTCCATCAGCGGGTTGTCCTGATTCGGCGTGCTCATGATGGACAACTTCCCGCCATTGGCAACAAGCCATGCCCAGCCGGAGCCGAACCGTCCGATGCCTGCGGCCTGCAGCTGTTCTTTGAACGTGCTGAAGGAGCCAAACGACGTGGTGATCGCACTGCCGAGCGCTCCCGACGGCTCTCCGCCACCAGAGGGCGACATGAGCTGCCAGAAGAGCGAATGATTCCAGTGACCACCACCGTTGTTGCGCACGGCCGCGCGGACGGCGTCCGGCACCTCGCTGATGCGATGACAGAGGTCGTCCACAGACCACGTCGCGAGTTCCGGCGCTTTCTCGATGGCCGCGTTCAGGTTGGTCACGTACGCCTGATGATGCTTGCCGTGATGGATCTGCATCGTTTGCGCGTCGACATGCGGCTCGAGCGCGTCCGGGGCGTAGGGCAGCTGCGGGAGAGAGTGTGCCATGATGGTTTCTTGGATCGAGGTGGTGCGACACGACCGTCGCGTCGCCAATTGCTTCAGTGGACGCTACGGGCGAGCTGCGTCGTCCTTGCTGGCAGAACGCTCACGCCACCAGCTGATGAGGCCCGGTGAAATGGACAGGAAGATCACAACCAGGATCACTTTCTCGATGTGCTGTGCGACGCCGGGCACCGTTCGCCCGAGCACGAACCCGATCATCAGCATACTCCAGATCCAGGCAACGCCGCCCGAGACACTGTAGAACAAGAACGAACGATACCGCATGCGCCCAACGCCCGCGACAACGGGGGCAAATGTTCGAACGATCGGCATAAAGCGCGCGAACACAATCGTCTTGCCGCCGTGCTTTTCGTAGAAAGCCTGAGCGCGCAACAGATGTTTCTTGTTGAAGAGCAGGCTGTCTTCTCGCGTAAAGATGCGCGGACCCGTTGCTCGGCCGATCTGGTACCCGAAGTTGTCGCCAGCAATGGCCGCGACGGTCAAGATGGCGCCAAGTTTCCAGACATTCAGCCCGAAATCCGGTTGCGATGACAACAGACCGGCGGTGACCAGCAACGAGTCTCCGGGAAGAAAGAACCCCGCGAGAAGTCCGGTCTCCGCAAAGATGATGATCGTCAGTCCGAGGTATCCGGCCCATTGGACGAGCGCGGGCAGGTCCCGCAGGCGCTGAAAGAGTTCTGAAAGTAGATGCAATGACGGGTTGTTGAGTGGTGAGGATTGGTTGGGGGAAAGGTCGACCGCTGCCCGTCGTGGGTCAACGGGTCGGCCGTGAAGTCAACGCGGTGGCGACCAACAGACACGCGGCACTAGCTTGGCGTGTGAGCACCGGTCGCACTTTCCTCAGTGAATTCCAGTCATCATGACGACCAGACGACTCCATGTGGTGTCGCACACCCACTGGGATCGGGAGTGGTATCACACGGCCAGCGTTTTTCAGCAACGTCTGGTGCCACTCATTGACGCACTGCTCGAGCGCTCGACCGACGCCTCGTCGTTCCTGCTCGATGGTCAGGCGGTGCTCCTGGAGGACTATCTCGCCATTCGCCCCGAGCGCGCGCGCCTATTGCAGGCACAACTGCTCAGCGGCACGCTCGAGGCCGGCCCGTGGTATGTGCTTGCCGACAACCTTATTCCGTCCGGTGAAGCGATCCTCAGAAATCTTGAGGCCGGCCGACGTGTGTTGGCTCGCTTCGGTGTGGCACCGACGCGTGTCGCCTACTGCCCAGACACCTTTGGCCATCCTTCGGCACTGCCAACCATTGCGCACGGGTTTGGCTTCGACGTGGCGATCGTGTGGCGTGGCATGGGGGGACGCGCGCATCCACCGGTAGACACGGTGTGGTGGCGTGGTGCCGATCGCACGTGCGTGCTGCTGCATCATTTGCCTCCGGGCGGGTACGAATTCGGCAGCGGCCTGCCGTTGGACGCCGAGATGTCGCGTGTGCGTTGGCAACAGCTCCGTGATGTACTGGTGCCGCGCAGCCAATGCGGCGTCATGCTATTGCTCAACGGTGCCGACCATCACGCCGCACAGCCCGCATTGTCGGGTCGAATCGCGGCACTGGCGGCAGCGGCGGCCCACGATCAGGTGGACGTCGCAGCGACGTCGATCACCGCCTTCGCGCGTGAGCTGCTCATGACGGCGCAGTCCGCGACGCTCCCCGAACTGCGCGGCGAGCTATGCGACTCCTATGGATATACATGGACGCTGCAGGGGACGCGCGCGACGCGCGCCGCGCAGAAGCGGCGAAACGCGCAACTCGAGCGGCTGCTGCTTCGCGACGTAGAACCGTGGATCGCGCTGGCATTCCTGCAAAGTGCAACGATGCCGCGCAGTGCGGTGGCCGACGGACGGATGACATTGTCGCACGTGCCTGGGCTCCTCTGTCATGCGTGGGAGACGCTGTTGCGAACACATCCACACGATACGCTCTGCGGATGTTCGACGGATGCCGTGGCGCGTGCCATGAGCGGCCGTCAGGAGTCGGCAGGCGCGCAAGGACGCGAGCTGCGCGCTGCGGCGTTACAGCTCGCACTCGATCACGATATTGTCGCGGCGAGAAATGCGGCACGCGCCGACGGTGACCGCCTGATTATCCGCAATCGCGTGGCACACGCGCGTGGTGGCATTGCCGAACTCCGGGTGCTGGAACGCATCGGCGATGTGCGAGTCGGACCCGCGAGTGCCGCTCATGAACAACCGCGCGGTGCGATACTCGCACCTCCGCCATCCGTCCCGTTCGCGCACACGCAGCAGCTCGGCGCGCACCTTGAGCATGAACGACTGGAATCGCCACAACACTACCCGGACGATGATCTCGTGCGAGTGCAGCGCGTGATCGCGTGGATCCCCGCGGAAGCTGCGGTTCCAGCGTTCGGTGTGCGCGTCGCGGCGGGAACATCTCCAGCGGCAGGACTCGATGAATCCGGCCCCACGGGTCCGCGCCCAGTCGCGGTGCACGATTCACCCGACGCCATCGCACTCGACAACGGCCTGCTGCGTGTGACGGTGACATCGCACGGCGTGATGCTCTCGTGCGCAGGGCGCGTGTGGGGCGATCTACTCGCGCTCGATAGTACGACGGACGCGGGAGACAGCTACACCCGGTCGCTCCGTGGCGCACCGATTGCGTTGCGCCTCACGAACGCGCGCTTGCTTGAGGTTGGTCCCCTTCGGGCGAGCGTGCAACTCGACTGGTCGCTGCCGCGCTTGACCGGTGCGGACGTGCCCTCCGACCTCGCAACGATGACAATCGGCGGCGTGGCGCGCGGCAAGCGGCGTGGTTCGGTGCACGTGGTGACGACGCTGGTGTTGGATGCGGAGTCGACCTATTTACGCTGCGATGTCGATGGTGTGAATCGAAAGCGGGACCACTGCGTGCGCATGCGTTGGCGCACGGACGTCACGCCGGACGCGGTGTGGGCAGACGCCGCGTTTGGGCCAGTGCGTCGACCACCGGCCGACGCGTCGATGCACGACGCTACGTCACCGACGGTCGCACACATCCATCGCGCAATCATCGAGCATGCGCCTGCGACAATGCCGCTGCACCGGTGGGTCAGTATATCCGACGTGAATGCGGGGGGTGCGCTGCTGTCAGACGGCCTCGCGGAGGTGGAAATCGAAAGCGGCTCGTTCGTCGTCACACTTCTGCGTGCCGTCGGTGAACTTTCCCGCTGCGATGTGCCAGAGCGTCCCGGACATGCCGGATGGCCCGTGGCGATTCCGGATGCGCAATCGCGTGGCCCGTTTCGGGCGCGACTCGCAATCATGCCACACGGCCCATGGAACGTAGAGACGCTGGACCAGATCGAGGACGCCTGCGATGCAATGCTGCTACCGTTGATCGGCGAGACCTGGCGCGACTACGCGGGCGCGGTTCGTGACGTCGCTGGTCCGTCTCTCGATGGACAGGGACTGCGGCCATCAGCGGTGACCCTGAGCGTCGACGGAACCGCCGTGGTGCTGCGCGCCGTCAACGTTCGGGACGATGAGACACTCGGCGCGTGGACGATGCCGGACGATGGACCCTGGATGGTGACCCCGTGCCGGATGGACGAGACGGCGATCGGCCCCACCACGCGTTGCGGTGCGCGGATCAGCGTCAACGCCGGGCCGCGGGCGGTGGTGACGCATCTGGTGCGACGCGCCGATCCGTAAGGGCGTCGCCCACTAACGTGCAGGCTACAACCGTCGCAACGAGCAGCACGCCAGGTATGAGTGCAATCCATGGCGCAATGAGCAGCCACTCGCGACCACCGGCGATCATGTTGCCCCAACTCGCGGCTGGTGGCTGAATGCCGAGACCGAGGAACGACAGTCCGCTTTCGAGTACGATCGCGTTGCCAATGCCGAGGGTGATGGCGATTGTTGCGCTGCCGAGTGCGTTGGGGAGGACGTGTCGCCACAGGACGCGCCACGGTGCGATGCCGAGGGAGAGCGCCGCTTCAACGAAGGGCAAACGGCGTGTGCCGAGCACGTCGGCTCGCACGAGACGCATCACCGACATCCAACCCGTCAGCGCGAGCACACACACCACGACGCCGATTCCCGGTCCCCAGAGCGATGAGATGACCAGCAGAAGAATGAGACGCGGAATCGCCAGCAACGCATCACTGATCGCCAGGATTCCACGTTCAAGCACGCCGCCGCGCCACGCCGCGATTGCACCAAGTGCGATGCCAATCGTTGCGGCGCTCAGCGAGCCGGCGATGCCCACACCGAGCGAGACGCGCGCCGCGAGCCAGAGGCGAACCGCGATGTCACGTCCGAGCGCATCCGTTCCCAGCCAGTGCCGCGCGCCATGGAGGTCGCGTGTGAATGGTGGCACGAGTCTCGTCGCCAGCACTTCGGTAATGGAGTGCGGATCGCCAGCGGTGGCGAGCGGCACCACGACCGACAGCGCCGCGAGCCCCAGCAGGATGCCACTCCCAACGCGAAGCCGGACGTCGCCGCTTCGCGCCCCTTCGCCCATGAGCCGTGTCACGCGCGGCGCCTGGGATCGAGCCGCTCGATCGCCAGATCCGCGAGAAGATTTGAAGCGATTACAGTCGCGGCATAGACCAATGTGAGTCCGAGAACCACGGGATAGTCGCGCGCGGCGATCGACGTCAGCATCACGCGTCCCAGCCCAGGCCACGCGAACACTTGTTCAACAAACACCGAGCCCGCGATGAGGCCGGGCAACGTCAATCCGAGGAGTACGACCAGCGGCGTCCACGCGGCACGAAGTGCATAGCGCAACTCAAGGCCAACGCGCGGAACACCACGTCCGCGTGCCGCCTGCACGTATGGTTGCGCGAAGGCATGGAGGAGGGCTCCTCGCGCATAGCGCGCAACACCGGCCGCACCGGGAACGGACAACACCAGCAGGGGAAGCAGGGCATGTCGGCCAAGATCGCGCCACGCGGCGGCGCCGGTTGCGAGCGACGCCGGGTCCCGCATGCCGAAGGCCGGGAGTCGCATCCACGACGGAAGCCCGAGCCACGCCGCTCCAGACGTGGCCATGGCCACGAGCGCCAGCGCCAACCAGAAGCTTGGTGCAGCATAGATCGTCGTCGTCAACACGGTGATGAGCGTGTCCATTCGTCGCGTCGCACGCATGGCCTGCGCACCGCCCACAAGCAGACCAAAACCGAAGCTCGCCACGAGGGACACGCCGCCTAGAAAAAGCGAGACGGGGAGCGCGTCGCCGATAACGTCGGCGACCGGGCGCGCGAGGGCGATGCTCTGTCCCAAATCACCACGCAGCGTCGACCCAATCCATCGCCCATATTGCGTCAGGAGCGGCGCGCTGAGGCCGAGTGACGCGCGCACGCGTTCGGCCTCTGCCGCACTGGCCGTTGGCGAAATCAGTAACGACGCCGGATCGCCCGGCGCCAGGTGAATGAGCGCGAAGGTAAACGACGTGACGAGCCAGAGCAGCAGCAGCGCGTCGACGACGCGGACAAGATTTCGGCGCACGCGAGGATGATGGCTCCGGGACAGGGCGCGTCAACCCGTCCATCGCGATCATTCGCGCGCAAGGCGTTTGGTCGCAGGTCGCTTGGCCGCTGTGCGCGTGCGCTCTTCCCCACCTGTGCGCTAGTGCTGGCGTGTGGCGCGCCACCACGTCCCCCAGGCACCGTGGTCATGGCCTCTGGCACGGATCTCGAGTCGGGGAATCCGCTCGTCACCATTCATCCGCTCACGCGACAGTTGCAGCGGCACGCGTTGTTTGTCACGCTGGTCCGCCTCGACTCCATGCTGCAGCCCGTCCCCTACTTCGCACGACGATGGAGTTTCGACGCCACGCATCGGGTCCTGACGTTCGTGTTGGAGCCGACACTGCGGTGGCACGATGGAACGCCGACGACCTCCCGCGATGTCCAGTTCACACTCAACGCGGCCCGCGACCCACGACTCGGCGCACCGCGCGCCGGTGATCTGGCGGGCATTGATTCCGTCGACGCGCCAACGGACACTATGGCGCGCGTGTATTTCCGCGCCAGCGTGCCATCATTGCCCACCGTCTTTGCAGAGTTGCCGCTTGTACCGCGACACTTGCTGGACACCGTGCCGCTCGACCGATGGCGCACCAACAGCTTTGCAACGGCACCGACAGGCAACGGTCCCTTTCGCTTCCTTGACCGCCTTGCCGGTCGTCGTTGGCGATTCGACCGCAATGACGCGTTCCCGATCGCCATGGGTGGACCGCCGAAACTGCAGCACGTTGTCGTCGCCGTTGTGGACGAAGCGTCGACCAAGTTTGCCGGCTTGGTGAGCGGCGAACTCGATGTGGCCGGCGTCTCGCCAACGATGGCGGCGCTTGTCGTACGGGATCCGACCTTGGTGTTGATGACGCCGCCCTCGTTGTTCTCCACCGTGGTGGCCTTCAATACGACACGGTCGCCGCTGAACGACGTCCGCGTACGACGCGCGATCTCGCTGGCGATCGACCGGCGACGACTGGTGCAGGCAGCGGTCGCGGGCTACGCGGTGCCGGCAGGTGGCGCCATTCCGCCCGGCCTCCCATTTCCAAGCCTTGGCGAGTCACCCGTCGACACAAGCACGGCCGACGCGTTACTCGATCAGTCGGGATGGCGTCGCGGTGCATCGGGGCGACGCGAGCGTAACGGTGTGCCACTCGCCCTCACGTTGCTGAGTGTGGGCAGCGGCGACCAGGCGGTCGAGCAACTGATCCAGTCGGACTTGCAAGCGCGCGGCGTTTCATTGTTTATCAGGATCGCAGAACTCGCGACATTCCTCACCACATTGCGGGCGCCGACAAAAATCTACGATCTGGCGCTGACCGGTATTCCCGGCGATATCGGACTGGGGCAGCTGTCGGCGTTGTTTGCGTCAGCACAGCGCGGCGGGGCGCTCGATTACACGGGCTATCACAACGGCGAGCTTGACGGAGCCATGCAACGCGCGCGCATTGCGGTTGGTACTGCGGCGCCCGAGGGATGGCGCGTTGTCGAGACAATGCTGCGCGACTCCGTACCCATGGCGTGGTTGTACCATGCGCGCGGCGTGCAGGGTCGATCACGTCGGCTTGATCATGTCACGATGGATCTGCGCGGCGAGTTGGTGTCTATCGCGGCGTGGACACGACGCGACGCGAAGTGACAACCTCGCCATCGCTTCTTCGCTTCGACATGACGGCGCGACGACTTGCTGTGCTCCCGCGCCGCGCACTCGCAACACGCAGTCAACGCGGGCGCGCCAATGAAACGCATTCGCTCTCCGCACTGGCCGACGCACTAAGTGACGAGCTTGAACCACTGCTTACGCGTCCGCTGCCGATTCCGGAGCAAACGGCGAGGCTAACACGCGGCGGCGGGCGCTGCCCGATACACGGCACGCTGCTGGCGTTTGATCCGTGGTCGCCACACGAACATCGGTGCCCGCGGTGCACCGGAGCGTACCGCGGGCAAACCCACGACGACTGGTGGGCGATGGGCGCACAATTGTGGACTGTTGAACGTGCGGTGCACGCGGCTGCGCTCTACGCACTGCGCGGACGTGAAGAACATGCTGAACTGGCCGCACGCATTTTGCACACCATTGCCGAGCGGTATGACACGTGGCCCAACCGCGATAACGTGCTCGGGCCGTCACGCCCGTTCTTTAGCACATATCTGGAGTCGATCTGGCTACTGAACGCGTGTCATGCCCTCGCACTGTTGGAGCAAGCCGTCGCTCCGGGTGCAGACTCACTCGGCGCTGTTCTGCGTGACACGCTCATCGCACCGAGTGCCAGACTGATCGAGGGCTTCCCCGAAGGTCTCAGCAACAGGCAAGTGTGGAATGAAGTTGCGCTGCTCAGTGCACGGCACATGCTCGGCGACACGCGTGGTGTACACAAGCGACTGGCGATGCACGGCGGACTCCCGTGGATCATGGAGCATGGGCTGCTCAGTGACGGCAGTTGGTACGAAGGGGAAAACTATCACCTCTTTGCCCATCGCGGCCTGTGGTACGGCGTACGACTCATGGCGATGCTGGATCATCCACTGGCGGCGTCTCTGGCCGCGAAGTATCACGAGGGTTTCGTGACACCGTTCCTCGGACTGCTTCCGGATGACACGCTGCCGTCGCGCCGCGATTCGCAGTACGCGACCTCGGTGCGCCAGTGGCGCTTCGCCGAGTGGCTCGAACTCGGCTACGCACAACGGCCGGATACACGCATCGCTGCCATGCTTGCGCGACTCTACGATGGCAGTGGCGCACGTCGCGAAACGGGCCGATGGTGTTCCACTGCCGATGCGGAGCGCAACATGCCTGCGACGACACTGACGCGGGCGGATCTGTCATGGCGCGCGTTGCTGATGGCCAATGCGCAGGCACCGACTGCGGAACAGTGGTCGCCGACGAGTGGCGTGCTTGTGAGTCAGGGGCTAAGTGTCCTGCGACGTGATCGCGGGAGCACGTACCTCGCGCTCGAGGGCGGGCACATGGGCGGCGGACACGGGCATCCTGATGCACTCGCGCTGACCATGCAGTCGGGAGACGCCCGCTGGCTTCAGGATCCGGGCACCGGCAGCTACACCGAGCGCACGCTTCACTGGTATCGCAGCACACTCGCTCACGCGGCTCCACTCGTCGATCGCGCCTCGTTTTACCCTGAATCGATCGAACTGCTGGCGTACCAAGAATCTGTTCATGCCGGATGGATCTGGAAGCGCGCGCATCACCCGGCCAATGGCATCACAATCGATCGAACAATCGTCGCGCTGCCGCACTATCTGGTCGACGTACTGGAGTGGCGCGCCGACGGTACCCGCGAAATCACGCTCTCCGTTGCGGGCGACGCGACAATTGACGGCGACGGCACATGGGTTCCGCATGAACAGCGTAGCGCGGGTGGGCTTGAGGACGGCTTCGACTTCGCGTCCGGAACAGCAGCCATACCGCTGCCGCCGTTGCTCACGTTTCATGCGGCGGCAACGCGCGCCGACCCGACGGATGCGCACTCGCTGCCCGTAGCGCGCGCGTGGTATGCATCGGGTTGCGACGGTGTGTTGGTGCGCGCGATCGTCCCCGGGGCGCCAGGGCATCCGCCATCGCAGCGTCACTGGCTACAGGTGCGAGGAGCTGCGGGGCGGATCGTCGGCGTGTGGAGCTGGCCGTCGTCGGAAGGCGCCGTGCAGTCGGTGCAGCTGGACTCACAGGCGATGCCGTTCGCGAGAATTCTCGATACGCGCGGCACGACCGCCACGCATTCGCGCGTCGCCGATCGGTGGGACGTAGAGATGCGCAGCGCATCGACGGTGCAGCGCTTCACGCTCGAGCCTCGTGCGCCGATCGCTGTGCAGGCGTCGCCTATACCGGGGCAGGACGCGATGGCCGCAGACGTTCACCCGTTGCATGTGCCTCTGGTCGGAGATGACGTCGGCGACGGAGCGCCGGGAACCGTGATCCAGGGCGCACTGCGTTTCGCGCTGGGCGAATCGCACTACATCGCAACCGAGCTGCCGTGGTCGGACGCGAATGCGCCAACCGCGACCATTCAGCTTGCTGCTACCGATGACTATTTCGTCGCCGACGTCGATGCACATACAGGCCCGCTCGTTACCAATCCGGCGGGAATGGACAACCCGCTGGATAACGAACGTGCGGATGTGAATAGCGACGGCCTGCAGTGGTATGCGGGGTTGAACGGGCAGGGCGAGTGGGCCGCAGCGGGCCTGGTGGTACCTGCACCTGGCGCCGCGCGGGCGTCTGCGCTGATTGCTGCGTCAGCCTGCGAACCCGACGTGTCGTGGCGTCTCACACCGACCGGCTGGGCCATGCGGCTGCGCTGGCCGCGAGCGCAGGTTCCGCTCGACCAGCAGGGGTCGTTTCGCTTTGACATGGTAGTCAACGAGCGTCCACCCGAGCGTGAACGTCGACGAGGACAGCTGGTACTGAGCGGCGGTGGCGGCTTCGGGTACCTTCGTGGCGACCGACATGCCACCACTCACGCTCTGCGCCTCTCCTTTTCGTAGGCCGTGTTTGATCGGCGTCAGTCCCAACGTCGCGCAGCTCGGCTATCTTCCGCCCATGCCCGCTTCCGTGCTCTCCGCAGTCACCGTCGTCTTGTTCGAGTCGCAGGACCCGATCAACATCGGGGCCGTGGTCCGCGCCATGAAAAACATGGGCGCCGACGACCTGCGCCTGGTTCGGCCCTGTGCGTACGACCCCAACCGGCTGGAGCAAATAGCGCACGACACACGAGAGTTGGTGGAGCGAATTCGCCATTTCGACACCCTCGATGACGCCCTCGCCGACTGCGTGTATGTCGTAGCCTTCTCCGGAAGGCGACGGGCAGCGAAATGGGCGAGGCATACGCCGCGCACAGCGGCCGTCGACCTGATTTCACACGCCGCACACGGTCGCGTCGCGATCATGTTCGGACGCGAGGATCACGGACTACCCAATGAGGCACTCGATCGTGCCAACGCGATCGCCACCATTCCGACCACCGATCACTTCTCGCTCAACGTTGCGCAAGCGTGTTTGCTGGCGCTGTACGAGCTGCACTTGCGGGCCGGTGATGCGACCAAGCGAATCGCGGCGCCGAAGCATGCGGCGCCACCACCAACGATGGCCGAACTGGAACACGCGTTCGCCGATGCGCACGCGGCGCTCGATGCGATCGCCTACTTTCGCACGCGCAATGCGGAACTGGTCATGCGCTCACTGCGTGCGCTGGTGTACCGTGCGGCGCCAGATCACCGAGAACTCATGCTCCTGCGCGCCGCGAGCATCGAGGTGCTGCGAACAATCGAACGGGAATCGAAGCTGGCCGTCGCGCGCGCCCTCGCGGACGTCACGGCCGGAACCGACGCGTGAAGCTCGCCGTTCCATTGAGCGGTGGAGCCGGCGACGACTGGAAGTCGCGCGCCGCCGATGTGATTCCCGGTGGCTCGTCCACGGGGAGTAAGCGTCCCGAGGCGCTCTACGGTGCGCGTGCACTCGACGCGACGCTCCCCACACACTTCGAGCGCGCCGAGGGGTGCACGCTCTGGGCGCCCGACGGTCGGCGATTCCTTGATTGTACGATGGCGCTCGGTGCCGTCGGCATTGGCTACGCTGACGGCGCTGTGACGCGTGCCGTGCAGGCGGCCGCTGCGGCGGGGAACGTGTCTGGCTTACCTCACAAGCTCGAGGTAGAAGTCGCGGAGCGGTTGGTCGATCTCATTCCGTGTGCGGAGCAGGTGCGATTTCTGCGC
>JANMKU010000029.1:0-7043 GCA_031372205.1 Gemmatimonadaceae bacterium | reverse complement strand
GAGCCGCGGCAGGTGCTCGAGCCCTACGCTCACAAGGCGCTGGTGGAACTGCTCGAAGTTGTCGTAGTACGTGCCGTCGCGCTGACGCTCAGATGCCGCGATGGTCGGAACGCTTACAATGACCTCACCGCGATTGTGTCGCTCAACGAGGTCGCGAACGGCGAATGCTCGCGGCGCATGCTGCTCAATATCGATGATGCAATTTGTGGCGCCGCACCGCTGCTCGCGGCGACAAGTGAAAGCCAAATCGATGCAAGTAATGCTCGACGATTCATCGCAGTCTCCGTATGCACGGTGCTCGGTGCCGAATGCCTGGCCTGCACTTCTCCCGCACCCAAGCCTACGCCACGTCAGAAACCCCGCAAGGGGCGCAGCAATACCCTGCCTCGCCTGCGTCGCATCCTTGCGTGCGGCGCCCGGGACACTGACGCGTGCTGGGACGTCCGGCGGGTCTTGACCGAGCTGATTTTGCTTAAGCGTTCCACATTGACCGTGCGAATCCGATCGATGACCACGACGCCTTGTTTGCCATCACTTGCACGGCACGCGAAATGGATAGAGATGACCGCCTTTCGTCATCGGCGCCACGATGACGGTGCGCACATCCGCATTCAAATCGTCCGGGACACGACTACGCAGAGCCGAGCCTTCTGAATTTCACCGCCTCGCGTCGGCGCGGTGGCACCATTGTCAGGTGGCACGTGCACCAAACCAGGTAAGCGCCGCCACGAGCAATATTGCGATCCATCCGGGGTGCCGACCTTTGGTGCCGATGAGCACAAGCAAAGCACCGGCAAGATGTGCGAAGACAACCGCGTTCACGATCAGCGCACGCGGGGAGTCGGTCGGAGCAATTGCAAGACTGAGCAGAATACCTGCGAACGCCCAGCCAAACACCGACGCCAAGTGCCAAGTCGCCCAGATAATTCGGATGTTCCGCTCATGTAGCGGCGGCGCCGCTATTGTCGGAACAAGCCCACCACTGCGGAGGTGCCGAAAAATGAGCATCTCTCCAAGCACCGAGTGAAGGATGCCGGTGATGAGCGCGATTACACCGGCAGCAATAAGCATGGTATGCATCACTTCCTGCCGTGATGGTGCGCGATCTCGGCGGTGCTCAGGCGGAGGAAGCGCGCGGCGTAGTGCTGGGAGATGTCCACGTAGACCTGCGGGTGTGAGTAGCGCAACGCAATCATCTCGTCGACCAGCGGCGATCCAAAATGCATGACATAGGGCCGGAGCTTCGGATACCGAATGAGGACCGGCTCGAGTTGCAGGGGGCTGGTGAGCTGGGCCCGATAGGCGGATGGCGTCCCATTGCTGAGCACGTGGGCACCACCGGGCGGTCCGTCCCCGAGATGCACGCCGACCGGAATATCCAGCTCCTCGGCCAAGGCAAAGAAGGGCTCGAATACGCTGTCCGCTAACGATAGACCATCGTATTGCGGGCTCACTTCCGCGAAGACCGCGACCTGTCCGTCCGCGATGAGACGACGAAAGTCAGCGGGGATCGACGCCGGGAACAGCATCGCGTGGGTGTTGACACAGACCTTCCCGCCGCCGTAGTCCGCGAGCGAGTGGGCATGCAGATGCATGTCAACAGTGGCCGCTGTGCGCTGCCGGACTCGGCTGCGACTGTCCGGTGGAGAGTGTCTTAGACATTCACATCGTGAGCAGTCCTTAGAGCGACTTGATGAGCCGCTCGTAGTCCTCGTGCGTTCCGATCCAAGACCAGACAACGGTGTCACCGATCAAGGTGCCGAGGGCGCGCTATCCGAGTCCGACGCGCGAAGAGTAGACGGGTTCCGAAGCGAGTTCGGACAAGAGCGCAGTCGCGAGCGCGTTCTGCTCAGCCTCAGGTAGTGCGGCCGCAGCCGCAAATGCTTCGTCGAGGAGTCGAGTCATATCGTGGTCTCGGTCTGTTCTGAGCGTCGTTCTCGACCGACTCAGGCCGCAGCGGTATCGCCGACAAGACGACGTTCGCGAATGCAAGGCTTCCCGCCGCGCCTGCCCAGCTCGATGGTAATGCGATCACTGTAGACCATGTGATGAGACTAGGGCGTCAAACGGTCGGAGACAAGCGGCGCGCGCGCCTTTGCGCCTTCCATGCGTCACCTCGCTTTCCCTGACCGATCAGCATGCGCCTGTGCGTACGGGACACCGTCGCGCTGACCGCAGGCGGCCTATGGACGTTCGATAGGTGTAAAGCGCACCGTGCTGATCAACCCATACATCTCGGCGACGGTGTTACTGTCTGTGCCGGCGGCATAAAAGGTGAGCAGCCTGCCGCTCGCCAGTCGCCAGGATGCGCGGACAATGTATGGCGTTGCAAATGTGGATGGGCCCGTGGACATCTTCCCCGTACGGAAGCGCTCGACCCTGCCGCGCTTGCCAGACCACGGCTCGATACAGAGCGAATAATCCGCTCCACTCGCGGGGAGTGATTGGCTCGCCCCTCGAACGGTGGAGAACGAGAAGGTCCAGAGTACGGAGGTGACCGGCCAGTAGTCCTCGACGTCACTCGAGTCCATCTGCGGCATATTACTTCCCCGGCTTTCCCAGACTTGGCGCTGATACCGCGAAGGTGCGAGAAAGCGTGTTCCGAATTGCGTCGAACCTTGCGCATGCCAACCATCGGTCTTGATCGAGATCGGTGGGCACTCGCGTGGCTCCGGGTTTTGCGCCGCCGCCTGCGACGCAAGGACGACGATCAACAAGACCTGATAACGCATGGCAGTTGAGTTGATGAGGAATTGCGTTTGCAGCGAACGGCGCATCAGACAGGAGGGCTCACATCACCTTCCACCATGGTGCCGCCAACACCCGACGCGTCAGCCAAAATGTTTCTACACCATCGTACAGGATCAGTCCCGCGGTGGCTGCGTATTCATCGAGAAAGCTCTCGACGTGTCGAGCGTCACTGGTGGTGATCGTCGTCGATGCTTTGACTTCAATCGGGAGCACGCAACTCGCCGTTTCGATCACGAAATCGACCTCGGCGCCTTTTGTCGTCCGCCAATGCAGAATGGACACGCGATCGCGGCACGCTCCAGCCCATGCAAGCAGTTCTGTGGCGACCAGATTCTCGAGATGCGCACCGCGTGGCACCGTCTCGCCGGCCAGATGCATCGCGACACCTGCGTCACTCCAATACAACTTGGGCGCCTTGATCAACCGTTTGCTGCGATTGACTGCGTAGGCCGGAATCCGAATGAGTTGATACGACACCTCGAGTAGATCGAGGTAGCGCTGCACTGTCGTAGCGGAGAGGCCGAGGTCGCGCGACATGCCAGCCTGCTGCTGCATTGATCCAACGCGACGTGCCGTCGCAATCATGAGCCGACGGAAATCGGTCAATCGATCGATCGACGCCAGGTCGCGAAGGTCGCGTTCCAGCCACGTGGTCACGTAGCCGTCAAACCAGATGCGCCGCGCCGCGTCGGTCGTGAGCTGTGTCGCTGGGGTCGGATATCCGCCGCGCCGCGCCCAGTCGGCCCACGATTCCCGGGCCACGGACTGGTCACCGACCAATGTTCTCCACTCCTTGGGATCCAGGTCGAGCAACGCACTCCAGATTCCTGCCGTACCGAGCCCCAGCTGTTCGCGACGGGTCATCGGCCACAGGGTCACATATGATGCGCGTCCCGCCAGCGACTCTGACACCGAGCGAAGCAACAGCAAATTCGCCGACCCGGTGAGCAGGAACTGGCCGGGCCGCCGAGCGGCGTCGACCGCGCGTTTGACGGCAAAGAGGAGGTCCGGCTCTCGCTGCACCTCGTCCACCGTGATGCGATCACCGGCCGCGAGTAGTTCGTCTGGACTGTTTCTGGCTCGGTCGCGGATTCCCAGGTCATCGAGAGTCAGGAGCACCCGATGGGACTCGGCGGCTCCAGCTTGCGCCAGCGTGCTCTTTCCGGTTTGTCGGGCTCCGGTCAACACCGTCACCGGCATAACGTCCAGCGTGTCGCGAATCGCCGTCTCAATAAGCCTGGGGAGATAGTTTGGTGCCATTCAACCATTATATGGGTGATAATCACCCACGTAAAGGGAGATTGTCACCAGTTCTCGCTTATCAGCGGCTACCCTGAGCAGCCTCCAAACGTCTAGCGACCTGCTGCTCGGCGACACGTCGAATGTCCGTAACTTCCGCCTACGTCCACTGCGGCGCAATTTCCGTGAGCGCCCCTCCGTGCTCCCCGCTCCCGCCTGCTCCTCGCGAGTGTCCCGATGTCGCTTGACCTTCGGTATGTCCTCCGCTCATTGTCGCGCGCCAAAGGCTTTGCGATCGCGGTCGTGCTCACCTTGGGCCTGGGGATCGGGGCCAACACCGCAATATTCTCGGCGGTTCGTGGTGTTTTTCTCAAACCGCTGCCGCACGCCGACGGCGATCGGCTCATGTACCTGCGCCACCATACGGTGAATCAGGGACAGACCAACGTCGCCTTGTCCGTGCCGGAGATCAACGACTTCCGCGCGCAGTCGCGCACGATGCAACAGATCGCCGAGTACTCCCCGCTCACACTGTCATTGATTGAGTCGACCGATGCGTCGCAGATCGATGTTGGTCTCGTCACGGGCAACTATCTGAGCGTGATGGGGCTCAAGCCAATCTTCGGCCGAGGGTTTACATCAGGGGACGATGGCGCGGGCGCGGCGCCGGTCATCTTGCTCGGGCACGGCTATTGGCTCACGCATTTCGCCGGCGACCCGAAGATCGTCGGCAAGACCATGCGCATCGGCAAACGCGCCGTTGAGGTGATCGGTGTGCTCGAACCGGCGCCGTTCTTTCCCGGTAAAATCGAAGCGCTGATGAACATGTCGATCAGTGAACATCATGTCAGCGCGATGATGGTGCAGGGACGCACACACCGCATGACGGAGATGATAGCCCGACTCGCCCCCGGAGCAACGGTTGTTCAGGCGCGTCAGGAAGTCGGGATGATCACGCAGCGCATGCACGCCGAGAATCCGGAGTCGTACGACAAAGCCGCGGGATACACGGTCGAACTGACACCGTTCAAAGAGGTGCTCGGGCGTGATGCGCGACTGATGTTGTGGCTGCTCATGGGCGTCGCGTCACTCGTACTGGTTATTGCTTGCGCGAACGTAGCGAACCTGACGCTGATGCGTGGCGTGCGTCGCGAACACGAGATGACGGTGCGCGCGGCACTCGGCGCCGGTGCGTCGCGACTGCGCAAGTTGTTGCTGGTGGAAAACCTTGTGCTGGCCGGCGGTGGCGCGGTGCTTGGTCTGCTGGTGGCGATTGCTGGTGTTGGAACGCTGACACGATTTGTCGCGCGGTTCTCTCCGCGCGCCGACGAAATTCACGTCGATTGGATGGTGCTGGTATTTACCGCACTGCTTGCCGTGATCATCGCGTTCCTGTTGTCGTTTGCGCCGCGTGTTGGTGCAGAACATTCGCTCGGCGCGGGACTCGCGGCGGGCAGTCTCAAGACCAGCGGCAGTGCGCGTCGCAAGCGGTTGCAACAGGCGCTTGTCATCACGCAGGTGGCGGTGTCTGTGGTGCTGTTGTCCGGTGCGGGGCTGCTCGTGCGCTCCATGCAGCGTCTCGCGGCGGTCGATCCTGGGCTCAATCCGAAGAACGTGCTGACGATGGAAGTGCCACTCGACTTCACGGCCACCACCGACTTTGTCAAAGCTGGCCAGCGATATGAAGAAATGCAGCGCGCGTTGGCAACACTACCTGGTGTCGAGGTGGTTGGCCTTGGGTCCACGGTTCCGCTCCGCGCGAGCAACATCCTGCTCGAGATGAAGGCGCAGGAACGCTCGCTCGACAACGTGTCGCCATTGTCGACGGAGTATCGCACGGCCGATCCCGGATACTTTCGCGCCGCAGGGATTTCATTGCTGAAAGGGCGCGAGTTTGCGCAGGCAGACCGGCCATCGACGGACAAGGTGGTGATCCTCAACAAGACGCTGGCTGATCGTCTGTTCCCAACACTCGATCCGATTGGACGGAAAGTTGCGTGGACTGGTGATGTGCTGCGCTTTATCGGTATCGCAGAAGGAGAGTGGCGCACCGTGGTCGGGGTCGTGAACGATACGAAAGACGGCGGCCTTGATGCCAAACCGATGCCCGTCGCGTTCCTTCCCGTGGCGCAAGCCGAGTTCCCACCGGGAGGACTCGTGATTCGAAGCGCCGTCGATCCCAACGGGCTGTCGAATGCAGCGCGTGCGATCGTGCGGAGCATCGCACCCGATCAACCGATCGAAAACGTCATGTCGCTCGAGGCCGTGCGCGACGAAAGTGTCGGGCCGCGTCGCCTCAACGCACTGCTGCTGGGCGGATTCGGTATTCTTGCGCTGGTGATCGCCTCGATCGGGATCGCCGCCGTCCTCGCGTTCAACGTGAGTATGCGCACCAACGAGATCGGCATCCGGCTCGCGCTCGGCGCTGCACCGTCGCGGGTGACGGCCATGATTTTGCGTGAAGGCGGCCTGCTGGTGGGACTGGGACTCGCAGTGGGAGTGGCGAGTTCGCTCGCGCTGTCGCGGACCATTGAGGGACTGCTGTTCGGCGTCGCCTCGCGCGATCCGTTCACATTGGTGGCCGTCGTGGCCACGATGACGGCGATTGGGTTGGTGGCGTGCTGGGTGCCGGCTACGCGAGCGAGCCGCATCGATCCGAGCGAGGCGTTGCGCGCGAACTGAGGGAGCCTTGCTTGGTGAACACAACCGACGGCATCAACAGATATTCCGACTCCGATTCAGGACATGGTCGTGCTCGTCAACATCACCGATGTGCCGTGTCCGGCGACGTCGGTGCGCTTGAGCAATTGTTCCTCAACCTGCTTCTCAATGCACAGCAAGCGATGTCCGCGGGTGGAGGTGCATCGGTAATGATGACCCGCTCTGAGAGTCAGGCCGTCGTGACCATCACCGACGCGGGACGCGGCGTTACGCCAGAAGAGCTCGAACGGGCGTTCGAACCGTTCTTTTCGACAAGAACTGCGGGCACCGGCTTGGGACTGCCCATTGCGCGTCAGATGGCACTACATGGTCATTTGGAGCGGCAGGTCGGC
>JANMKU010000288.1:0-2654 GCA_031372205.1 Gemmatimonadaceae bacterium | reverse complement strand
GAAGGCGTTAGCCAAGTATCATGTCACGTGGCCGGTCGCGCAGGATAACGATCGTGCAAGCTGGGATCTCTACCACATTCAGTACTGGCCCAGCTTCGTGCTGATCGACAAACAGGGACGCGTGCGCTACGAAGGCTACGGCGAATTTCACGAAGGTGATCGGTGGCACACCGAATGGGAACGACGCATCAACACGTTGCTCGCCGAATGATCACCGCACCGCGCGCGTCATACGTCGCGCGCACGTGGCTCATCGTGTTGGCCAGCGTGCTCGGCGCGTCGTGCCACGCCGTCACCGATGGAATCATCGCGCAGTCCGAGCTGCTGTCGATGGTCGCCAGCGGCCCGCGCAGCGCCCGTCAATTGCGTCTCGATGCGGCACCGGGCGTGCGAATCAACGCGCGCCTGTTGCCGATGCTCGAGCTCAGCGACGGCACACGCGTGACGTTTACGTCAGACGCGTTGGACGCCGACAGCAGCTACTTCACGGCGAGTCCAACTGCCACGCTTCATTTGACGCGCGCAACTCGTGGCACACTGCTCGCGAGTGTGTGCCCCGCAGCGGCCCGGGTGTGTCTCCAGGCGAAACTGGACATCGACCTGCGATAACACGCGCATCGACTGATCCAACAGCGCGCGTTCATCGTACTCAGGGTGTCAGGCACAACACGCCGACAATCAACCCTCACCTGAGACTACACCATGACCCGCGCACACACGTCTCGCACAACACGCACGCTGAGCACTCTCGCATTGGTTTTCCTGCCCGCGTTAGGGTACGCCCAGACGACCGGTGCGATGCAGGACAAAGACAAGATGAAGAAGGAAGCCGACGCGATGGGCAAGATGGACGACAAGATGGGGAAGATGGATGACAAAATGGGCAAGATGGGCGACAAAATGGGCTCGGCAATGGGCGGCATGAGTGATGCGAAGTCGACCGCGTTCCGCGGCGTTGGCGACCATCTCGCCGCGGGCACCTACATCCTTGACGGTGCCGCGAGCGCGCTCCGGTTGACCACCAGCAAAGACTTCGCCCACGACCCGCGCGCGGCCGACGTGTACCTCGTGCTCGCGAAAGGCAGCATGGTGTCGGCAGCGAACGGACTGTTCCACGGCAAGGTCAGCCATGCGTCTGGCGTGACATCGCTCAAGATCCCGGCGAACTCGGGGCTTGAGGAGTACGACACGCTCGTCTTGTGGCGCAAGAAGCTCAACACGGCGGTCGGCACCGCACCGTTTGACATGCACGCGCATCGGTGAGCATGGTGCGGGCAGCAACAGGCGTGGCGACTCGGCACCTGCAGATCGCCCGCGAGGAGACGCTACGACAACGGCTGATCGCGCGTGATGAGCGAGCGCTGGTCGAGCCGATCGACCACGCCACCCCGTGGCTGCTCGGAGTCGCCGAGAACATTCTGCGTAACACGGCGGACGCCGAGGAGGTCGTGATGGAACGTTTCGGCAAGTGTGGCACAAAAGCGCGTCGCTCGAAGACACGGGCATCGGCATCATGCCGTGGATGTTGCGGGTGACGCGCAATCGCGCCATCGACGTGCTGCGTGCACAGGGTCGTCGCACGATGGGAACGCGGCGACTCACAAACACCTGTCATGATGAATCGCACGTCGATCCCGCCGAACCGGATGAGGCGGGCCAACCAGGCTGGCACGTGCACACGGCGGTACACCGCGCGCTTGGTGAATTGCCGGACGAGCAACGGGCGATTGTACGACTTGCGTATTTCAACGGCCTGACGCATTCGGAAATCGCCGCCGCGCGGTCATCTTCTGTACGAACACGCTGACATCGCTCCGCGCGCTCGACGCCGCGTGTCGCGAGCGTGGCCTCTCAATCATTGGGATCCACACGCCGGAGTTTCCGCCGTAGGCCGGTGAACATGATCGCGGCAACGTGGCCAACGCGGCGGCCAAGTATCCTGTCACGTGGCCGGTCGCGCATCCCGTACGCGACAGCCTATCGGTCACGCAGTCGGCGGAGGCGAAGTGCGCGTCGCATCGTGTAGCTGCGGGAGCACACCTCCCGGTGCCCCCCAATGTGGGCGCACCGTGCCCGCCTCGTCGTCCGTCGACGACGGCATCACGAACGCCGCGCGCACTGTTGACCAGTACAGGCAGCCAATCTCGGTCGGCGGACGATGTCGAACAAACGCTTCCGCGTCGGACACTGCTGACAACCAGAGCGTCTTCGCCGCGACCAGATCGAAAGGAGCCACCAACTGGAGCCGCGCAAAATCTGCAGGCCGATAGCGACTGCGCCGCTTGAGCAGTTCGAGCAGCGACAGCGGCGTAAATCCTGGATCTTTCCCCACCGCAGCCCAGCACAGTGCACCAACTGGCAGGATGTGCTCGTGGGCGAACAGCATATCCACATAGTCGCGCGGTTCATCTCGCCCCGCGAGCGCAAGCGTCTTGTTGATCGCGAGGTCGACCGGGTGAAGCAACCATCCTCCAACGGGGTCACGGACCAGAGGCATGAAACGCCACGCCGAATGGTGGGCCCAATCTACACGGGTCTCGTCATGGCCAAGTCGGACGATGGCGCGAATGAACCCCGGTTGACTGATCTCGACACGCGTTGTGTATCCAAGGGCGTCGAGACGTGCACGATCGCTGGCGAAGGTGGAGGCGACG
>JANMKU010000539.1:0-13487 GCA_031372205.1 Gemmatimonadaceae bacterium | reverse complement strand
GAGTTGGCCACGGAAATGAAGACCTATGCGAAGACACTACCCGGTTCACTCTGGGTGGCTGATCGACGACGAGACGATGCATCACTCGAGCTGATGTCCAGTGTGCCCCAGGAGTCTGGCACGAATACCATGGGAGTGATCACGTGACCGTTACCTGTCCTGATTGTCGTTCCATTTTTCGGGTGGACCCGGAGAAAGTGCCGGCAACTGGTGTCCGCGCTCGTTGTTCGGTGTGCGGTGGTGTCATCAACATCGCTGGGGGGACTTTGCCCATTTCCGTCACGCCAGCGTCGTCTGGCGTGGTGCTGCCGGCGTTCACTCGTGGTGCGCCTGGCGGCATGCCGAGCGCGCCAACACCATCCGTGGGGGTTGAGGCGGCATGGCGCGCCCGCACTCCGGTACCTTCTCCGCGTTCGAGTGCACCACCGCACGTGCGCACCGGCGTTGAACCGACTGCGGCACACAGCAGCACTCTGACGCCCGCTGTTCGAGACACTGGTCTATCAGTTGGTCACGCGACACGACCGTTCGCCGCGCCCCCGAACACACCGCGATCGACATCGGTAGTCACGCCGTCTGAGGTCGCGGCGGCCAATCGCACGCCGCCAACGGGTATGCCATCGCGCGGTGCACCCGCGGCGACCGCAGCGACGCTATCGGAATTCACGCCACTCGCGGCGATCGTACCGGCGCCGACCTTTTCGGTGTTCAAGCCGGTGTCGTTGCCAACCGATATGGTGCGAAATGCCGTGCCGTATCTTCCCTCAGAGACAGCCGCGGAGGTACCGGCGCTCAACCCCCAAGTGCCGAATGTCGAACCAACGGCGACCGCACCACGTCGCTCGATCAATCCGTTTCTCAACGCAGACCCGGGACAACGCGCTCGGCGCTTGGCGCGCGCCCTTGTCTCCGATCTGGTGGCGTATCATCCGCAGCGCCGTGAGGATGGTTTGCGGGACGGAACGCTGCGCCAGCTGTTTCGCGAGGAGATCAAGAAGAGTTACGAAGAGTACGTCGAGCAGGTGGGGCGCGAGATGGCCGAGTCAACGCCACATTTCCAGGAAGCCCTGAATGAGTTGCTTGGTGGTGGGCGCAAGTTGTTCTGAGATTCACTGCGCCGCTGGAGGAGCACCGACACCGTCACTAGGTTCCGATCACCGCGCGCCGCGTCTACCAGCATCGGGTGGATGGCGGCGCGCTTCGGTGTCCCGTTCGTGAGATACACGAGCCACGAGCCCGGCCGGGATGTGGCTCACGTCGTACGTGGAGGTACGCATGCAGGACGGCGAACGTGTGAAGGTGCTCGCGCGAGCGGAAGAACGTCTCGCCGATATGCGGAGGTATCTTTGACGTCGAGACCAAACGTTCGACGCTGACCGCGTACGAAAATGAAATGTCGGAGGGCGCGTTCTGGAACGATCAGGAGCACGCGCGCGACATCGTGCAGCAGGTGAAGCAGTTGAAAGGTTGGGTGGATCCGTTTGACGCGCTCGAGGCGCGCACACGCTCGGCGCGCGAGCTCGACGACATGCTGAATCTTGAGCCCGACGAATCGATGACGGCGGATGTCGATGCGGAGGTCGAGCGACTTGCTGAGGAGCTTGATGCCTTTGAATTGCGCACCCTGTTGCGCGGCCGCGATGACTTCCGTGATGCGCAACTGGAAATTTCCGCGGGGGCGGGCGGCACCGAAGCGCAGGATTGGGCGCAGATGATCATGCGCATGTATGTGCGCTGGGCCGAGCGCAAAGGCTTCGCCATCGAGATGCTGGACTTAAGCGAGGGCGAAGAGGCGGGCATCAAGGGTGCGGTCATTGAGATCAAGGGACTTTCCGCCTACGGGTTTCTTCGCGGGGAATCAGGCGTGCATCGCCTCGTTCGTATTTCGCCGTTTGATGCGCAGGCGCGCCGGCACACGAGCTTTGCATCGGTGTTTGTGTATCCCGTGGTGGACGAAGAGATCAACATCGAGATCCGCGACGAGGATTTGCGGATCGATGTATATCGTGCGTCTGGTGCGGGGGGGCAGCATGTCAATAAGACGTCCTCCGCCGTGCGCATTACGCATTTGCCGAGTGGTATCGTCTGCGCGTCACAAGCGGAACGCTCGCAGTTCAAGAATAAAGCAACGGCGATGAAACAGCTTAAGAACAAGCTGTACCAGCGCGAAGCGGACAAACAGGCGGCGGTGAAAGCGGCGTTCGACGCCAACAAACAGGACGTGTCGTTCGGGAGTCAGATTCGCAGCTATGTCTTTCAGCCGTACACGATGGTCAACGATCACCGCACCGAGCTCAAAATCCCCGACGTCCAAAAAATCATGGATGGCGCTATTGATCCGTTCATTCACGCGTTTCTGAAGGCTGAGAGCGCCGCGGGCAGTGAGGGTCGTGTCGGGTGAGTGATGATCTGAATTTTCTCATGCGGGCGCGTCTCGAGAAACTTGACCGACTGCGTGCGCTTGGCGAGGAGCCGTTCGCCTATTCGTACGACCGCTCGCACACCTCGGTGGAGGCCATCGCATCGCTGGGCGACGCGGCGGAAGGGCCAACGGTGTCCGTCGCCGGCCGTCTCACGTCGTGGCGCAGTCAGGGGAAGACCGCGTTTGCCCATCTGGCGGACATGGATGGGCGCGTGCAACTGTACTTGCGTCGTGACGAAGTCGGTGAGGCCACGTGGGCGCTGCTCGCCGAGTACGACCTTGGGGATTGGGTCGGCGTACGCGGAGCGATGATGCGCACCAAGACGGGTGAAGCGACGGTTCGCGTCGTGTCCATTGTGCTCTTGTCCAAATCGATTCGTCCGTTGCCGTTTGGCAAGGAGGCGACGGTGGATGGTCAACTCGTTCGCTATTCGGCGTTTGCCGATACCGAATTGCGCGCGCGTCAACGGTACGTCGATCTGGCGGTGCACCCAGAAGTGCGCGCCATCTTTCGCGCGCGTTCGCTCCTGACGCGGACCATTCGGGCGCATCTCGATGCGCTGGGGTATCTCGAAGTCGAGACGCCGGTGCTGCAACCGCTGTATGGCGGTGCGTCGGCGCGGCCGTTCGTGACGCACCACAACACGTTGGACATGCCGTTGTATCTGCGAATCGCAGACGAGCTGTATCTGAAGCGTCTCATTGTGGGCGGATTTGAGCGCGTCTACGAAATCGGCCACGACTTTCGCAATGAAGGGATCGACCGCACGCACAATCCGGAGTTCACGATGCTTGAATTCTATGAGGCGTTCGCGGACTACGAGGTGATGATGGACCGTGTGGAGTCAATGTTCGTCGCGGCGGCCGACGCCATCCGCGCGATTCCGTTGGTGGGAGACAAGGTCCCCGTGCTGCAGACACCGTTTCCGCGAATTGAATGGGCTCCGTCGTTGTCGGCGGCCGCCGGGGTGGACGTGATGGCGTTGGACGACGCGGGGTTGCGATCATTGGCGCAGCGTGTTGGGGTGCCGCACGTCGTGGCGATGAGTCGCCCGAAGCTCTTCGACGAGTTGTTTCAGGCGCTAGTCGAGTCGAAGATCGATGTGCCCACGTTCGTTGTCGACTATCCCATCGAGCTCTCGCCGCTGGCCAAGCCCAAGCGGGGTAAGCCGGGCCTGACGGAGCGATTCGAATTGTTCGCAAGGGGACGCGAGCTGGCAAACGCATTCTCGGAGTTGAACGATCCGATCGATCAGCGTCAACGGTTCGAGGCACAGGCCCTACTGCGCGATGCCGGCGATGATGAGGCATCCGGTGTGGATGAAGACTATCTGCGCGCGATGGAGTACGGCATGCCGCCGACGGGTGGGGTTGGCATTGGGATCGACCGCTTGTTCATGTACCTGACCGACACGGCGAACATCCGCGACGTCATTCTGTTCCCGACCATGCGGCCCGAATAGGGCAGACGCATGGCTCGACTCGAAATCTCCATCGCGTGGCGATACTTGCGCAGTCGACGCGGGTCGCGTCTCCTCTCGCTCATCAGCGTCATCGCGATCGGTGGGGTGTTAATCGGCATGAGCGCACTCATCGTCGTGATGGGTGTGATGAATGGACTGCAGCGTGACCTCCGTGACAAGATTCTCATTGGGAGCCCGGACATCCGAATTCTCCCATATGGCAACGGCATGCGCATGGATGGGTGGCGCGCGCTGCGCGATCAGGTGCGCGCCGCCCCAGGCATTGTGGCGGCAGCGCCGTTCGTCACCACCGAGGGCTTGGTGGTCAATTCGGCTGGCTACAGTACCGCCGCGCAAGTGGTG
The DNA here is from genome assembly GCA_031372205.1 of Gemmatimonadaceae bacterium. Lineage (GTDB taxonomy): Bacteria > Gemmatimonadota > Gemmatimonadetes > Gemmatimonadales > Gemmatimonadaceae > Gemmatimonas. The sequence continues at coordinate 9,239 of JANMKU010000539.1, read as the reverse complement.
GGCATCGACGCGCCAGCTGCCAAGGACGTCGCCGTAACCGCGATTCGCGAGCACGCCATTGTCGGCGATTTTACCTTCACGCGCGAAGGCAGCGCCTTGCCCGGCGTGGTCCTTGGCAAATCGCTCGCAGCCAAACTCAACGCGTTTCCCGGCGACACCCTGACGCTGGTAGGTCAGGCTGGTGTGCGAATGAATCAGTCAACCGGGGCACTCATCCCGCGACTCGATAGCGTGGTGGTGTCCGGGCTCTTCGAAACGGGGATGTACGAGTACGACAACGGCTACCTGTACATCAGCCTGCGAATGGCGCAGCACTTCGCCGGGCTCGGCGACGACGTCACGGGGATCGAGGCGCGCACCGTCGATCGTTGGAAGGCGGCAATGGTAGCGGACACGCTGCGAGCGACACTCAGTGCCCCGGTGCGCGCCGAAGACTGGCAGGAGTCGAATCGCACCCTCTTCTCGGCGCTTAAACTCGAGAAGCTGGGGATGGGCATCATCTTGCTGCTGATCGTGGTCGTCGCCGCGTTCAACATCGTTGGCACACTGACCATGGTGGTCGCCGACAAGACGCGTGAGATAGGCATCTTGCGCGCGATGGGCATGCCCGCACGGTCGATACGGTGGATTTTCTTGCTGCAAGGGGTCGTTGTTGGCGCAGTCGGGACGGTGGGCGGGCTGCTGCTCGGACTCGCCGTTACCTATCTACTTGATCGGTCTCGACTGATCGCGCTTGATCCGCAGATCTACTTCATCGACCACTTGCCGGTGGCGACCGACCCTGCCGACGTGATGGCGATCGTGGCAGCCAGCCTGGCCGTGTCCGCCCTAGCGACGTTGTATCCTGCCTCGCAGGCGGCACGCATGTATCCAGTCGATGCGATCCGCCATGATTGACGCGCCGCCCGTGGGTGAACCGGCGTCGGCCGTCATAGACGCTCGGGATCTGGTCAAGGAGTTCCGCGGCGTCGATGGTGAGTTGATTCGCGTGCTCGATCTGGTGTCGCTTACCGTGCAGCGCGGCGAGATGGTGGCCATCGTCGGTGCGAGCGGATCGGGCAAGAGCACGCTGCTGCACGTACTCGGGGCGCTCGATCGCCCGTCGGCCGGACGGATTGCCATCGCAGGACAGGAGATTGCCGGGCTCGCGGATGACGCGCTCGACACGCTCAGGAACCGATCGGTGGGATTTGTGTTTCAGTTTCATCATCTCCTGCGCGAGTTCTCCGCGCTGGAGAATGTCATGATGCCACTCCGCATCGCTGGTGTGGCGGACCACACCGCGCGCGGTCGTGCAGTGACGCTGTTGGAACGCGTCGGCTTGTCGTCGCGCATGCATCATCGGCCGGCGGCCCTCTCCGGCGGGGAGCAGCAACGTGCGGCGGTGGCGCGTGCCCTCGCCGCCGAACCGGCGCTGCTCCTTGCCGACGAGCCGAGCGGCAACCTGGACCTGAACAATGCAGAGCGGTTGCACGATCTTTTTGCAGAGCTGGCGCGCGATCTGTCGTTGGCGCTCGTTGTGGTGACACACAATCGGTCGCTGGCCGCGCGTGCCAAGCGAGAGCTATTGTTGGAAGGGGGGCGGTTGAGCCCCTCGCACAGTCAACGGATGGAGGCCTGATGCTTTGCGATAGTTGCAAGGAGCGAGACGCGGTCGTTCATCTGACGCGGATCGTGGACAATGCCGTGACCCAGCTGCATTTGTGTGAGAAGTGCGCGGCAGCCAAAGGTGTCGAGACGACTCTGGCCATGCCGCAGCATCCGCTGGGTGCCATCCTGCAGGACGTCCAGCAGCAGGCGTCCGCATCGGCTGAGGATGCGTCGTCCTGCACGTTTTGCGGCGCCACGGCACGAGATTTCCAACGAACGGGCCGGCTGGGCTGTCCGCACTGCTACGATGCGATGGAGCGGAGTCTGCGCGAACTCTTGCGGCGCCTACACGGCAGCTCAAAACACGTCGGGCTCAAGTACGAGCCTCCGGTCACTGACGTAATTGCCAAACCGGATACCTTGCATGATCTGAACGATCGGCTCCGACGAGCGGTGACCGCGGAGCAGTTCGAGCTGGCCGCCGAGTTGCGCGACCGCATCCGGGTGATCGAATGAGCGGTCCGCGCCATGCGCTCGACCTGTCCCTGCTGCCGGATGGCGGTGTCCGTTGGCTCGACGCGTCGGGTCCGAGTTCTGATGTGGTGATCTCGACGCGTATGCGACTGGCGCGGAATGTCACAGGCTACGCCTTCACCGGTCGTGCGCGCGACGGTGAGCGACTACGGATGCTGGCGCAGGTACGTGACGCGCTCGGAGGCGTACCGTCGCTCCATGGCAGCCTGTTGTTGCGTCTCGAAGAGCTTGCACCGCAGGACCGGCAACTGCTGCACGAGCGCCATCTGGTCAGTAAGGAGCTCGCTGGGCTTGACCAGCAGCACCCGTTGCGCTCGGGCGCGGCCGTATTCCTCGGCGAGACCGTCGGGCTGCTGGTCAACGAAGAGGATCACTTGCGGCTGCAAGCCCTCCGATCGGGATTTGCCGTCGCACACGCCTTCGAGGCCGTACAGCGACTGGATCGCGAGCTCGGGGCGCAAGTGCCGTTCGCGTTCCATCGCGAGTTTGGTTTCTTGACGGCGTGTCCGACGAACACGGGCACTGGGCTACGGGCGTCGGTGTTAATCCATTTGCCGGGTTTGGTGCTGACCAAAGAGATCGGCAAGGTGCTGGCGGGCTTGCAGCAAATGGGGTTGACCTATCGCGGCCTGTATGGTGAGGGCAGCGAGGTCGTCGGCAATTTTTTCCAGCTGTCTAACCAGACAACACTGGGTCGGTCCGAGGAGGAGTTACAGGATCTGCTCATCCGCGTCGTACGTCATGTAATAGAGCGAGAAGAGGAAGCGCGGCGTGTATTGGTTCGGGAAGCTGGATATATTATCGAGGACAAGCTGTGGCGCGCGTACGGCACCCTGCGGTATGCGCGCAGCCTGACGTTCGACGAAGCGATGAACTACTTGAGCGGCGTGCGGTTGGCGGTCGGTCTGAAACTGATCACCGGGCTCAGTGTATACACACTCAACAAGCTCCTGATTTTTGCGCAGTCGGCGCACTTGGCACACGTCGAAGGGCGTGTGTTGGCGGAAGGTGAAGCGAACCTGGCACGCGCGAAGTACGTGCGTCAGGCGCTGGTGAGCGAAGGAGGCGGGTTCGAATGATCCGCATCCACCCGACCCTGAGGGGACGATGAACGGCTACAACTTCACGGAGCGTGTGCGAAAGGTCTTGGCGATGGCTCGCGAAGAGGCAGCACGCCTCCATCACGAGTATGTCGGCACTGAGCACATCCTGCTCGGACTGATTCGCGAAGGAGAGGGGGTTGCAGCCGCCGTGCTGCAGAACCTCAACGTCGACCTCGACGACGTGACCCAAAAAATCGAAGAGACGGTCAAGAAGGGAAAGGCGGCACAAGCCACCGGACCGGACTTGCCGTATACGTCGCGCGCCAAAAAGGTCCTGGAACTCGCCATGGCCGAAGCGCGGGACCTCAATCACAGCTACGTCGGGACTGAGCACCTGCTGCTTGGGCTGCTCCGCGAAGAGAAAGGCATCGCCGCCCAGGTGCTGACCGACGCGGGCGTGAATCTTGATGCCGCCCGCGCCGAGACGCTGCGGTTACTCGGCACCGAGATGCCACAGCCTGGTCAGCCGCCGCAACAGGAAAAATCGGGCGTCGTGCCACCGTCGGCCGCGCCAGCGAAGGGCGACAAGAAGTCCAAAACGCCAGCGCTGGACCACTTCTGTCGTGATCTGACCCAGCTCGCCGCGGAAGGGCAGCTCGACCCGACCATTGGACGAGCGAAAGAGATCGAACGCGTGATGGAAGTCCTCACGCGACGCAAGAAGAACAATCCTGTTTTGATTGGCGAACCCGGTGTAGGCAAGACCGCGATCGTCGAGGGGCTGGCGCAACTCATCGCCAACGGCGAATGCCCGGATTCCCTGCGTGACAACCGCGTGCTGTCGCTCGATATGGCGGCGGTCATCGCCGGTACCAAGTATCGTGGCCAGTTCGAAGAGCGACTCAAGGCCGTGATGAACGAAATCGCTCAGAACAAACAGGTGATTCTGTTCATCGACGAGCTCCATACGCTGGTAGGTGCTGGAGCGGCCGAGGGCGCGATCGATGCCAGCAACATGCTGAAACCGGCATTGGCGCGCGGCGAACTGCAATGCGTTGGCGCGTCTACGCTCAACGAATATCGCAAGTATATCGAGAAGGACGGGGCGTTGGAGCGTCGCTTCCAGACCGTGGTGGTTGATCCGCCCTCGATCGATGAGACGGTGCAAATCCTGCACGGATTGCGCAAGAAGTACGAAGATCATCATCGAGTGCACATCCCTGACGAAACGCTCGTCGCGGCCGCGAAGCTGTCCGAGCGCTACATCACTGATCGGTTCCTGCCCGACAAAGCAATCGACGTGATTGACGAGGCCGGAGCCCGGGCGCGGTTGGCTGCGCAGGCGCCGCCGCCGGCGGTGGCCGCTCTGAAAGAGCAGCTTGAGGCGCTCAACGCAGAAAAGGAGTCGGCCGTTCGCGATCAGAACTTCGAACGCGCGGCATCGCTCCGGGACAATGAGCGAGAATTGCAGGCGGAGATTCGTCGCAAGCAGGAAGAGTGGGAAGCGCACCGGCAGTCGCATCGTCCAACGCTTGGCGAGGAGGAGATTGCCTTTATCGTCAGTCGCTGGACGGGCATTCCCGTGACTCGTTTGCAGGAAGCCGAGACGTCGCGTCTGCTGCGGATGGAAGAGGAGCTGCACCTCTCGGTGGTCGGCCAGGACGAGGCGATTCGGGCGCTTGGGCGGTCCATTCGCCGAAGCCGCGCAGGTCTCAAGGATCCGCGTCGTCCGATCGGTTCGTTCATCTTTTCCGGCCCCACGGGCGTGGGAAAGACCGAGCTGGCCCGATCGCTGGCGAAGTTTCTGTTTGCGGATGCTTCGGCGCTGATCCGGGTGGACATGAGCGAGTACATGGAGAAGTTCTCTGTTTCGCGGCTCATTGGGGCGCCCCCGGGGTACGTCGGCTACGAGGACTCCGGTACGTTGACCAAGGCGATCCGTCGCAAGCCGTACAGCGTGGTGTTGCTGGACGAAATCGAAAAGGCACATCCTGATGTGTTCAACATCCTGTTGCAGGTGCTGGACGAAGGGCACCTGACGGATAACTACGGGCGCGTGATCGACTTCAAGAATACGGTGGTCATCATGACGTCCAACGTCGGCGCGAAGGACATCACGAAGGGAAAGGCGCTCGGCTTCAACACCAGTGATTCGCGAGGGGATTTCGAGCGTATTTCGGACAAGGTCAAGGAAGAGATGGGGCGGGTGTTCAACCCGGAGTTTCTGAACCGGCTTGACGATGTCATTGTCTTCCATCCGCTCGGCAAGGAACACATCACGAGTATCGTGTCCATCCTGTTCAGCGAAGTACAAAAGCGGTTGGCGGAAGAAGAGCTGACGATCAAGCTGACCGAGCCTGCCGTCGAGTTTCTGGTAAACCACGGGTATGACGAGCATTACGGCGCCCGTCCGCTCAAGCGGGCGATCCAGCGATACATCGAGGATCCGTTATCGGAGAAGATCCTGACGGCGGAATTCTCGAAGGGCGACGAGATCGAAGTGGATGTGTCAACCACAGAGAAGGAAAAGCTCGAGTTCCGCGTCCTGTCCCCGACACCTCAGGCGTAACTGCGGTGTCGACAGCGGCCGGACCCATCGGGGTCCGGCCGCTCTGTCTTTCCGGTGTATATTTCTCGGCTATGCAAAAGAGTTTTCCTGCTGGATCCGCCGCAACCGTCGACCGCCTAAGGTGCGTCGGTCCGATAGCGTCGCCACTGCGCCGAGTGACTCGGTATGCTGCGGGCGCGATCGTGTTGGCCGCGATGACCGCCCGCGCCGCTTTCGCGCAGGACGAAGCAGGTCGATGCGCGACACCAGACTCGATCGCCGTACGTGGGAACGTTCGGATCGCGGAGGAGAAGATCCGTACGGAAGGTGGGTTGACGGCGAAGAGTCCGATGCCATTTCCGGTCGTGCAGCGTGCGCTCAAAGGCCTCTACGCGCTGAACGAGTTCGACGACGTGGAGATCCGCTGCGACGTGGAGAGCGTTCCCGGTAAGACGCTCGCGGTGTACGTTGTGCGCGAACGCGCGCTCCTTGGGGACCTGCAAGTCGTTGGTCCGAAGGCGGTGTCGGATCGTTCAGTCCGCGACAAGATCGAACTCGTGATTGGTCGCCCGATCGATCCCCTGATGGCCGCACGCGCTCGCGCAAAGATTGACTCGGTATACGAGGGCGCTGGCTATTACCTGGCGACGGTGACCATCGACTCAACGACCATGTCCGACGGTCGCATTGGACTGACCTATCGGATCAACGAGGGACGTCGTCTGGCGATCGCCGGCATCGACATTGAAGGGAATAAGGGCATCAAAGAGGCCACAATTGTTGGCGCCATGAAAACGAAACCAGAGGGTTTCTGGTTTTTTCGCAAAGGTGAGTTTGACGATGACAAGTATGTCGGTGATCTCGGCGAGCGCATTCCGGCGCTGTATTCGCGCTTGGGTTACGTCGATATGCGCATCGTGAAGGACACCATGGTTGTTGATCGGGATCGCGGCAAAGGGCTCGTCCAGATCGGTGTCGATGAGGGTCCTCGGTACCGGGTTGGCACGTTTGAAATCGCTGGCAATCGACGGTTCCCTACGGACGAACTGAAGCGCTTCTATCCGTTCGAGGGAAACGACCCAACGCTAACGCAGCGGGTAAAGGGCTTGCTGCGGCGTGAAGCGTCGGCACCGGAAGGCGTGTTTGATCAGAAGAAGTGGGACGAGTCACTCGAAAAGGTGAATGCCGCGTACCGCAACAATGGCTACCTGTACTCTCGCATCAATCCCGTGATCGATCGTCGCATTGGTGCAGATTCGCAGCCAGTTGTGAACCTTCGCTGGGAGATCGACGAGCGGAATCCGGCGATTGTCAATCGGATCGAGATCCTCGGCAACGACTATACCTCGGACGACTGCATTCGTCGGCAAATCTTTCTTGTGCCTGGTGGTGTGTTCAATCAGGAAGCGTTGGTGCGCAGTTACCAGAGTATCGGTAATCTGAATTTCTTCGAACAGCCGATGCCGTTTCCGGACTATCGCCCCATCAATGATCAGGGGGACGTGGACATCGTCTTCCGGCTCAAGGAGAAGCGCACCGGTAGCATCAATTTTGGCGCGTCGGCGGGACAGGGAAACGTGGGCTTCGGCGGATTCATTGGTGTTGAGCAGCCGAACCTCTTTGGCAAGTGCAAGAAAGGATCGCTGAACTGGCAGTACGGGCGCTTTTACAATGACTTCACCGCGACCTACACCGATCCAGCGTTGCGCGGAACACGCCTCTCTGGCGCACTGAGCGCGTATCGCACACAGTCGCGGTTTGTGGTCGGCAACCTCGGGCAGAATATCCGGACGGGCGCACAGGTGCGGGTAGGAATGCCGGTGCCGGGATCGCTCTTCTCCACGGTGGCGGTGTCGTACAACGGCGAGTCTGCGTCCTTCACGTCTGGTACGTTGACGACGGGTTGCACCAAGAATTGTCTGCGCTCGAATCTCGGTGTCGAGTACACCTATGATACGCGGGCAGATATGCCGTTCGCGACGTCGGGCTCGCTGCGTTCTGTGACCACAGACTTCAGCGGTGGTCCGTTGGGCGGGTCGGTGAATTTCCAGCGTATCACCGGTGAAATGCGGGCCTACGCACCCGTCCTGCAGCTGGGGGGATCGAACCCCAATTCGCAGCCGATCAAGGTCGTCATGGGGATCACGGCACGGACTGGTGCGTTGTTTGGCAATTCCGGTCCTTTCTTCTTCCAGCAGCAGTTTGCGGTGGGTGGCGTACAGTTCGGGCAATCACTCCGTGGCTATCCAGAATTCTCGATCACGCCCAACGGGTTCAACGCAACGACTGACCAATACCGTTCTGACCCTGCGTCGTTCGGCAACGCCTTCATGACCGTCACCGGCGAGCTCGGGCTTCGGCTCAACCAGATGTTCTATGTGAACGTATTTAGCGATGCCGGCAACAACTGGGCGTCTGCGAGGCAGATCAATCCCACCCGACTCTTCCGTTCTGCCGGGTTTGGGGTATCTACCGTGACGCCACTCGGGCCACTCGGGCTCGATCTGGCGTATGGATTCGATCGCGTCGCGATCGATCCTGTAACCCTCCGTGTCAGGCCAGACCCGAAGTGGCAATTCCACTTCCGACTCGGCAACCTTTTCTAGGGGATTTGTGATGCGTCTATCCACTGTTGCCGGCGCCTGCGCTCTGCTCTTGGCGACCTCCGTGCCGGTTTCGGCTCAAGTACCACAGAAGTTCGCGTTCATCAACTCGCAGCAGCTCATGCAGAGCGCGCCTGGCCGCGCCGAGGCCGAGCTCCAGTTCCAGAAGGACATGGAAGGGTTTCGGGCGCAAGTCGCCAAGTTGGGTGACTCGCTGAATGTGCTCCAAACCGCGTACCAGAAAGAAGAGGTCTCCCTTTCGGCCGCTGCCAAGGAGCCGCGTCTTAAAGCGCTGCGCGAGAAGGAGGCAGAGTATCAGGATCGGGTGACGAAGTTGAATGAGCAGGCACAGCAGCGAGAAGCCGAATTGATGCAGCCTGTTATGGACTTGGTGCGTCGCGTGCTTGATGAGGTACGGACGGAACGAGGCTACTCATTCATTTTCGATGTGGCGGCCGCGTCGGTAATTGTGTCAGTCGACAAGAATTTGGATATCACCGACGTCGTGCAGACGAAGCTGCGACTCTCAGCACCACCCAAAGCAGCGCTCAAGGCGTCGACGCCAGTGAAGCCACCCACTGGACCGGCAGTGGCCCCAGCCGGCGTGACGACAAAGAAGCCGCCGACGACGTGAACGAAGGGGCGGATGCGAGGGGCACCAGCGGCGGTGATGGCAGCATAGCCATCACCGCCGCTGCTATTGCGGTGCACGTGGACGGTCGAGTGATCGGCGATGCGGGAGTATGTGTGTACGGTATTGCCCCGCTAGATCGAGCTGGCGCGAACGAATTGAGCTTTTTGGCGCACTCACGGTACGCGTCGTGGTTTGCCACATCGGAGGCCGGCGTCGTGCTGGTGTCGCCCGAACTGGCGGAGACCGCTGGTCGTCCGTCGACACGCATCGTTGTCGCACGTCCAACC
>JANMKU010000285.1:0-10238 GCA_031372205.1 Gemmatimonadaceae bacterium | reverse complement strand
CGAGAAGTAGCTTCGAACCGGCTCAACGGGTGGCTCTTCGACGATCTTGGACATAGACCTATTCTCCGTCAGAGGCGAAATCTCTCGCACGACTGCGAGCTGATCTTCCTCTCTGTCGAGCAAGCGCCGTGCCGCCTGTTTACCGCCCGCCGCTCTCCGTAAGCGAGCGATCCCGCATAGAAATCGTGGCTGCGACTCCACTGCGGCTGCGGTTCCCGCGCCACAGACGTCGCCGGGCACGTCCGCAACAAACAGAGTGCCCGCGCTACGCTCTAGGCCGCAAACATCTGCAAATGCGTGCCAACCATGTCCGCCATACGGAGGATTGTTTGCCAGTCAGGGTGCCGCACTGTCACGTAGCCGTCCGACAGCAGTGTGGCCTTCCAGTCACGCCGCTCTGCGCCTACCGGAAGCAGGTCGACCGTGCATATCGCGTCGCCAAAGCGCTGGCGGAGCAAGTCCAGCCCCTCCACGCGCACGATCCGCCCTTTGCCGTTTGCCCGCTTCGTAATGCAGGCCGCGTTGTACTTGCGCTCGATGTCCAATGAAAACGTGCCGTGCAGTTCAGCCTCGGCCCAACCGACGAACAGATCGACGTCGCTGGCAAAATTCATCAAATCCACCGTGCGGGCGCCTGGTGGGCGGGCGGCGACTTCGCCAAACACGGCCTCACCGTCCGATTTTCGGTACCACTCCATGTGCGTGAATCCCGTATCGAACCCGAGCGTGCGCAGCACTTTTTCGCCCATGGCACGACCGCCTGCGAGCGCCGGATCGTCCACATCCCGACGGCTCAGCGTCTGCGGGCTGATCCATTCGTTGGTGCGCGCAATGAGTGGACGCGGCCGGTAGTAGCCGATGTGGAAGTACTTGGTTTCGCCGCCGGCACAGATGGTGTCGAAGGTGAACTCCTCTCCATCGATGAACTCCTCGACGCTCACTTCGGCAATGTGGCCCAGCTGGGCAATGGCGCTCTTCACGGCGTCCGCGTCGTCACACCGAAACGTGTCCATCGACCCGGCGCCGGCGATCGGCTTGATAATGAGTGGGTAGCCAATCTTTTCTGCCGCCTCCCACACGCCGACGGCGCTACTCGCCGTTTCATGCCGAGGTACGCGTACGCCACCAGCGGCCAACGCCAACTTCATGAGCTCCTTGTTCCGAAATCGAAGCGCTTGCTCATGCGACTGACCGGGTACCCCGAGCGCTTCGCGAATCTGTGCCGCAAGCTCGATACCGGGCTCCCAGAGACAACAGACCCGATCGATTGTGCGCGTGCCAAGCCACGTGCGAATTTGTGCAATGGCTGACGCGGTATCGGTAAACAGGTCCGGCACCTGCAGATAGCCACTCAGATGCGTGCGCGCCATCTCCGGCAAATCGCCGGCCGGACCATTCGCAATTCCCAAGACCGTGGCGCCCTGTTCGGACAGCCCGCGTGTGAAGTGGGGCATTTCGCCAGGGAAGCCCGGCGTCAGCATCAGGACTGTTTTCGGCATGCGTGGTGATCGGAGGGAGTGGGACGATAAACCGAGATCTGTCAGGCAAGTCGTACGCGAACCACGTCAAGCAGGCGCTGCAACGCGCGTTCGACAACCGCAGTCTCGGGATGTCGAACGATGATGAAGCCTTCCCCTTCATAACTGCCGCTCGGCGTGTGGCCAATGGACGGCAGACGCACATCACAAATCAGCGAACCAAGTTCGCGCTCTACCGTATCGAGACCGTCAATCGATTGCACGCGCCCACTCCCCTGCCCTCGCAGGTACGCCGTCCCCACCGCGAAGTGTCGTTGTGGCGCCGTGAACACACCGAAAAGCATGACGCGCACCCACGCGGCGATGAAGTCGAACTCATGGGCCCGCGACATCATCGTGGTGATTTGTGCCCCTGGTGGCCGTGCCGCGATCTCACTGATGGCCACCGACCCGTCCGTACGACGAAACCACTCGCAGTGCGAAATGCCGGTCGACATGCCGAGGGCGGCGAGGGCGCGATCGCCAGTGGCGCGAATGTCGTCGAAACCCGAATCATCAATTTCGCGGGGCAGCACAACGCCCCACTGAATCCACGGATTCTCGAGCACGTCCAACGGCGTCGGGCGGTAGTGCGTGATCGAGTGCCAGACCGGAACTCCGGCGATGGACATCGTCTCCAGCGAGTGCTCGGTGCCGCGCAAGAACTCCTCAGCGAGCAGTGGATCGTCTGGGTTTGGTGGATGGGCTGACAAGAGGGCATCCAGCGCGCGGAGGTCCGAGACGCGGTGTGTGGCGCGTGCTCCTGCTCCAGCCGGAGGCTTGACCACAATGGGGAATCCGACCTCGCGCACGAAGGCGAGGGCGTCGTCACGTCGGTCGATGAGTCGGTGCCGCGCGACCGGGACTGCGGCGGCGCGCAGCACATCCTTCATGCGCGCCTTATCCCGGAAGTTGTGGGCCGTCGCACTCGACATGCCGTCGATACCCAGTCGCTCTCGCACCTCAGCGAGCGGCACCTGCAGTTGCTCGAAGGCCCCAAAGCAATGCGACACCGTCCCGAGCGTCGTCGACAACCCGCGGATGGCCCACTCGAGCTGCGCCGCATCGGTTACATCGTCGACGCGCCAATGCCCAACCAGTCGTGCCGCAATGGCGTGCGGCAAGCGATCGAGCGATTCCTGCGCTACCACAGCCACACGTACGCCGTCGCAGCATACGGCCGCCTCGATCATCTGCACGGCGGCCGACGAAAACATCGGAGCAACAAAGACGGCAAGAGTCATCAGAGACGAAACGCGAGGACACAGGACCAAGGCATAACCGCTTTATGCGACGGTACCGCGTCTCCGACTCACGCGCAAGCTACTGACAGACCCACGCGCCACCCTGCACCTTCGCGGTGGCTTTCGCGCCGCTGGCGGAGTCGGCGGCCGTGACCGTCACCTGCTCCAACGACCCGTCCTCCATGCTGTTCGTACTGCAGGCGACAATCTTGCGCCCCTGTAGCACGCCACTGCTATCGGCCGTATACATCCCAAAGTCCTGCGTGCCGGTCGCTCCTGGCGCTCGCGTGCCGGTGAGCTTGAGACGTGCGCTTGGCATCCACCCTTTGCCCTTGAACGTCAGTCGCGCGCCCTGGGGTGAACGCTCCGCTTCAACCGACAGCTGAGGCTTGGGCTGCAGCAATAGTGGCACGGCGGCGGCACTGAGGCCGGTCAGTGCGAGTGCCGCGAGCGCGGCCACGGGCGCGAGCGCACGGCGAATTCGCGTTGCACCATGGCTGACTCGAGTGAACTGGTCCATCAGACTCCTCCATCTAATTCCGGGACGGGCGCTTCGGTACGGTGCGTGGCGCAATAGTGTGGACAGACACGCGCTGCCGCAACGCCCTGTCGCACGCAGTGGTGCTCGCGAGCCAATCGCTAGCGGCCAGTCCCAACGTGCGCTCCGAGACGAATCCGACGAATGCGTGTTTAAAAGGCGGCAACGCACGACGCCCCACGGGCTGTGGGCCGACAGGGCGTCTGTACGGATGAGGTGAGATTCGAACTCACGGTACGCTATTAACGTACACACGCTTTCCAGGCGTGCGCCTTAAACCACTCGGCCACCCATCCCGGGTCACGTATTGGTGAACGCGGTCGAACAGACGGACAGGGTGAGATTCGAACTCACGATACCGTTGCCGGTACGCCGGTTTTCGAGACCGGTGCCTTCAACCACTCAGCCACCTGTCCTCGGAGCCATGGCGAGACCAGCGGCTGCCACGGACGCCATTCCAAGGTAGCTTGTATTCATAAAAAGCCACACAGCCACTGTCAACGACGAAGCACGAAGAACTCGCGGAGCAACGCCACCGCTTGTTTCTCCTGGACGCCAGCGTGCACTTCCGGCTGATGATTGAGTTTCGAGTGGCGCACCAAGTCGCCCACCGAGCCGCACATGCCGGCTTTGTCATCCCAGGCGGCAAAGACCAGCCGGCGAATACGCGAAAGCACGATGGCGCCAGCACACATCGCGCACGGTTCGAGCGTCACCACCCCCGTCGCCTGCCGCACGCTGTCCCCAAGACAGCGCGCGGCATCGCGCAAGGCCAAGACTTCCGCATGGGCGGTGGCATCACCGTCACGCCGCATCCGGTTTTGCGCACGGACAACAATCCGGCCGTCATGTACCAGCACGGCGCCGACCGGCACCTCGCCCGCCGCCCCCGCCGCACGAGCCTCGGCGAGCGCGGCGTCCATCATCGCAACGTCCCGTTCGAACAGCAGGCTCACGACGTCGCGGCGAGCGCGGCGGCGTCCGCCGCGTCCCCGTGGCGGAAGACCAACGTCTCTTCTGGCCCACCGACGTCGGCGACGATCATATCGCCGTCAGAAAAACGGCCTTCCAACACGGCCAGCGCCAACGGATTCTGCAGCATGCGTTGAACGGCCCGTTTGAGCGGTCGTGCGCCATACACCGGGTCATACCCAGCCTCCGCCAACCGCGCCCTTGCTTCGTCTGTGAGGCGCAAGGTGAGCTTGCGATCCGCCAGGAGTTTCCGTAGTCGCGCCAATTGCAAGTCGACGATGGGATCCAGTTCCGCCCGGCCGAGGGGATGGAAGACAACGATATCATCGACCCGATTGAGGAACTCCGGCCGGAACGCGCTGCGCAACGCCACGAGCACCTGTTGCTCCACATTCGCCCATGGCTCTTCCGCATGCTCCTGCGATCGTTCGAGAATCATCTGGCTCCCCACATTGGAGGTCATGATGACCACGGCGTTGCGGAAATCGACCGTGCGCCCCTGCGAATCGGTCAATCGACCGTCGTCGAGTACCTGTAGCAAAATGTTGAATACATCGGGATGCGCTTTCTCGATTTCGTCGAAGAGGATCACCGCGTACGGACGTCGACGCACCGCTTCGGTCAGTTGGCCACCTTCTTCAAAGCCCACGTATCCTGGCGGGGCGCCGATCAGCCGAGCCACCGCGTGTTTCTCCATGTACTCGGACATGTCGATGCGCACCATCGCGTGCTCATCGTCGAAGAGAAACTCGGCGAGCGCCCGCGCTGTTTCGGTTTTGCCGACGCCGGTTGGCCCGAGAAAGATGAATGATCCGATCGGACGATTCGGATCTTGCAGACCCGCTCGCGATCGCCGTACCGCGTTCGCCACTGCACGCACCGCCTCCCGCTGACCGATCACGCGCGTGGAGAGGACGTCCTCCAGCTTCGTCAATCGTTCGCGTTCTGATTCCAGCATGCGCGTGACAGGAATGCCCGTCCATCGCGCGACGACGTCCGCGACATCGTCGGCGCCAACCTCTTCCTTGAGAAATTGTGGACGACCTCCATCATGACTCGCGAGCTTGCTTTCGGCCTCCTTCATGCGTCGTTCAAGCGACGGAATTTTGCCGTACGTAATCTCAGCGGCCTTGTTCAAATCGCCCGAGCGCGTGGCTTGATCGGCTTCGAATCGCGCTTGCTCGATCTCTTGCTTGATCTTGCCGACGCTGCCGAGCGTCTCCTTCTCCTGTTGCCACTGGGCCCGCATGCCGGCTGCATGTTCTTGCGCATCCGCCAGTTCACGCTCGAGGGCGGCGCGCCGTTCGACTGACGCCTTGTCGGTTTCCTTGCGCAGGGCCTGTCGCTCAATCTCGAGTTGCACGATGCGACGCTCCACTTCGTCGATCTCCTGTGGCACGGAGTCGATCTCAATGCGCAGCCTGGACGAGGCTTCATCAATCAGATCGATGGCCTTGTCGGGCAGGAAGCGATCACCGATGTAGCGATGAGACAGTGTCGCCGCGGCCACCACGGCGCCGTCGGTGATGCGCACACCGTGATGCGCTTCGTAGCGCTCCTTGAGACCGCGCAGAATCGCGATCGTGCTTTCCACGCTCGGCTCACCGACATACACGGGTTGAAAGCGACGCTCAAGCGCCGCGTCCTTTTCGACATGCTTGCGATATTCATCCAACGTTGTCGCGCCGACGACCCGCAGTTCCCCTCGTGCGAGCATCGGCTTGAGCATGTTGCCGGCATCCATGCTGCCTTCGGCCTTGCCGGCGCCCACCAATGTGTGCATCTCGTCGATGAAGACGACAAACAAACCGTCGGCCGCGATGATCTCCGTGAGCACTGCCTTCAGTCGCTCCTCAAACTCTCCGCGGAACTTGGCGCCGGCGATCAGCGCACCAAGGTCCAGCGACACCAGTCGCTTGTTGCGCAAGCTCTCGGGCACGTCACCATTGACAATGCGTTGCGCGAGCCCCTCGGCGATGGCGGTCTTCCCTACGCCGGGCTCCCCAATCAGCACCGGGTTGTTCTTGGTGCGACGAGAGAGGACCTGGATCACGCGTCGAATTTCCTCGTCGCGCCCAATGACAGGATCCAACTTGCCTTTGCGCGCGGCCTCTGTGAGATCACGCGTATACCGCTGGAGCGCCTGATACTGCCCTTCCGGTGACTGATCGGTCACCTTGTGCGCACCGCGCACCATCTTGAGGGCTTCGATCAGCGCGGCACGATTTGCTCCGACGGTACCGAGCAACCGCACGCTGTCTGTACCCTTCGCGTCGGCGAGCGCGAGGAGCAGGTGCTCGGTGGAGATGTATTCGTCGCCGAGTGCTTTCGCGTCCTTCTCGGCCGCATCAACGACTTGTGTGAGTTCGCGACTGAATGACGGTTGCGCGTCGGACTGTGTGGGATAGCGCGCGGCTTCTGATTGCGCCGCCGCACGCAACGCTGTGACGTTCGCACCAACGCGCTGGAGAATGGGCACCACGATCCCCTCATCCTGCACCAGCAACGCCAGCAGCAGATGCAGATCGTATACCAGCGGATTGCCGGCCTTGCGTGCAAGACTAACGGCGTCGTTGAGCGCTTCAGCGCTCTTCACTGTAAGACGATCGGGATTGATCATAGCCAGGGCTGTGTGGTCGCGGCGGCGAGTGACGTGTGCGGGGACACTACTCCCCCCTACGAATGGTATGGCCCAAGAGTGGCAAGCACGGTGCCGAATTGCAGATGCTGTTGCGGCGGTTTTCGCGGCGCTGGGCCGCCATTACGTCGGCATTAGATACAAAATGGCGCGCTGGGTCCGTCCACCCGGCGCGCCATCATGAATTGTCGTTCGGGTCGTGGCTACTCACTTCACGTTGATCATCTTCTTGACCATCGGTACGCCGTCCACTTCGAGTCGGTACAGGTAAATGCCGGAAGCGGCTTCCCGCCCAGTACTCTGAACCTTGCCATCCCAGTAAGCGATATACTCGCCACACGGAAGCGACAGGTTCTCCAGCGGCTGTCCCCCCGCCACCGCACCTCCGCCCTGCAACACTGGCACCGCGACAAGCTGTGCAATCTGGTTAAAGATCTTCACAGTGACCCGGTGGAGCTTGCCAGCTTCGGTGCAAACCGGTGGATCACCTACCCCAAAATTGAATCGCGTTTCTGGATTGAACGGATTCGGATAGTTCTGTCCGAGCGAACCCTTCGAAGTGCGGACCCTCGTGTCTTGGGCCGCGGCGTCTCTTGGCATGATCGCGCTGAAAGCAAGCACCAGACCCAGTGCTGCCAACAAACGTTTCATGGTACTTCTCCGACTGACGAGTTAGTTGGTGAGTCGAAGTCTCCGGTTGAGGGTGAGGGTTGAACTACTCCTTGAAGCTAGGACGCCCGATACCGGGAGTCAAGCAACATTCCCACGGCATGCAGCGGGCGGCGTGCGAACCACCCTCGCCGTCTGGTCGACCGTGCGTGTGCGCTCTTGCGAATATCTACGTTGAGACCATGCCACCTAACTCCCACATTACAAACGCTTTAAGCTCGCGTCCATCCATCAGGTGGCAGACCAAAAACTCTCGAAGCAGCCTTTGGTGAGCACGCTCGTCGGCGTCGGTAAGCGCGACGGTGCCACCGGCGAGCCATTGGAGCACAGTATGGCGTGCCCGCATTGGCAAGCGTCGCCCGGGTGCCGACGGCAGGGCGCAGTTGTCGCACAGCGTTCCGCCCGCCGCGTGGCTAAACGTGGCGTCCGCCGCCGCGTCGATCGGATTGTGACACTCCGCACACCGATCCAGCACTGGAGTGAAACCAACCTCGGCGACGAGGCGCCAGAGCGCGCCCAGCGCGACACCCGTTGTGTCAGCCGGTGCAGCCGACGCAATCATATCCAGGCTCGCCGCGAGGTCCTCAAACACGCGCGGTGCCGCTTCGTCCTGCACCACTCGAATGACACACTCGGTGAGTGCACTCGCTGCGGTGAATCGGCTGAGTTCCTCGGCCAGTTGCGGGCGGGCGCGGGTCACGTCGAAGGACACCAGCGTATGCAGATCGCGCCCTGGTTTGGTTTGCACCTGGACCTGTCCTTCCGCGAACAGGTCAATCGCGCTCCCAAAGCGCTTACGGGACGACCGCGCACCCCGTGCAACCACGGACACGACGCCAGCATCTCGTGTCGCAATCCGAAGGATGCGAGAAGACTCGAGATAGTCGATCGTATGGAGCACGATCGCGTCGGTTACGAAGAGCGACATGCGCGAAGTGTACTCATCAACGCAGCCAGAGGTCGACGCCGCCCTGTCCTGCACTCACTCGGCGAATCTCGGCGCCTAGGGTGTTGAAGACCACAACTGACGTCGCCGAGCCTGTGCCGTTGACGATGCAGTGCAGTCGTCCGAGCGCGTCGGCTTGTCCACTACCACACGGCACATCGATGCCGCCGGTGCCGGTCAGGTTGAGCCACGATGTGGTTGCACTGCCGACAAATCCGAGATCGTCGGCTCGAACTTTCACGATGCGATTCTTGAAGGTGGCGAGGTTTTCGTAGAGCGTCACGTAGAGATACCCATCGAGACCAAGCTTCGTCCCAGCGCCGTACGTCCCGGCCGGCAGCACCTTTTGCGAGATCACCCGTCGGTTCTTCAGATCAATACGGGCAATGCTCCCGGACGAAATGAGTGTGTACGGAAAGCTGGCGAAATTCGCGTCGCCGCCGGCGAACACGTAGGCCACGTCATTCAACACGATCGCACCGGCACCCGAGCCCCGCATGCCTGGCACCGTGAGCGTGTCGCGCGTCGTGCCAGTATTGGGAATGCGAATGAGACGAACGTCGCCTTGCACTGCGTAGTTCGTTCGGCAATTGGCGTTCGCGTCGACCACCCACGTCGCGTTGTCATACTGAAACAAGTCGGTCGGACAGGTGCCCGTACTGGTCAGTCTCGCGATCGTCGCCGCGCCTGTTCCGCCCACCGTCACCAACGCCACGCTGCTCGAATCCCGCAACGCAACGCCAATGAGCGCTTGACCGCCGGTGCCCTTGAGGAGGTGTGCGCGCGACGGATTGCTGCGTGCCGGCAATTGGATCTTGCGCACGAGTGAGGACGTGATGTCCACAACATAGAGCAAATCGCCGGCCGCTCGACTCGACACCGCCAACACCGTGTCGTTCTGCAGAGAGAAACCGCCAGCATCGAACTCGGTGGTGGCTCCGAGGGCAATGCGCGACGTTATCACACCGCTGTCCGGTACGCTGGTGAGTGCAGGCTGAATGAAACCGTCAAGCACCAAGATGCTGCGCGGCGGTCGTGGCTCCGATGAGGTGAGCCCACTGTCGTCGCAGGATGACAGGATAAGCGCGGTCACTGCGGACAGTGTGGCGGTGGCTACGCGAGCGGTCGAGTTTCGACGTCGTGCGATCATGGGTCTGCGTGATGCTTGAAGGTGATGGAAAGCGCCCAACCGCGGCCAGGCGCAGGAAATCCGCGTACCGATTGCCATTGCGTATCGGTGACATTTTCAATTGAAGCGGCAAGGAGCATGTCACGACCACCCATTCGCGCCTGCCGGGCAATCGCGAGATCCAGCAGCGCGACTGTGGGGAGCTCATAGGCGGGATCCCACGGACCAGCACTAAACGGACGTCGACCAGTCACGCGGAGAAATCCACTGACGGTAGCGGCTCGCATGTTGCCCACGCATTGCAATCCGCCAGCGACACGCGGGACGTAGGGAGTCGGGATGCGCAGTGTACCGGTCGTCAGTTCGGTCTCGTAGGCGGTGATCCATGCGGAATAGGCGCCCCACGAGGGACGCATCTCGAGACGTCCATCGATGCCATGCATGCGCTCCCGACCGACGTTGGCCGGACTCCATCCGAAGTTGCCGGGAAACCAGACGATGGCATCGCGGATGTCGCGCGCAACCACGCTGGATTGCAGTGCGACCTTGCCCAACGGCGTGGGCCGTGCGACCTGCACTCCGACC
>JANMKU010000514.1:0-5716 GCA_031372205.1 Gemmatimonadaceae bacterium | reverse complement strand
GGTTACACAGCCAAGGTTGCTGGCACGGAGACGGGCGTGAATGAGCCGCAGGCGACATTCAGTGCATGCTTCGGCGCGGTGTTTCTCGTGTGGCATCCCACGAAGTATGCGCATATGCTGGGCGAACTGTTGCGACAGCATGACGCGCAGGTGTGGTTGGTGAACACGGGATGGAGTGGTGGCGCGTATGGCGTGGGCAAACGCATGAAGTTGTCACATACGCGGGCGATGGTGCGCGACGCACTGAACGGTGCGTTGGCCCAGACACCCGTCCGCACTGACCCGGTCTTTGGATTGCAGGTGCCAACGGTGGTAGACGGCGTACCGACCGATGTCCTCGATCCGCGCGGCACGTGGAGCGATGGCGCAGCCTACGATGCGCAGGCCAGCAAGCTCGCGCAGATGTTTCGCGAGAACATCAAGAAGTTTGGTGATGCGGTGACGCCAAACATTCTGGCGGCGGGACCGAAGGGGTGATCGTGATCTACCGTACGTGATGCAAAAGGGGGCACCGCAGATCGGTGCCCCCTTTCGCATTCCTGTGGTGAACGCCGCCATCAGTTGGCGAGACGCCGCGCCTTCTCGATGAACGTGTTGCGCCCCTCGCGGTAGCTCAAGTACACGATGCCACCGTTGCCGAAGCCCGCAATCTGGCGATTGGCTGGCAGCTTGATGCGCTCCACCAGTTCGCCCTTGCGATTGACCACGTCGTACACGAGTTGAAACGGTGGCAATGCCGGCGGCGGCATGGTGTCTCGACGGGTGGCCGTGCTGTCCCGACCTGCGTTGTTGCCGCCGCGTCCACCGCGAGCACCCGCGGCACCTCCCGCCCCACCGCCGCCACCCGCGCCGCCGCCGCCACCACCACCGGCGCCACCTCGATCACCACCACGACCACCACGACCGCCATTGTCACCACCAAACCCGCCGAACCCACCACCGAAGCCACCAGGACCGCCGCCCGGCCCGCCCATCTGCTGTGCGAGTTGGGCCGCGATGGATGATGTCGCGGGGAGCAGCCACAGATTGCCATCACGGTCGGCAATCGTGGTGTTGGCGCGAATCGGTGGGTAATAGTCGGGCAGTTTTTCCGGCGCCACTGGTTCGAAGCTCGTCCGCATCCGAGGGGGATTTGGGCCCGTACTCTGCGCATTCTGCCGATCGGTAGCAGCCTTCGCGACTAGCCTCAGCGAATCCACCAGTTTGGTTTTGTCGTCGTCGGTAATGCGACGCCAGTCGAACGGCAGTTTGCCCGACGCGGTGCGCGTTCCGTTGGGCGCGTAGTAATCCACGTGATAGTCGATGACGCGAACCACGGCGATCGTCCCGTCGTTCATTAGCGCCCAATCGTCTCCCTGCGGCAGCGGGTTGACCTTGGCCGTCATCAGCACAATGCCATCAGCGCCAGTCGTGACGGAAATATCCGTTTTCGGGACCCGCATCCACGCTACCGTATCGGCTTTGCGCGTTTCGAAGTCGGCGCGGATGATGGGTACAGAGTCCGGCTGCACCGGAGGCGTTGGAGCACGAGCTGGGGTGTTCGTCGTGGGTGTCGTCGCGGGCGCACCACCGAATCCGCCACCGCCGAAGCCGCCGCCACCGCCGAATCCACCGCGTCCGCCGCCGCCCTGACCGCCACCGCCCGGGTTGCCACGCCCACCGAACAGGCCGCCCGGTCCACCTCCGCCGCCGTTGGTGTTCTTATACACGAGCCGTCCCATCGGGTCAAAGGCGTTGGAACCAAGATTCATGTTCGACAGCGCGTTGATATCGCTGATGCGCGGCGGCGCCATGACCTTCACAACGGCGCCCTGCGCATTGAGCACGACAAAGGACAAGGTTGACGGATCAACAATGATTGTAGAGTCGCCGAGGTAGGACAGTAAGCCAGACGAACGCTGACCGTAGGGCAACGGGGCGCCGGCTGTGTCGGCAATCACCGTGACCTGCTGCAGCGATGCATCGAGCTTGATCAGCTGCCGACGCTGGCCGTCGTTGACGAACAGACTGCCGTCTGGCAAGCCACGCAGCATGGAGATGGAGTTGAACGCGTGCGGTGACTTCGCCTCCACCGGCCCCAGTGCTCTGACGGGTACCTTGGCGTCCAGCGCGGTCTCGGTCGCCTTGACGTCTTGCGCAGACGCGACCGCGAATGCGGCCGACGAGGCGATTGATGCGGCCAGCACGGCCACCGAAAGTTTGAACGATATGGTTCGGAGCATCATGACAGACTCGTCGTATCGGGAACAAGAGATCGAGACCACGCGGGAATCACGCCCTGCAACACGCATCAACGGTCGCATCAGTTGCCCCCGCGTCCGCCGCCACCACCACCACCACGTCCACCACCACCACCGCCGCCGCCGCCACCGCCCCCACCACCACCTGCCGTACCGGAGCGCAGTCCCTTAAGGGTGCGCTTGTCGAGATATCCGGCGACTTGCGTTGGCAAAATGCGATACTGCGCCGCCGTCAACAGCTTCTTCATGTCGGGTGCGATCTTGATCAGCATGTCGACCGTCTGCTCGCGCGCATCGATATAGCGGTCGTACGCCAGATCGTGACTGTACTTGTCCGGCAGCTCGGCCAGCAGCCTCGCGACTGGTGCCCAGATTGAGTCCGACTTGAGCACATACTTGCGGTTGAGCGTAGCGAGACTGTCCGCCTGACGGCGCGTCAACTTGAGTGTGTCCGCCTGCTGCATGATTTGCTGGATCGGGTTGATGAGCCCGATGTTTCCTGCGCCACGCAACTGTTGCACGTTGGACTTGTTGCCGGGACGTGAACGCCCGCGGTCCAACTGCTGGATGAGTTGCTGCTTTTCACGCGTGGGGCCAATGTCGAAGCGCAATGACGCCGTGATGGAGACGGGCTGTCGTACGGCGGTCTGCGACGGACGCGTCGACCCGAAGCGCTGATTGACTTCGTACTTGAACTTTTGCGTCGTCGCGTCGAAGCCACGCACGAAAAGCAGCTGTTGCGGCGGGCTAATGGCCTGTCCCCATCCCTTTACATTGTCGCCGTTGATCAGCTGATCGAGTCCGCCAAGCGGATTCGCGACTTGCAAGCTGAGCGTGGCACGCTGCGGCAACCCAACGTTGAGCGAATTGAATGAGATGTTGAGATTGCCACTCATGTTCCACGGCGACGTACAGGAGTTGCGTGAGGCCAGTTGACCAAGCTGTGCCCGCAGACACGCCTGCGTTTCCTTCGTGCCAGTCGTCAACAGGTTTTGAATACCAGCGGCGACCAACGGGTCAGTCGTCTTGGTGGGGTCGAACACAAAGGCCCGATCGTTCCCGTAGCTGTCGCCATTCACGTCGCCCGCAACGAGCGGCGTGTAGGCCGTACCCGAGCGAATGTTGCTATTCCAGCTCACCCGCACCGTGTTGAAGAAATTGTAGCCGAAGCTGTACTGAATCTGATGGCGTGAGAAAGCGCTTCGTGACCATTCCTTGCTACGTGGATCATTCACCGTGCTGTTGAAGCCGAGATACTGTTCGCGTACGTCGGCCAGCACGTACGATAGGCTCCATGACAGCGCCGAGTTGAAGGTGAGCGGCCGAATTGACACAGACAATTGGCGACTCTCGGAGGAGAGGTCAGAACGCTGCTGCGTAACGCGACCAAACGCCGGGAACAATCGCGCATCGCGAAAGGCGATTTGGCCGGTCGTCGTGACGATGGCTGACGGCAGCACGTACACCGGTCGACCGGCTTCGTCCGTCAGACCAAATTGTCGGATACCTGGGAAATTCAGGTCGACGCTGCCCGCCTGATGCTGGTTGCGTGACCAACTCGCGTTGACCTGTGCGGAGAACCGATTTTGAATGATGCCGCCGCTCCACTGCAGATTGGAACGGATCGCGCGCTGGGCGGCATAGTCGGGGCTAAAGAGGGTCACGTTCGGCGTGCTGCTGGCGAACACCGTGCCGTTGGTGCCGTCGGCACAGGTTGTCGGAATACTGGCCTGGCTCGCGTTGTATTGCGTCCAGTTCGCGATCGGTGCCGCTGCGCCCACGCAGTTGAGCTGCTGCAACCCACTCGGCAAGCCGGTGTTATCAATGGCGCCACCAATCAGTTGCGTGCCAGGGGTGTTCTGGAACACACCAGCTCCGCCGCTGATCACGGCCCGCGGCGCCCGCACCATGCCGGGAAGCAATGTGACCTGACTCGCTTCGCCGTATGTCCACGAGAAGCCCACCCGGGGGCTCAGATACGCGCGGCTCGGCACGTCCGTATTGTTGGCCTTGAACGCCGCTTCGACCGCGGAATTGGCCGACGGTCCCGTCAGATATTTGTTGCCATCCAATCGCAGGCCGTACTGCACCTGCACGTTACTGCGTGGCCGCCACGCGTCACCGAGCGAGACACCGCCAACCAACTGACTGCCATCGCGCACACGCGGCGACAGCTGACGGGTAAACTGCGCTGGCACTCCGGACTCCAGGTCGGCCAGTGAGTTATACGTGAAGGTGCCGTACTGGTTGTTCGACTGATCCTGCGCGTAGCCATCGCGCCGCAACTCGGACGTGAACTTGACGCGATGCCGATTGTCCGGCGAAAACCAGGACATCGTGTTCGCCGCACTGACCGTGTTGTTGGACGACGACTGGAGAAATGGGCTGCCGCCGAACGAGAGGTTGCTGACAGACTGCGTTCCGTCCGACAGCAACGAGCTCACGCGCACAGATCCGGCGGGCAACAGGTAGTACGGGTCGGAGGTATTGCGACCGATGCTGTACCCAATGTTCGATTCGGAAAAGATGCCGAAGATGCCGAGCAACCCGTTGTGGCGCGCCTGCGTGCCGACACTGTAATTGAGACTTGTGCCGGACCGCGACGGTGTCGAGAGCGACGTGCCCCCGCCGAAGTTGCCGCCTGTGGGCGTATTGCTGGTCGCGTTGCCGGTGAGCGTGATAGCAAACGTGTTGCCGCGCGTCGAATTGGGTTGCACAAAATCGAAGCTGCTCAACAGGGACCCGCGATCGGTCGAGCGCTGCGATGGAAACCCGTTCACCGAATACGGTACCTTTTGTGCCGCAAGAATTCGCAGCAGGCGGGCCACAGAGTCCGGCGACACACCGATCGTTTGAAAGCCAAGCGCATCAGAACTCAGCAACGTTTGCAGGTCCTGCAATCGTCGGTCAAACTGGAATGACGCATTGTAGAAGGCTTCATCCGGCTTGATCGGTCCGGACGCGGCACCACCCAGCGACAGGTTGGTGTACTGCTGACCCGTCGCGACTCCGGCCTTGTCCACAAACTGCAACTGCGGTGCGATAAAGTTTGAACTCAGCGAACGCCGCATGAAATTCGAACCCGACGAGGTGCGAATCTGCAGTTGCCCGCCGGAGAAGCCACCGCGCGAGACGTCGTAGTTGGACGTGTTCAGGGTCGTCGTGACCGCCGCGTCACGCGGCACCGATGCATCGCCGAAGGACAGGCCGTTGAGCTGCGTATTGTTTTGATCGGCGCCCAATCCAAACACCGAGAACCCGTCGGCTCCACCGTCTACGCCAAGCAACAACTGCACACCTGGGATCGATGCGGCCATGGCGGCCAGATCGCCCATCTGCTCAACACTGAGGAATCCCGCATCCGCCGAAACCGTGCGCTCGGTTCCTCCGACATCCGCAATGGTATCAGTGCGCGCCACCGATCCGCGGTCGACGATCTGAAAGGACTCCAGCGTCACTGCCGACGGCGACATCCG
>JANMKU010000483.1:0-1436 GCA_031372205.1 Gemmatimonadaceae bacterium | reverse complement strand
CCGGACGATGATGTGATCTCGATGGGTGGCATATTGCGGAAGTTCGTGGAAAACGAAAACAATGTGACGGTTGCCTACATGACGAGTGGCAACATCGCCGTCTTCGATCACGATGTGCGACGCTACATGGATTTTCTGGTGCGACTCGATCAGGAACGCATCGAGGGTAGCGCGGCGATTCAATCGCTCGCCAACACGGTGCATGCGTTCCTCGCGTCCAAGCGTCCAGGCGACGTCGACATCGCCGAAGTGCAGGACATCAAGCGTATCATTCGCGAATCGGAAGCCGTGAGCGGCATCGAGGTGATGGGACTCGGGCGCGACCATGCGCGATTCCTCAATCTGCCATTCTACCAGACCGGCAAGGTTCGCAAGGATCCCATCGGACCGGCTGATGTTGACATCGTCGCGCGACTGCTCCGCGAGATCAAGCCTGATCTGGTGTTTGTCGCCGGCGACTTGTCCGATCCGCACGGCACACATCGCATGTGCAAGGAGGCGATTGACGAGGCATTGCTCGCAGTTTATTCCGATGCGAATCCTCCAGGTCACAAGCCAGAAGTATGGCTCTACCGTGGCGCGTGGCAGGAATGGCCCGTGACGGAAGCCACGGTGCTCGTGCCGTTGTCCCAGGAAGAGCTGACGATCAAAATACAGGCGATCTTCAAGCACCAGTCACAAAAGGACTCAGCGCCATTTCCTGGTCAGGACGAACGCGAGTTCTGGCAGCGCGTTGAGCAACGCAACAAGGCGACGTCCGCGCACCTCGATCGCCTTGGTCTGGCCGAATACTTCGCCATGGAAGCCTATGTCATCGCCTAACCTGGTGTTGCTGTGAGCGGTCGATTCAATCTGCTGGACCTGCTCGTCCTCTTGACGTACTTGAGCGGAACGACCGCACTCGGTATGTGGATCGGCCGATCGCAGAAGTCGGCCAACGACTACTTCGTGGCGGAGCGGGCGATCCCGTGGTGGGCCGTACTGTTCTCCATCGTGGCGAGCGAAACGTCAGCATTGACGTTCATCAGTATTCCTGGACTCGCGTACACGGGGAATCTCGGATTCTTGCAGGTGGTGGCGGGGTACATCATTGGCCGCTTCGTTGTTTCGTTTACGCTGCTCCCGAAGTACTTCCAGGGGCAACTCGTCACCGCGTATGCGCTGCTCGAAACGCGATTCGGACTCACCACGCGCCGCTTCACGTCCATCGTCTTCATGGGAACGCGCGCCTTGGCCGATGCCGTGCGTGTGTTCGCCACAGCAATCCCGGTTGCGCTGATTATTGGTCCTGCCCTGCCTGAAGCGTACGCCATGCCGACCGCGATCATCGTGCTTGGCGTGCTGACGGTGATCTACACATATCGCGGCGGTATGAAGGCCGTCGTCTGGACGGAGCTGGTACAAGCGGCCGTGTATGTGATTGGCGGTCTGTCGGC
>JANMKU010000479.1:0-1815 GCA_031372205.1 Gemmatimonadaceae bacterium | reverse complement strand
GCATCCCGGTGTGCGCGTCTTTGGCGGTGAGACCGCACATGTGCGCTACCTCAAAGTGAGCGAGGGGTGCGACCACGGCTGCGCATTTTGTGCGATCCCGCTCATGCGCGGAAAGCATCGTTCGTTTGCGCTTGATGACCTGATACGGGAAGCGCAGCTGCTGGAATTGCAGGGCGCGCGCGAACTGAACCTGGTCGCGCAAGATCTCGCGCACTACGGGCGTGACCGGCGTGATGGTGTCGCACTGCCCGAGTTGCTGGAAGCGCAGGTGCGCGAAACGTCGATCCCGTGGCTGCGCAATTTGTATTTGTACTCGGCGGGCATCACACCGCGATTGCTTGAGGTGATTGCGGCCAACCCGCGTGTGCTGCGCTACGTCGATACACCCATGCAGCATGGCTCAGATGCCGTGCTGGCGCGCATGCGACGGCCGGAGCGACAGAAGACCATTCGCGAACGGCTGCAACGCTACCGCGACGTTGTACCAGACCTCGCGGTGCGGACGACGGTCATCGTAGGCTTTCCCGGAGAGACCGAAACGGACTTCAATATCCTCTGCGATTTTCTTGAGGAAATGCAGTTCGATCGCGTCGGCTGCTTCACGTATTCGTCGCAGGAAGGGACACGCGCCTTTGACATGGATGACGATGTGCCCGACTCCATCAAGAGTGAGCGCAAAGAGCGCATTGAAGAGCTGCAGCGGGCGATCACGTCAGAACGCTACGAACGATTCTTGGGCATCAGGGCGCGCGTACTGGTCGACCGCGTTGGTGACGCGCCAGGCGTGTTGGTGTGCCGCGCACCGTGGCAGGCCGATGACATCGATGGGGTGACGTTTGTGCATGGCGATGCGCCGCCCGGTGCATTGCTTGACGTGACGATCGACCAGGTCGTCGACGACTATGACTTCACCGCCACCTTGCACGCGATCGCTGACGTGCCGCTCACCGGTGAGCGCAGGTCATCTCGCATGTTGCCGCTGGCCATGCTGCCCACGGCGGGTGCGGGTGTCTCCACCGTTGGGAGCTTTGGACGATGAGCACTGAGTATGACACGCAGCCAGCGCCAGTGACCGACACGCCGTTGACGCCACCACCGCAACGACCGAATGCTCGCTCGGCCGAAATCATGGCGCGCGGGCGCGCACGATTTCCCGGTGGTGTGAATTCGCCAGTGCGCGCGTTCGGCGGTGTTGGTGGCGAGCCGTTCGTCGCCGCGCGCGGGGAAGGCGCACGTATATGGGATGTTGATGGCAACGAGTACATCGACTACGTGTTGTCGTGGGGGCCACTCGTGCTCGGCCATGCGCCGCCGGTCGTGTTGGATGCGCTTGAACGGACGATGCGCAACGGCACGAGTTTCGGCATGCCGACCGCACTCGAAGTGGAGCTCGCGGATCGCATTGTCGATCGGATGCCGCACCTCGAGATGCTGCGCTTCACGTCGAGCGGCACAGAAGCGGCGATGGTGGTTGCGCGGTTGGCGCGGGCGGTCACTGGTCGGGAACACATCCTCAAGTTTGAAGGGTGCTATCACGGCCATGCTGACTCGTTCTTGGTGCGTGCGGGTTCCGCCGTGGCGACGCTCGGCTTGCCCGATTCACCAGGAGTGCCGAGCGCGTTGGCGGCGCTCACCCTGACGTGCCGCTACAATGACCTTGAAGCGGTAGAACGGATCGCGCGCGCGGTGCCGTTGGCCTGCATCATGCTCGAGCCAATCGTTGGCAACGGCGGATTCATCGAACCCACGGCGGACTTCATTCCGGGGCTTCGTCGTATTGCTGACGAAACCGGCGCGCTACTCGTCTTTGATGAA
>JANMKU010000448.1:0-3649 GCA_031372205.1 Gemmatimonadaceae bacterium | reverse complement strand
CCCGCCGACGTGACGAAGGCAATCGACGCGGTCGTGCGCGCTGTGGACGCCGGTCGCATCGCGCCTGCGCGGATCGACATCAGCGTACGCCGGATCCTTGAGCTCAAACTGCGTACCGGTGCAATCGCGCAGCCGATCGTGTCGCTGGATTCTCTGCGTGCGGTGGTCGCGACGCCAGAACACTGGGCGATGGCCGACACGATTGCGCTGCACGCGATCACACTGCTGCGTGACAGCGCGGCCCTTATTCCCACAGCCACCAATTCGCGCGTGCTGGTGCTCACCTATGCGGCGGATGCCGAGCTGGTGGCCGGCACAACCTTCGTGACGCAATTGCGGACCATGGCCGCCACCGTCCGCAGTGTACGACTGTCGCCGCACTCGAGCCTTTCGGAACTCGACACGCTGGAGCAAGACGCGCAGCGCTTTGATCGCGTGATCGTGTATAGCTACACGCGCACGCTGGAGGGTGAAGGACGTCTCGCGATTCCCGCCCAGATTGCCGCGTTTGTGAATCGCCTGGCCCAGTCGGGGAAACTGATCGTGGTCGCTGGCGGAAATCCGTACCAACTACGACAAATGCCTCAGGTGCCCACCTACCTTGCCACCTTCGGTCGTGGCGAAGCGCTGGAGCGCGCGGCCGCACGCGCGGTATTTGGAAGCGCACCCGTAACCGGGAGGGTTCCCGTTTCCCTGCCCGGGTTCTTCGCTCGCGGGGATGGTCTCTCGCGCGACGCCCGGAGGAACCCGTGAGACTCCGGCTCAAGTACGTCATAGCTGGCCTGCTCATCGTCGGCGTTGCGGTTGCCGGTTGCAGTCGATGGCGCGCCAAAGCACCCCAGTCCCCGTCGCGCGCGCTTATGGCCCGCCGAGGCGCGCTGCGCGACAGCATGCGCGCCGTACTGCAACGAGCGATTGCCGACTCCGCGTTTCCCGGTGCCTATGCGGCGATCGGCGACGCGCAGGGGGTGATCGCCGACTTGGGCGTGGGCCAGCTGGACGCCAGTGATCCAAAGCGACCGGACGCGAACACGATCTGGGACTTGGCGTCCCTGACCAAGGTCATCGGCACGACCAGCGCCATGCTGCAATTAGTCGGCGATGGACGAGTAGCACTCGATTCACCGGTCGTCCGATACCTCCCCGAATGGTCTCCACCCAGTGCGCAGCAGATCACCGTTCGCATGCTCATGACCCACTCGGCCGGCCTCCCGGCGTGGCGACCATTTTACAAAGAGGCTGAGAACGCGCAGGACGCCGAGCGCCAGCTCTTCGCGACGGCGCCGGACACGGTACCTGGCAAGCGGTTTTTGTACAGCGACCTTGGCTTCATCCTGTTGGGCAAGCTGGTCGAGCGCGTCAGTGGTGAACCATTGGCTCAGTACGATAGCGCGCACGTCTTTGCCCCACTTGTCATGTCGACCACCCGCTATCTCCCACCTGCGAGGTGGTTGCCGAAGATTGCCCCCACCGAGCAAGACCCGTGGCGCAACCGCAAACTGCGGGGCGAGGTGCACGATGAGAATGCGTCAATCTTGGGCGGGGTATCCGGACACGCGGGGCTCTTCTCGACCGGTCATGACCTGTCGCGCTTCGCGCGCATGTACTTGCAGCTTGGGGAGCTGGACGGCGCCCGTGTGTTCAGCGCGTCTACACTCGCCGCCTTCGTCGCCGTTCAGGATTCTTCCGTCTCTCGTCGCGCCCTCGGTTGGGAGACGCCGACGGGGAGCAATTCCGCCGGGCATCTGTTCTCCGCCCAATCCTTTGGGCACACCGGCTTCACGGGCACATCGCTCTGGATGGATCCAACCCGCGGCATTTTCCTCCTGTTACTGACCAACCGCGTCAATCCCACGCGCGAGAACCGTAAGATCGGCGCGGTACGCGTGGCCTTGGCGGATGCGGCCATGCAGGCGCTGCGTTCGGAGTCTGGCAACGGAACGCGCTGAACGCCCCGATGTTTCTTGAAGCGTACCGCACTACCGACTATTGTTATGGCAGTATGACGCGACGCCGTCGTGTCAGGGCCTGCGCGACGCAAGCTTGATCGGCGGCGCGCTCCATCAGACGGGCCGACTTGTCGGCCGCTTCGGAGGATTGCGATGAGCACGATGCAGCAGCCAGACACCATGGTCGTTATTACCCCGGTCGCCGGGACAGAAGTGCTGAAGTTCATGTCCGCCGAGGGCGTGACACCGGAGGACGGCGGCCTGCGCGTGTCCGTCATGCCGGGCGGATGCAGCGGATTCAAGTACGGCCTCGTGATCGAGGACAAGAGCGCGGAGGATGATCTCGTGTTGGAGCACGACGGTTTTCGCGTCTTTGTTGATCCGTTCTCCGCGCAATATCTGAGCGGTACCGTCATCGACTATGTGACGTCCATGCAGGGCTCCGGCTTCACGTTCAAGAATCCAAACTCCACCGGCGGCTGCGGCTGCGGCAGTTCGTTCTCGGCCTAACCAACCGGCGCCTTTCCGGGCGCTGATCCCTCTACCGTTGCCATGAGATCTACGGACATCGGAGACGCGGAACGTTCGCTGGCACACGAGGCCCGCACACTCGATTCGAGTGGCGGGCCTCTGTACATCGGCGCGCCGCTGTTCCTCCACGCCAGTGACGCCGCCATCGCGCGCGAACGCATTCCTGTCACGATCGTCACCGATCACGAGTCGCTCGCGAAGATCGTCGCTCGGCGCATCGCCACGCTCATTCGGGAACGTGAAGCCGCAGGTCAGTTGCTCGTGCTGGGATTGGCCACAGGCTCGACACCGATCGGCGTCTACCGCGAACTGATACGGCTCCATCGTGACGAGGGGGTCAGTTTCCGTCGCGTTGTCACGTTCAATTTGGACGAGTACTGGCCGATGCCGCCGGCCAGTATCCACTCGTACCATCGCTTCATGTGGGAGAATCTCTTCTCGCATGTCGACATCGATCCGGCCAATGTCCACCTCCTCGATGGGACGCTGCGCAGCGAAGACATTGACGGTGCGTGCCGTGCCTACGAAGCGGCCATCGCCGCCGCCGGTGGGATCGACTTCCAGCTGCTCGGCATTGGCAAGACCGGTCACATCGGATTCAATGAACCAGGGTCCGGGGAGGCCAGCCGCACGCGACTCATTCATCTCGATCACGTCACGCGACGCGATGCCGCCGCCGACTTTTTCGGCGAAGAGAATGTGCCGAGGCAGGCGATCACGATGGGCATCGCGACCATTCTCGAAGCGCGTGAAATCGCCATTCTCGCCACAGGGGAACACAAGTCTGGTGTCGTGCGTCGCTCGGTCGAGGGGGAGATCGATCGCGATGTTGCAGCGACCTTCTTGCAGCGCCATCCCCGGACGATGTTCTATGTCGACGCGTCGGCCGCGGTGGACTTGACGCGCGTCGCAACGCCCTGGCTCCTCGACGAAATCGCGTGGACGGCGCCGCTAGAACTGCGCGCCGTCACCTGGCTCGCCGGCCGAACGGGCAAGGCCATTCTCAAGCTGACGCAGCAAGACTACGCCGACCACCAGCTATCATCGCTCGTCGCCCGGCACGGTTCACCCGGTGCCGTCAATGGCATGGTGTTCAATGTCCTCGGTGCAAAAATCCGCGGAAAGAGCAAACTCCCACACGGCTTGCGTGTCATCTGTTTTTCGCCGCA
>JANMKU010000280.1:0-1311 GCA_031372205.1 Gemmatimonadaceae bacterium | reverse complement strand
GCGATACACGGAGTTGAACACCGCATCAGCGATACCGGTGCCCGAAGGTACCGCCCCCTGTTCTGCATCGCTGATCGAGATTAACGCGGCAGTCGTGGATGCAAATTCATCGGTCACCAAGCCCGCGGTGTAAGCGAAATTGCCGTACGATGTGGCGAAGCGCGCCTGCAGGCCGGTTGCCAACGCAATGATGCCGTCAGCGCTGGTGGTGACCTGCACTTCCGTTGGCGCGTTGGGGTTTTGCAAATCCAGTGTACAGGCACTGAGTGACGCCGCGAGGCTCGCCACCGCGCTCAGTTTGATCGTTCGCATAGGGTATGGTCTCCGCGGGTCAGTAAGAGAAGCGCGCACTGACTGACCAGACGCGAGGAATGGGGTAGCCGCCAAAATCGATGCCGCGGTCTGCAGCGGTGGTTTGACTTGAGCCGACGCCGCCGGCGTTGGTGCCGAAGAGATTGATCTCGGGATCGTAGCCGCTGTACTTGGTCCACACGGCCAGATTGCGACCCGACACCGTGAGGTCTATGCCGTCGCGGAAGACACGCCGCACGGCGGCCACGTCGAGCGTGTAACTCGCGGACAGTTCACGCAGCTTGACGAATGACCCGTCTTCGATCCAGTACTGGAAGATGCCCTGTGTCCGGGCGTTGAACGTCGGCGGCAGTTTGCGCGGGTCACCGTACGGCAGCAACTCGCGTTCGTATTCCTTGGAGTTACTGGCCACACCGGCGTTCTGCGCGCGCGTCGACAGGTTGAGGATATCGTTGCCGAACACGCCGTCCAGCAGCATGCGTACGCGCAACTTTTTGCCGAGTGTGACCTCGTTGAGCAACGACCCCAGCCACGACGGATTCGGGTCACCGATCACGGCGTTGAGCGAGTCATTGCAGGTGCCTTGGCTAATCGCCTGACGCTGCGCACTGGTGGCGCCGAGGTCGACGGTCTGGTTGCTGCGGCGATAGCGCCCGAGTGAATCGAGGAGCAGCGCGCCGGTGACGCAGTTACGCGCCGCGTAGGAGCCATAGAACACACCAGCCGGTTGTCCGGTCCGAATGCGGTTGGGGTATCCGCCCGCCGACTGGAAATCCTGAATCGACAGTGACTCGACAAGGTTACGGTTGCGCGAGTACGTGGCGGTGGTGGACCATTTGACGTTGGCTTGGTCGAGGTTGGTCGTGCGGACCGCAATTTCGAAACCCTTGTTCGACATACTGCCGATCGGGTAGAACTGTCGTGAAAACCCGGTGCTCGTAGCCAGTGGACGGAAGAACAACAGGTCCGACACGAGTCGGTTGTAGTACGTCGCGTCGA
>JANMKU010000437.1:0-16061 GCA_031372205.1 Gemmatimonadaceae bacterium | reverse complement strand
GCGCACCCGAACCGGTATCGTTTGCGCGTGCACACCGTGTACCGCCGACACGAATGCGAGCGCGAGCAGCGACGCGTTCAGCCATGGACGTGTCGCGAGTCGAGCGGGAAGGATGGTCGCGAAGTGCCGGTGATTCGTACGTGGCGATCGGTGCCGGTGAGCGAACATGCAAACCTCGCAAGGAGAAGGTGCACTGGTAGCGTAGACGTCCACCGTGGCGTCACGCTTCGCACTACAATAGTGTCGTTGTGTTCCCACACCAAACTGAGGAGACAGACATGACCATGCAAAAGGAAACCGACACCAGCCTCACTCCCTGCTTCAAGACGGTGCGCGGGATCGTACCGTGCGTCAAGACGCCAAAGGCGCCGTGACGGGGGCGGCACCCGATCCGGTGCCATTGCTGTCGACGTTGTCTGCCGATCGCATGGCCGCGCTCACGCAGGCACGATTGGATTTGTTCGACGTCATAGCGGCATTCAACACAAGCGGCGGCCATCCTGTGCGCGACGTGATCGCCGCAGGGCAACAGCCGTTCACCCGGTACGCGCACTATCCCACCGACGACGTCGATGACGTGCCGGCCGGCTATGCGTGGTACTACCATGCCCATGAACCGGCGGACAATCGCCCGTGGGCCGAGCATGGCCACTTTCATTGTTATGCCTATCCGGCCCTGTTTACCGGAGCGACGCCAATTGCGCTTCCACCAGAAGGCGACGCGGCGCGCGAGGCGGGGATCGTCCATCTGCTTGGCCTGAGCTGTTCGGATCGCGGTGTACCCAACCGGATGTTCACGATCAACCGCTGGGCATCAAACGAATGGATGTACGCGGCAGACGATCTGGTCCCCGCCATCGACCGATTCGAGATCGCCCCGAACTTGCCCTTTCCGCTGGTTGGCCGCTGGCTGTCGGCGATGCTGCGCGTGCTGTCACCCCAGGTCACCTGGTTGATGCGGGAGCGCGACCGCGTGCTGTCCGATGCCCGGGCGCGGGATCCACTTGGATACAGCGAAGATCGCGCGCTCGAAGTTGTTTCGACGATCAGCTTCGATCTCGACGCGCACTTGCACGCGTTATCGAGCTGACGCGAACCTATTTCTTTTTCTCGAACCCTGGTTCGGCGGGATCATACTTGATATCGATCACGGTCATCGACTTCGTGAACGCATTGTTCTGCGAGAATACGACGACGCCGAGGCCTTTGTAGCGGGCGTCGGTGCGATAATTGTCGCCGCCGAAATGGAACGGGATCCACGCCTTGCCTGTCTGATACTGATTCTGCGCTGTCGGCTGGCCAATGGTCGCGAAGACCTCGTCACTCGCCATGCCCACCTTGATCTTGGCGAGCGGACTGTTGGCGGGGATGGGGATCGCGGGCGTTGCGGTCGAGGAGGCACTGCTTCCGCCTGCGGCGCCACCCGATGCGCAGGAAGTCACGGCGGCGAGCAGTGCTAGCGTTCCCAAAAGTCTGAGCGTGAAGCGCATGTCGGTGTCTCCGGCGGGGGTCCGTGAACGTCACTCGGCGCTAACGTATCGCGGGTTGGTGACAAGGGACAGGGACGCGGACGCGTTCGCTCGGTCTTTCGGCTGCTCGGGCTGAGCAGTGCGTAGCTGGCGCGATGGACGGCCTCGGCGCACCTTCGGTCATGGCTCATCATCACGTCGCGCGCTCAGCGCTGCTGCTCCTTGCCGTGCTCGGCTGTCGCGCGGCCCCGCGACAGACCACATCCCCTGCTATCGCGAACGACAACCGGGTGGCAAGCGGTGTACGTCGCGGCGATACGTTGGTGTTCACGATCGAGGCGCGACTGGCGGCGTGGCGTCCAGACTTGGGCGTGGACAGTGCCGTGACGGTTCAGGCGTTCGCCGCACCCGATGGCGTGCCGCGTATTCCTGGGCCACTCCTCCGCGTGTCGAGCGGCACGGTCGTTGAGATCCACGTTTCCAACAGCCTCGCCGACTCGACGTTGGTAGTGCATGGGCTGCGTCCCGGCACGGGCGGCGACGACACGCTGCACGTGCGCGCTGGCACAACGCGTACCGTGCATTTCACTGCCGGACCTTCCGGGACGTATCTGTATTGGGGGCGCACGCATGGCGATCGCATGGAGCACTCGGAAACGCGTGACGCGCCCTTGACGGGTGCGATTGTTGTGGATGCGCCGGGCGTCGCTCCGGACACGAGCGAACGCGTGTTCGTCATCACGACGCTCGACATCGTGCCGGATAGCAGCAAGCCCGAGCCGCGTGACGACATGTTCGACCTCGCGGTAAACGGGCGGTCATGGCCACACACCGAACCGTTGCGGTACGCGGTTGGCGACACGGTACGTTGGCGGTGGCTGAACGGGACCAACACACCACACCCGATGCATCTGCACGGCTTTCACTTCACCGCGCTCGCCAAAGGCGATGGACGCACCGACACCACGTACGCCCCGGACGCTCGGCGTACCGAGGTCACGGAGTACATCTCGCCGGGGACCAGCGTCCAGCTGCTGTGGGTGCCCACACGCGCCGGGAACTGGCTATTTCATTGCCATATTGTCTTTCATGTCGTGCCGTTTCCGTCGCGTCCGGATTCGGTGCGGTCGCGCATGATGTCGATGAACGGTGCTGGCGCGCGCGATGATGGGTCACACGCGATGCAGTCGATGTCCGGGCTGGTGATGGGCATTGCCGTGTCCGATCGCGGCACGGCAGCGTCATCGTCAACGTCAACGTTGGCGGCAACGTTCGCAGGCGGCGCTATCTCGCGGCGGATGCGATTGTTCGCCCAGCAGTCGTCAGCGCCGGCTGAGCATGACACGGCGCATGCACGGGGCTACGCGCTCCAGCACGGTGTTGCGGCGCCGCGCTCGGACTCCATCAACGTGCCCGGCCCCATGCTCGTACTGACGCGCGGCGAGCGAACCGCCATCACCGTGATCAATCGACTCCCGGAGCCCACGAGTGTGCATTGGCACGGCATGGAGCTCGAGAGCTATTACGACGGTGTCTCGGGGTGGAGCGGCGCCGACGCGCGTCGAGCCCCGATGATTGCGCCGGGCGATTCGTTCGTGGCCGTCATGACTCCGCCGCGTGCCGGCACCTTCATGTATCACCCGCACATGGAGGAGGAGGACCAACTCAGCGCGGGTATGTTCGGCCCCTTGATTGTGCTCGAGCCGGGTGAACGGTTTGACCCGACGACCGACCTGGTATTTCTGCTAGGTGACGCCATCGTGAACACGGTGCGCAGTGCCACGATGAACGGCGCACGTACGTTCGCGCCGCTCCGATTGCATGTAGGGACCACCTATCGGCTGCGGTTTCTCAACCTCAACCCGGCGGCCTCAGGCGAGGCGCTGCTGCACACCGATTCCGTGCCCTTGCGCTGGCGTCCCCGCGCCAAGGACGGGGCGGATCTTCCGTCGGCACGACGCGGTGAACAGCCGTCGGTGTTGCGCCGCATCGGCGTGGGTGAAACCTACGATTTCACGTGGACACCTACGCGACCGATGCGCGCGATGCTCGACGTGACCGTGTTTGACGTGAAGTCGCCATTCCGCGTGCCGATCGACGTTGTGGCCACTGCGTCGACTGGCACATCCGCGAGTACGTCCGCGCAGACGCCTGATGTCTTTCGTGCCACTTACATCAAGCAGGCCATGCACATCACCGCACAGTGGCAGATCATCGAGGTGTACGGCACAGGCGCATCTTTCCTCGCGGGCTCCGAAGTCATCAAACTCAAATGACGACACGCATGTGCTGATGCAGAACATCTTTGAACCCGATGTCGTCGCCGACCTGACACGACGCATTCATCAGCTCACGCCGGCGACCAGGCCACGTTGGGGCAAGATGACGGTCGATCAGATGCTCGCCCACTGCAACGTGTCGTACGAGATGGTCTATGACGGCATACACGCACAACCCGGCGCGCTGACTCGGCTGCTGCTCAAGATGTTCGTGAAAAGCGCTGTTGTCGGACCGAAGCCGTACCCGCGAAGCTCGCCAACGGCGGCGGTGTTCAAAATCGTTGGCGCAAGAGAGTTCGTGCGAGAACGCGACCGACTCATCGCCTACATCAACCGCGTGCAGCAGGAAGGCGAGGAGGCTTTCGAGGGGCGCGAGTCCCACTCGTTCGGCCCCCTGTCATCGACCGAATGGAATGTGCTGTTCTACAAGCACCTGAACCACCACTTGACGCAGTTCGGTGTGTAGCGCTCGGTGTGACAGCACGGCCAATGAACACGGCGTACAACCCCAAGCAAACGATTGTTCTAGCGAATGCGCACCACACCAGGGGCGACCACCGGAAAGCGATCGAACACCGCCGGGTCGTGTCCTGGCACCAGCAGTCGCGGGGACGACGCCAACTGCACCATGCGCGTTTGCGCGGCGAGGTTCGACACCGCATCGAGCGTTTGCGCGATTGGCACATGTTTCTCGACATTCTCGTAGAGGTACACATTGTCCGACGCGATCACCACGGTGCCCTCCGCCGTTCGCACGGTGGCGTATTGCGATTGATACGTGTGCTTGCCACCGATGTAGACGACGATCCCCGGAATAATCTCTTTCGCGTCGCCGTTCACAAAGGCGAGTCGGCCGGCGGAGCGGAGTGCGTGCAGCATCGCCGCGTCCGGTGCATCAATGGCGCGATCGAGCACCGCGCCGGCGGCATCGATATGATGGTCGACCTCCTCCCGCTGAATCCAGATGCGCGCGTTGGGAAAGAGATCGGCACCGTCAAAGTGATCCCAGTGAATGTGCGACACGATGATGTCGGTGACCTCGCTTGCCCTCACGCCCGCGCGCGCGACCGCCGAGTCCGGGCGCACAAAATCGATCGGCTTCCATCGCGCCACGAGATCGGCGCGTTTGAAGCCCGCATCGACCAGTACATTGCGGCCGTCGGGACCTCGTAGCAGCCAGACGGTCATGGCGATGTTCAGGCGACGCGCCGTGTCTGCGCCGGCGATGAGTCCCGAGACGCGAAAGTTCGGCAACGTGGCGTAGCGCACCGCATACGCCTCCCATGCGGGCGGGCGCTGCCCATGCGCCGCGCGTGACGG
Organism: Gemmatimonadaceae bacterium; assembly: GCA_031372205.1. Taxonomy (GTDB): domain Bacteria; phylum Gemmatimonadota; class Gemmatimonadetes; order Gemmatimonadales; family Gemmatimonadaceae; genus Gemmatimonas. The sequence continues at coordinate 10,993 of JANMKU010000437.1, read as the reverse complement.
CGCCGCGAGGCTGGCGATGCACCATCCAGGCCCCAAGGCCATGAGTCGTAGCAAGCGATTGGTCATAGCCCAATCTGCGATCGTTGCGTGCCCTGTGCTACCTTCGATCCATGACCGCTACCCTCCACTCCACTCTCCGCTGTCCCGCGTGCGGATATGCCGAGTTGCTTGTCATGCCAGTCGACGCGTGCGCGTTCTTCCACGAATGCGCGAATTGCCACACCATGCTGCGTCCAGGGGCAGGCCACTGCTGCGTGTTCTGCTCGTACGGTTCGGTGCCGTGTCCGTCCATGCAGGATGGCGAGGATTGCTGTGCACCTCACGTGGCGCCAACCGTGGTGACATCGTGACAACGCCGAGTGCGCATCAACCCGCGTCCGGGTGGCTCAATCGCACCGTCGCGGGGGTTGGACTCACCTCGGCACTGGGCGATTTCTGCTACGAAACGACAACGGTGCTGCTCCCCGGCTTCCTTGCCGTGCTTGGCATTCCCGCCGCCGCACTCGGCGTCATTGAAGGAGTCGCCGACACAGTCGCCAGCTTCACGAAAATGGTCTCGGGGTACATCGCCGATCGCCTGGGACATCGCAAGCAATTGGTGATGCTTGGCTACGCACTGACGCCAGTCGGACAAGTGCTCATCGCGCTGGCCCTTGGATGGCCGATGGTGCTGGCGGGGCGCGTCGTGTCGTGGTTCGGCAAGGGGCTTCGCGGGCCCCTGCGCGATGCCATCGTCATTCAGGCCGTGCATCCCGAAACGCGAGGGCGTGCGTTCGGTTTTCATCGGGCGATGGACAGTATCGGGGCCGTCGCTGGTCCGCTGCTTGGCGTCGCGTTGCTCGGGTGGGCGCAAGTGCGGCCGTGGGCCGATGCGTCGGGTCCATTTCGATTCGTGCTCTGGTTGTCCGTCATTCCGGGCGTGTTGGCCGTGCTCTCATTTCTGGTCTTCGTGCGAGACCCTGGCCATTCGCGCAATCCGTCGTTGCGATTGCTCAGTTCTCTGCGCAACCTGCCAGCACGATTCACCCGCTATCTGGGAGCAGTCGGCCTCTTTGGCGTGGGTGACTTTTCACACAGTCTGCTCATCCTGGCAGCCACGCAACTGTTGACGGGATCGATGGGTGTCGTGCGAGCGGCGCAGGTCGCGGGGCTGCTGTATGTGGGTCGCAATGCGGTGCAGGTTGTGCTGTCGCTTCCGATTGGCGCTCTTGCGGATCGCATCGGCCACACGCGCGTGCTCATGGCGGGATACGTGGTTGGCGCGCTCACCGCGACACTCACGGCGTTGGCGTTCCGGCATCACGTCGAGGGAGTCGCCCCGCTGGTCGGCATCTTTCTCCTGGCGGGGCTCTACGTCGCCGTGCAGGACGCGCTCGAGTCCACGGTCACGGCGCAACTCGTCGAGCCAGGCACGCTCGCCATCAGCTATGGCGCGCTCGGCACGGTAAACGGAACGGCCAAGCTCGTGTCGAGCAGTATGGTGGGACTGCTCTGGACGGCGGTTTCGCCGGTAGCAAGCTTCGGGGTGGCCGCCGTGTTCATGGTCCTTGGGACGATTGCGTTGTCGCGCGTCAGTTACGCGATCACAGCGCATGGTACGCCGCCGGTGGCGTGAACGTCGCCGAGCAACTGGTCGCGCTGCGGGCGCCGGCTTCGGTCGCAGTGCTGATTGCGCTGCTGCTCTGGGAGACTGCGCACCCCTTTTTCGCGTTCTATTGCACCCGTCAGCACAGCGGGCCTTCGCGACTGATGCACGGCGCGATGAACATCGGCTTTGGCGTGATCAATGGGGTGCTGATTCGCTTTGTCTTCCTCGCGCTGTGGGTGAAGACCATGCTCTGGGCGGACGCGCATGGCGTCGGATTGCTCCAGTGGCGTGCCTGGCCGGTGTGGAGCCAATGGGTGCTTGCCGTGCTGCTGCTCGATTGCTGGACGTACGCGTGGCATCGCGTCAACCACACTGTGCGGTTTCTGTGGCACTTTCACAAGCTCCACCACGCGGATCGGCACATGGACGTAACGACGGCGAATCGGTTTCACGTGGGCGAGATCACGCTGTCGTCGCTGGCCCGCGTCCCGGTCCTCGCGTTGATCGGATGCCAGCTGGGACAGTTAGCGCTGTATGAGGTGCTGCTCTTCGCGGTCGTGCAGTTTCACCATGCGAACGTTGCCCTTCCAGGGTGGCTCGATCGCGGACTTCGAGCGGTGATCGTGACGCCGCACTTGCACAAGGTGCATCACTCGGTCGTCCGTGCCGAGCAGAATGCGAACTTCAGCTCCCTGTTCAGCTGGTGGGATCGTCTCGCGCGCACATTCCGCGTGGCGCCCGACCTGTCAGCGATTGTCTTTGGTGTCGACGACGAAAGCGCGCACAGGTCACGAGCGCTCTGAGCGCGGCTGAGCCAGGCCACTGCCAATATGGCGCGTGGCGATCCCATCGTACGTACGCGCGATGAAGGGCATCGTGGTCGTGTGGTAAATCCGAATGCCGTCGGGTACAATTACCCCGGACGAAACGCCGAGGCGAGTAGCAGAAGCAGCGCGGCGGTGTTGGGGCAGCGCCGTGTGACGAACGTCGGTCCGGCGCGTCGTCCACTTACCGCGTTTGGGGTCACCTTGGTGCCGGGTAAAGAATGGACTCGTGCTCAGCCTGCACATCGAATGAAACAGCCCAGGTGGGCATCGAACTCGTACGGCCGACGGCACACGCGTTGACTGCCGTCCGACGCGCGTGAGCGGGAAGGCCATGATCGGTGCGCGGAACATGAGTAGACGGTGTCTGCGCTAAGGGTGACTCGCGAGGCGTCGCTCGAGCATTTGCGTCCTGAATGGGAGCGACTCGAAGCGCGATGCGACGTACGGCTACCATTCGCGCAGCCATGGTGGACCGAGCGGTGGGTGCATCACCTCATGCAGCACCGATTGATGATCAAGGACGAACTCTGGCTCATGGCGTGCCGGGATCACACCGGCGCTCTGCGCGGCGTCGTGCCGATGGTGCTGACTGAACGACCAGGCGTCGGTTGGCTACGCTCGCGCACGTTGCGCATGATTGGAGCCGACCCCAACATCACCGAACTCAGTGGCCCTATTTGTGCGCCTGATGATCGGTCGAACGTCATTTCAGCGCTGCTCGACTACGTTCGAACCAACGCTTCGGATTGGGACATGCTGTTGTTCGGTGGTCTGCAGCCGAGCGAGACGCAACTGGTTGAGCGCTGGAAGGGCGCACGATGGTTGCACGACAAACCAGATTTTTGGCTGGAGCTGTCGGGTGATTGGGAATCTTTTCGCTCCAGTCGCGGCCGCAACCTGAAGGAGTCGCTGCGAAAGTGTTACAACTCGCTCAAACGCGATGGGCACGCGTTCGAATTCAGGGTCGTGAGCCGGCCAGAGGACATACCCGCCGCGCTCGAATGTTTTTTTGCGCTTCATGCAGCCCGCGCGGACTTAAAAGACACGGTCATGCACGAGAATGTGTTTGAGCACGCGTTAGCACGGGCGTTTATTCACTCGTGCTTTCTGGAGGCGTCCAAGCGAAATCAGGCGAGAGTCTTTCAACTGGTGATCGGCGGAGACGTCGTGGCGACACGTCTTTCGTTTCTGCTGGGAGATCAGCTCTACTTGTACTTCTCTGGCTATTCGCCGCAGTGGAAACAGTACAGCGTCATGACCACCGTGCTCGCGGAAACGATCAAGTGGTCGTTCGCCAGCAACGTGAAGTTGGTCAACCTTTCGCCAGGACGAGACGTGTCCAAGACGCGCTGGGACCCTCGCGAGACCACATTTCGAGATGCATGCCTGCCGAGCCCGTCCGCGCGGGGCGCGATCGTTCACCGTGCATACCTGTCGCTGCGAGAGCACGAACCCAAGTTTCGCCGGCTCTTGTGGTTCGCACAGCGGTATCGAGACTTCTGAACGCGCAGATGAATCGCATCCCTGTTCCGGACGACGTACGCGCCTTGATCGGCGTCAAGCGTGTCCGCAGCCACGTGGTCAGCGAAAGCGAAATTGTCCGCTTTGTGCAGGCCATTGGCGCGAGCCGCTCACCGCAGGGCGATATGATCGAAGCGCCACCGCTGTTTTACCAGGCGCTGGCCTACGAGGCGGTGCCAATCGAACAGCTTCCGGACGACGGTTCGCCGCGCGAGTTGGACGTTCCCATTCCCGCAACACGCACGGTCGGCGGCAGCAGCGAATTCGTCATCCACAGACGCGCACGCGCCAGCGAAACACTCACGATTGAAACATCGCTGAAGGACGTTATCCCGAAGCAGGGCAAGAGTGGCGTTCTGTTTCTGGTGGTCGTGGAGACGCGCTTCATTGATGCCGACGGCATACTCGTTGCGAACGAGATTGCCACGTTCATCAAGCGGGAGTGACCATGGATCTGGCCCGTTCGCGAACACTGCCGTTGGTCATTCCGGTTTTAACGGTGGTGCCCACCGCGGCACAGCTGTTCATGTTCAGCGCGGTGACCTGGAATCGTCACCGCATTCACTACAGCAAGGAAGCCGCCGTGGCCGAGGGCCACACTGACGTCGTCGTGCAGCGCGCCTTGCTGGGAAATTTTCTTGCGCGAATGCTGGAACAATGGCTGGCTGATCGCGGTGAAATTCGCGAACTCTCGTGGAAGGTGTTGAGCAGCGCCACACCGGGCACCGCCTTGCACTGCACAGGCGAAGCGACGACCGAAAACAACATGATGCAGCGGTGCGAGGTGCGGATTATTGATGATCAGGGAACGTTGATTGCCGTCGGCCAAGCGCTCTGTGTTCTAACTGAGCCCACCCGATGACCCAACCGGCTCTTCCATACCGAATGGCGCGCGCCGCGTACCGATTCGTGAAGAACGACCTGCTGCTCGGCATGGCACTGATACCCTACGGGCGGGCGCGGCAGCGCGCATTGCTCAATCGGGCCGACCGCAGCGATTCGCACATCTATACGAGTTTTTACCGCTCTCCACTGCAACTCGAGGCCTTGGTCGGGCCAGTACTTGCGCACTTTGAGAGACGCGGGATCGCGTCGCCATCCATTCTGCTGTTCGCTGGTTCAATCGGCGCAGAGGCGTACACGATTGCCTCGGAGCTGAAATTCCGTCGTCCCGAATTGTCGCTGCACATTCGCGCCTCCGATCTGCACGCGCACACCGTCGAGCGCGCCCACGACGCGAGCTATTCCCGGCAAGAGATCCATCAAAGTACGACGGTGCCGGACGCGTTCCTGGAGCGCACGTTTGACCGAGTGGGCGACCGGTATGTGGTGAAACCGGAGATCCGCGCCATGGTGAGTTTTGAGCAGGCAGATTTGCTGTCACCTCGGCTTGCGGATCAATTTGCGCCTGCGGACATCGTGTTCGCACAAAATGTCCTGTTTCATATGCCGCCACCGCTCGCACGGAAAGCCTTCGCCGCGATTGCAAGACTGCTGCGACCAGACTCGGTGCTGTTTATCGACGGCATGGAGCTCGACATGCGAGTCGATCTTGCCGCGACGCACCAGCTGATACCGCTCGACTACAAGGTGAAGGCCATCTATGAATACTCCCGTCAGCACATTCCCACGCGATGGTGGCGGTACTACTACGGCAACGAGCCGTACGTCCCGTTCGCCAAGAACCGGCTGGCTCGATACAGCACCATTTTCCTTTCCCGCCCTGCTCCGCACGAATCGCGGTGAACCGGTGCAACACGATGGGCGTATGGATCGCTGGATTGTGTCTCTGTCTGTTCGTGCCGCTATTGCTGCTGGCATACGCGATGCCGCGCCGCGCGTTACCGGCTGCGGTTGCAGGTGGGAGGATCGCGGCCATTGATGGCGGCGTGATCCGCTATCAGATGTCGGGGGAAGGCACGCACACGATTGTGCTCCTGCATGGCTTCAATCAGAACTTGAACGACTGGGATGCCGTGTGGTCGCATCTTGACAGTTGTTCGGGCCGGCGGTTGCGAGTCGACATACCCGGGTTCGGCGCTTCGCAATTTGAGACAGATGATTTTGGGCTGCCGTTGCAGACGCAGCGACTCATTGCGTTGTTCGACACGCTCAACCTGGAGCGGGTTACAGTTATCGGCAGCTCTATGGGCGGTGCACTCGCGGTCTGGCTGGCTGCGCAGCACCCCGAACGGGTCGCGCAGCTGGGTCTCTTTGCGCCTTCGGGATATCCCGGCTCGCTGCACTACGCGGGCGCCTACGGTCGTCTACTAGAACCGGGGATGCTCAAGCAATCGGCGACCTGGCTCGCACGAGCCTGGATCTACAAATCGCTCTTCCCCCGCAGCGCGGCGCTGCAAGCCCTGACGACAACCGATAGCTATGGGCCCGCCTGGCTAGAGCAGCTGCGCAAGGTGCAGGCACCTGTCTTGCTGGCGTGGTCGCGCGGCGATCGCACAGCGCGCGCCGAGACGGCGGACTCCGTCCGTGCATCACTGCAAAACGGCACGCTGCTGTGGCTCGATGATGGCGTTGGGCACGCTATCCAAACGAAACGCCCAGCGCTCACCGCGGATATTGCCTGCCAGTTAAACCAAGGCAGATCGCCAATCACGATAGCCAACCAACTCGGGTATGTCAGCGCTGCAGCGGGCCAACGCGAGTGACAGTGGCCCAATCACCTTCGTTGACCGTCAGCGAAAAGCGAATCTTCCCTTTGCGCCGGACTCCCCGCAGGACACCCACGCGCTCATACCCGCTTTTGGCAACTCCACTCAGCGACTTGTAGTTGAGATGATCCACGTAGCCCAAGAGGCGGATCTTGCCTTCGGCACGGATATGCTCGAGCACTTTCAAGTGACGCAACGACTGATAGGCAGTGCCGCGATACTCTGGCGCAGTGTATCCGTTGTAATTGTAGATCATGTCATCGGGCAGATTGACATGAAATCCCCAGTTCAGGTCAATGAGCGCGGAGCTGCTGATCCAGGTGTACCCAACCAGCTTGTCTCCATCCAGCTGGAGGAGGCAGCGATTCCCGTTTCGCAGTGACGCGACGTCTCGTTCGAAAATATTCGCGTTCCGGGCCTCAGCGAGCCGTATAAGATCATCGAGCACCGCAAACCGAAAGATGTGGTGGGTCGCCGCTGCTGCGGCTTCCGGCGATGGTCTTGGCTCAGTGAGCACCACCAACAACAGCCTGAACGCCTCGCCACCCGGTGCAATCGTCAGCGCCCGCCGCACGATGTGGGTTAGCAGTCCGCGTGCCCCGAACGAACGCATGGTCCTGACGATGTCGAAGAACTTGGCGTGCATCGGTCTAACGTCCCGAGCCCGCCCTACGTCCCTCCACTCCGACACTCCATCGGGGTGAGCCTGGTGTCCGTCCAGTCGGATTGAGTTCATCAGCCGGTGTGCAGTCGGGTCATCATGGTCATGGAAGGACGAGTCAGTACGCGATGCGAAACGGACCGTCACCCCACGCGACCGTTCCCGACCGGCGGGAGCCGCGCTACTTTCTCTACTATGACGACTATCGCTCAAGACGACTTCATCCAGTCGATCGCCGACGCGCTGCAGCACATCTCGTACTATCATCCGCTCGACTACATCCACGCGCTGGCGGATGCGTACGAACGCGAACAAGGGCCGGCCGCCAAGGATGCGATTGCGCAGATTCTGACCAACTCGCGCATGTGCGCGGAAGGGCATCGCCCGATCTGTCAGGATACCGGAATCGTCGTCGTGTTTCTCAAAGTCGGCATGGACGTGCGCTGGAACGCGACCATGTCCGTGCAGGAGATGGTGAACGAGGGCGTGCGACGTGCCTATCTGCAGCCGGACAACGTGCTCCGTGCCTCGATCGTCGCTGATCCGGCGTTCGCGCGCACTAATACGCGCGACAATACGCCCGCGGTGGTGCACTACGAACTGGTGCCGGGCAATACAGTCGAAGTGAAACTCGCGGCCAAGGGCGGCGGTTCAGAAAACAAGTCCAAGTTCGCCATGCTCAATCCGAGTGACAGCATTGTCGACTGGGTGCTCAAGACGGTGCCGCTCATGGGCGCCGGCTGGTGCCCGCCTGGCATGCTCGGCATCGGCATTGGCGGCACGGCCGAAAAAGCGATGCTGATGGCGAAAGAGTCGCTGATGGAACACATCGACATGACGCAGCTGAAAGCGCGCGGCCCGGCGAACAAGATCGAAGCACTGCGCATCGAGTTGCACGACAAGGTGAATGCGCTCGGTGTTGGTGCGCAGGGACTCGGCGGACTGACCACCGTGCTCGACGTGAAGATCTTCGACTTCCCGACGCACGCCGCGTCCAAGCCGATCGCCATGATTCCCAACTGCGCGGCCACGCGACACGCGCATTTCACCCTCGATGGATCGGGTGCGGCATCGCTGCCTGTGCCCAGTCTGGCGGATTGGCCGAGTGTGACGTGGCAACCTGACGTCAACGCCAAGCATGTGGATCTCAACACGCTCACACCAGAAATCGTACGCACGTGGACAGCCGGTGATCGCCTGTTGCTCAACGGCAAGTTGCTCACGGGCCGCGACGCGGCGCACAAGCGTATCGCCGACCTGTTTGCGAAAGGTGAAGCGCTACCGCCGGGTGTCGATTTCACCAATCGCGTCATTTACTACGTGGGACCCGTAGACCCCGTGCGCGATGAAGCCGTGGGTCCCGCAGGACCGACCACCGCGACGCGCATGGACAAGTTCACCGAGATGATGTTGGCGAAGACCGGACTCATTGCGATGGTCGGTAAAGCCGAGCGCGGACCAACGGGCCTCGAAGCGATTCGCAAACATCAAGCCGCATACCTGATGGCGGTCGGTGGCGCGGCATATCTCGTCTCCAAGGCCATTCGGTCGGCGCGCGTGGTGGCCTTTGCCGACTTGGGGATGGAAGCAATCTACGAGTTTGATGTACACGACATGCCTGTCACGGTGGCGGTTGATGCCACGGGCGCGAACGTACATGAAACCGGTCCGCGCGAGTGGCAGGAACGGATCAGGCAGTTGCCCGTCCTTGCCAACGTGAGCTAGCGACCGTATCCCCTGCCAATAGGCTTACTCTCGTGACCACGCCCGTCGATCCCGAGTACCTGCTCGGATTCTCAGAGAAGGAACATCATCGGTTGATGGTGCAGGCCACGCTCTACGATGCACTTACCGAACGGGCGTTCCGTGCGGCCGGTGTCGCACCAGGCATGCGCGTTCTCGATTGCGGTCCCGGTGCCGGGGATACGACGCTGCTCGCCGCACGCATCGTTGGCCCGACGGGTCATGTACTCGGCGTGGATCAGTCGCCCGAATCGGTCGCCAGAGCAACGGAGCGAGCACGAACGCTCGGCGTCACCAATGTCACGTTCGAAGTGGGCAGCCTCACGGCGTTCGCACGACCGCAGCGCTTCGATGCGATCATTGGACGATTTATTGTACTCTACCTCCCAGACCGCACCCGCACGTTTACACAGATTGTGCAGCATCTTGTGCCCGGTGGCGTGGCGGCCTTCTGTGAGTTCGACATGCACGTGTATCGATGCCTGCCGCACGCGCCGCAACTGGATGCCACGATGGATCGCATTCGGCGCACGGCGGACGCTGCCGGGTTCGATACCCAGATGGGGATCCACCTTCCTGCGCTGCTGCGCGAGGCAGGGCTTGTTGACATCGCGGCCGAGGGCGCGTCCAGAATACTCGATGGCGACGTGTCAATTGTTGCTGACTGGATTGCCACCACGGTGGAGAATCTTGCACCACTTGGTTCCAAAATCGGCGCAGTGCCGTTGGCCGAGTGGCGTGTGGAGACGCTGCGGGACCGGCTGATTGCGGAGTTCGTGGAGCTCAAGCCGACGATTGGACTCCCGATGTTGGTCGGTGCTTACGGTCGGCGGCCACTGGTGGGGTGAGACGAAGGCTCGCGCACACATCCCGTACACCACGGCGGCACCGGACCTACACCACCTCGCAGGAAAAGTCTTGGCCCAGCCAGACGGCGCGCTCCGGATAGAACAGCGTGAGCTGCACCATGGTGCCCGCGAGGAGGGACTCGGTCGGGAGTTCTGCCGTGTGCACGCCCGTCGTCACATGAGTGGAATGCGTGTCGACCACCGTGGTCCAGCCATCGGTCGACCAATGCACCATGACGGGTTCGGCGGCGTCCACCCGGAGCACCCGCCCCATCGCGATTGCGCGCACCTGATGCGTAACGCGCCACGCGCACACACGCGGCGTGTTGGATTGCTCCAGATAGCGCGCCTGTGTTTGCGGTGGGCAATCGTACACTCGCGCATCGCGTAACGAACGCAGCAACTTGACGTACTCCGCGTGTGCCCAGACGAGCGGCATGGCGGAACCCGTCGCCTCGCCATTGTAGAGGCCGCGGTCGGCAATGTCCGGTGCATTCCACACTTGCTCGGGGAGCAGCGCGCCACTGCTGGCTTGCGCGCGCATGACAGCCGCGAGATGCGTCGCGGCATCGATGTTGCCGGCCGCGATCTCATAGTGCGCCCGTTCTCCCGCCAGCAACGGCCATCCACGTCCAATGCCCGTGCCGTCAAATGGACGGCCGTCTTCGTGCTCTCCGTATCCATCCTCGTTGTAGCGCGTCCACGTTGGCCCCGTGTCCGTGTGCGTTTGCAATAGCGCGTCAATCACGCGCACGGTGTAGCGCACACGCACGTCCGATGCGGCACGCAATCCGAAACGGACAAGAGCCAACGCATCCACGCTCACCAGCGCAGACGCATCGATCGTTGACTGCGCACCCGCTCGATTCTTCACTGGGACATGCGCGCGGGTCGGTGCGTCGGCGGAGTTCGCGCTGCCGATGCGAACGTAGTAGCCGTCCACGCCAACCTGACGGGCAAGCTCGGTGTCTGTGACGTACGTCCAATACTCAATGCTGGCGTTCCATGCGTCCGCCGTGTCGCGCAAGTACGCCGCGAATATGGTTTCGCCGGCGCGTTCTGCGAGGTCGGCGGCGCAGAGCAACGACGCAATCGCCACAGCGATAGAAAACGGCGCGTATCCTGCGTTCTCTTCC
>JANMKU010000383.1:0-4734 GCA_031372205.1 Gemmatimonadaceae bacterium | reverse complement strand
GTGGTTGGACAAAGTCATGGTCGAACGCACCTGTCCCGATTGTCACGGTTCCCGTCTCAAAGCGACGCGGCTGCTATTCACGGTGGGCGGCAAGTCCGTGCATGACGTTGGTGCGCTCAACTTCGACATGCTGCATGCATTCCTTGGTACGGTCACGCCAGGCGGACGTGGTGCGGGTGCAGGTAAGCAAGTGCTCGACGAGATCCGCGGGCGTCTGTCGCTCTTGCTCGGCATCGGACTCGACTACTTGAGTTTCAACCGACGTTCGGGGACGCTGTCTGGCGGCGAATCGCAGCGCATCCGCTTGTCTACCCAAATCGGATCCGGGCTTATGGGCATGTTGTACGTGCTCGACGAGCCGAGTATCGGGCTGCATCCGAAAGACAATGTGAAGATGATCGCGACGCTGGAACGCTTGCGTGACATTGGCAACACCGTTCTGGTCGTGGAGCACGACGAGGATACGATCCGCGCCGCGGACCACGTGGTGGAAATGGGACCCGGCCCCGGCGTGCATGGTGGCCTGGTGGTGGTACAGGGTACGCTGGCGGATGTGCTCAAGTGCAAAGCGTCGCCGACCGGGCAGTTTCTGTCTGGGAAGCGGCACATTGCCAAGCCCACGCAGCGTCGTGTGGGCAGCGGGCCTGTGCTTACCATCCGCGGTGCGCGTGAAAACAATCTGCGCAATGTCACCGTGTCGATTCCGCTCGGCACGTTGGTGGCCATCACCGGCGCTTCGGGTTCGGGCAAGAGCACATTGGTGAACGACATCCTCTTCAAGGCGCTGTGGAAGCGGTTGGAAGACACGCGCACATTGCCTGGTGCCCATGATGGCATTGACGGTATGGAGCATGTGCACAATGTCGTGAGCATCGATCAGTCGCCTATCGGACGTAACTCGCGATCCAATCCGGCAACGTACGTGGGCTTCTACGATGCCATTCGCGAACTCTTTACGGCGGCACCGCTCTCGGTGGAACGTGAATACAAGCCGGGACGATTTTCGTTCAACGTGAAGGGCGGCCGTTGCGAAGAGTGTCAGGGTGAAGGGGTGATCACCACACAGATGTACTTCATGCCCGACGTGGAAGTCACGTGTGGCAGCTGCAAGGGTGCACGCTTTAACGCGGAGACACTCGACGTGACGGTGCGGGGAAAGACGATCGATGACATCCTGAACATGTCGGTTGAGGACGCGGTGTCGTTCTTCCGGTCGGAGCCGACGATCGCCCGACGCGTGGACGTGCTGAGTACACTCGGGCTGGGCTACATCACACTTGGCCAGTCGGCGACAACGTTGTCGGGTGGTGAAGCACAGCGGATCAAGATTGCGACCGAGCTGAGCAAACTGCAACGCACCAAGCATACGGTATACATTCTGGACGAACCCACCACTGGGTTACACCTCGCCGATGTTGAGCGATTGCTTGACGCATTGACGCGGCTCGTGGATGCGGGACACACGGTCATCCTCATCGAACACCATCTCGATGTGATCAAATCGGCAGACTATGTGGTCGATCTTGGCCCTGAGGGTGGGCATGGCGGCGGGCGTGTGCTGGCCACCGGAACGCCAGAGATCATCGCCGCAACGAAAGAGTCGCATACTGGCCGCTTCCTCAAACAGCGACTCGCCGCTCAATGACACTGTCGCTTGTTGCGCGGATCGTCACGGCGGCGACAGTTATCGCCGTAAGCCACCGCTCGGTGTCCGTCGTCGCGCCATTGCGTGAGGGGCGCCCTACCAGACGGTCGGCGCAGACGTCGCGCACGACAATCGTGATGCTCGGATCAGGCACGCCGATTCCTGATCCGGACCGCTCCGGGCCAGCGGTGGCGATTGTCGTAGACAGTGTCGCGTACTTGTTTGACGCCGGAACCGGCGTGGTCCGCCGCGCGGCCGCTGCATCGCGCGACGGCGTGCCGGGGCTGCGCGCGCAGCAATTGGGTCGGGTGTTTCTCACGCATCTGCACTCCGATCACACGATGGGACTCAACGACGTGATCTTCACGCCGTGGATTCAGGGTCGCGATGCACCGCTGCATATCTACGGACCGCCGGGCACCAAGCGGCTGGTGCATGGCATTCTCGATGGCAATGACGAAGACATTCGCGAACGGATCGCGAGCGCTGGTGGTCCGTCGGCCAACGGCTGGAAGGCCGTCGTCCATGAAGTGGCCGAAGGCACGGTGTACGAAGACGAGCGGATCAGCGTGCGCGCCTTCGGCGTGCCACACAGTGCATGGAAACATGCATTCGGCTATCGCATCACCACGCCAGACCGCACCATCGTTATCAGTGGTGACGCACGGGCCAATCCGGCCATTGCGCGAGAATGCAATGGATGCGACGTGCTCATTCACGAGGTCTACTCCGACTCCGGGTTTCGCACCATCCCCGCGCGTCGACAGCCGTACCACGCGCAAGCCCACACCTCGGCCATGCAACTGGGTGCGATCGCCACCGTCGCAAAGCCGGGTTTGCTGGTGCTGTATCACCAGCTGTACTTCGGAGCGACGGACGAAAGGTTGCTGAGCGAGGTGCGCTCGACGTTCAGCGGGAAGGTCGTGTCAGCCAAGGATCTGCAGCGCTTCTAAACCGATTGCTGACGTTCACACTCTGTGCCGTTCGCCCTCTGTCGCTAATTTGTGACGGTCGTGCTGTTCCGGTCGATCGAGCGCGCGCGATCTGACTTCCGTCGTGTCTCTCTGGAGAACCGCATGCACAAACTGATGGTCACGGATCCAGAAAGAACGCGACGACGGCCCTGGTGTGCAACGCACGCCTGAGGAACCGGTTTGGCGAGCGCATGCCGGAGCGAAGCGCAGCGTGCTGGTCGGGTGTTGTTCGAACCGGGGAACTAGAGCACACGTAGGTGAGACCGGCCCGGCGTGTATTCGCACGCGGGGCCGTTGTCGTATGCGCGCAAACCAATCGCCACAAACAGGGGTCGAAGAGAAGGGTGCGCGTCGAACGAACGCGTAGAAACGCGACGCCGCGGGAGCGGTGTGTTTTGAAGTCCAACAGGGGAGGCCCACCGCGATGCGTCGTCTGTCACAGTATCTGTCGTTTGCGCGCCCGCTCATCCTGGTCCTCAGCGTCGCTGCGCGCGCGGTGGCCCAGTCAGTTGCTGCCCCGCCCAGCCAGCCGCCGCCGGCCGATCTGCAGCGCGCCGCCGCAGCGTTTGCCCAGAGCAACTGGAAAGACGCGAATGCGGTGTATACCGACCTCGCCGCTCGGTACCCGCAGCATGCGCTGTCACGCTTTCGGATCGGGGTGACGCTTACGGAACTTGGCCGTGCCGCCGAAGGGGAGCAGCAGCTGCGCGCGGGCGAGCAACTGGGGTTTCCAGCGCCGCAGGCGGCCTTCCGGCTCGCTGAGTCGCTGGCTGAGCAGAAGAAGCTCGACGCGGCGATGAGCGAGTTGCGCCGAGCCGTTGGGGCGGGCTACTTCGCGCTGCCGTCGACGCTGGAAGCGAACGTGCACTTTGCGTCCCTCAAGACGCATCCGCAGTGGCGGCTCGTCATTGATACGCTCGACGCCATCGTCCAACCGTGTCGGCACGACGCGCGCTACCGGGAATTTGACTTCTGGATTGGCGACTGGGACGTTCGTCCGGTTGGCACCGGGACTGGCCCCGCGTCACGCAACACCATCACGCTCGAAGAGAATGGGTGTGTGGTGATGGAGCATTGGGTGGGACTCGGCGGATCGACGGGACAAAGTTTCAACCTCTTCGACCGCTCCACCGGCATGTGGCGTCAGACGTGGGTGGACAATGTTGGTGGACAGCACGATTACGTCGGTTCGCTGATCGGCGGCAACATGGTGCTGACCGGTACAACGCCGGCGGCGGGCGGACAACTCGGGCGTGTGCCAACGAAGCTCACGTTGTTTCATGTGAGCAAGGACACGGTGCGACAGTTCGCACAGACGTCGTCGGACAGCGGGAAGACGTGGACGACCAGCTACGATCTGCTCTACGTTCGTTCGGCGCGCGCACGCGTTCCCCCTGCGCAGGCAAACGTTCCAACCGACGCACAACTCGCCGCTCGCGTTGATGCGTACATGGGGCGGTTGACTGCACTCGGCTACACGGGCGGCGTGCTCGTAGTGCGCGATGGCACGCCGGTCTTCACGCGCAGCTATGGCATGGCGAATCGCGAAGCGGGCATCAAGGCAGACACGAGCACGGTGTACAACCTTGGCTCCATCACCAAACAGTTTACAGCGGCGGCGATTCTCCGACTGGAAGAGCGTGGCGCATTGCACACCACGGACTCGATCGCGCGCTTCTTTCCCAATGCGCCGGCAGATAAGCGCGGCATCACCGTGCACCAGCTGTTGACGCACACCGCGGGGTTCAACTCCGACTATTCTCCCACTGACTACGAACCAACCACGCGCGACGAGTACGTGCGTCGCATGTTCGCGGCGCCACTGCGTACGAAGCCTGGCACCGCCTTCTTCTATGCGAACGCCGGCTACTCGTTGTTGGCTGCGATCGTGGAGATTGTCACGACGCAAGAGTACGAAGTGGCGTTGCGCGAGCTGGTCTTGCGGCCAGCCGGCATGCTGCAGACCGGCTACAAACTCCCCGCATGGCGCGCAACGCGCATTGCGCACGGGTATCAGGATGGGCGGGACTGGGGCACGATTGCCAAGCGCATTCCGTTTTGCAATCTGCGCTACGATGAAGGCGTCGAGCAACGTCTCTTCAACGTGCTCACCGG
>JANMKU010000377.1:0-4263 GCA_031372205.1 Gemmatimonadaceae bacterium | reverse complement strand
GGGATTGCGGGTCGCGCAGCGCGAGGCGGGCCGAGCATGATCGCGCTGGTGATGATCAACATGGCGGTGTACGGTGCCATGGTCGCGACCACGGCCGGCGGCGCCGCTGTCGCACTGGACCGAAGCCTCGGCTGGAGTCGGCAGCTACGACTCACGCCGCTGTCTCCATGGGCATACATCGCCATGAAGGTGATTGTGTCGATGGTGTTGGCGGCGCTGTCGATCAGTTCGACATACGCGTTCGGCGCCCTCAACGGCGTGCAGCTCACTGCCTCGCAATGGGTGTTGTGCGGACTCGCCTCATGGATCGCCTCCATGGTATTCGCCGCGTTCGGTTTGTTCATGGGCTTCCTGCTGCCGTCCGAGAACGTGATGCAGTTCGTCGGGCCGATGCTGGCGATCATGGCCATGTTCGGCGGGATATTCATTCCGCTGCAGGCGCTTCCGCAAACGCTGCAGAATGTCGCCCGTTTCACACCGATGTTCGGGGTCGGTCAGATCGCGAAAGCGCCGATTGCAGGTGTGGTGACCGCGTGGGCGATCGGCGCTGTGATTTGCTGGACGGTGGTCTTTGGTACGGGAGCGATAGCGATGTTCCGCCGCGACACGGCACGCGTGTAGCGACCAAAGGCTGCGACTATCTCGGCAGATACGTGATGACGTAGAACATCACACCCTGTGGCGAGATGATGCCGGCGAAGCGACCAATGTTTGGGATGTCCGCTGGGGGCACGCAGATCGTGCCGCCGAGTGCCGCGGCCGTCGCTGCTGCCGCATCGGCGTCGTCCACCGAGAAGTAGACGCGCCAATCGGTCGGCATGTCGCCCATGTCTGGCTGACGCGGCATCATCCCGGCGACCGGCACGCCGTGGTGCATGAAGCTGGTGTAGCTGAACGCGCCCATGTTGGTGAGCTGCGGCGTCCAGCCAAAGAGTGACGTGTAGAACGCCGTCGCCCGCGCGTCGTCCGTGGTGATGGTCTCGAACCAGCTCGGCGCACCATGGAGTGACGCGTCAACGTCGGTGCCGTGCATCGCGAGCGGCTGCCAGGTATCAAACTCGGCACCGTTCGGGTCGTGACAGACCGCCATCCGCCCCGCGGGCCCGATTTCCATTGGCGGCTTGGCCGTACCGCCAAGCGCGATGATCTGTGCCGACGTCGACTCGACGTTCTCGACTTTGATCATCACGCCGATGTAGGCGGGCGTGCCCGGCGGTGTGTTGGGGCCGTTCACATCGAACAGTCCGCCAATATCGCGACCTCCGACTCTGATGCCGTGTCCCATCCCCGGCATTTCGAAAAATGTCCAGCCCAACACGCCACTGAAGAACGCGCGCGCGTCATCCGGTTGGGGGGTGAGCATGTTGATCCAACAGAACTCGCCTGGGCTTCGTGTGGCCATGGATTGCTCGACGTGATGGTTGAAAGGGGAACGTGCGGAGATCGTCGTGCGAATGCGAGGCGTCAGAAGGCGCGCTCAATGTGCGGCCCGGCAAGGTAGGCCGCCAATCGGTTGAAGCTCATCGTCATGCCACTGGTCATGCCGGTGGCCGTGGCCGCGTCGCGCGCCTCGCGTGACGGGTAGCGGATCGTCATGGTAAGCGTCGTCTTGCCGTTGTGTTCGACGAACCCCACCGTGTTGACCGTTGGTGGCCATGGGCCACCCCAGCTCTCGGTCGTCACGAGCCGATCATAGGGCGTGATTTCGCGATACTCACCGTGCATCTCCAGATCCGATCCGTTCTCGCGTCGCCACACAAAGCGCCACGCACCGCCGACGCGCAGGTCGATCTCGCACACCGGCATCGTCCATCCATCGGGGCCGGTCATCCACTGCGGCACATGTTCCGGTTTCGTGTGCGCGTCAAACAGGAATTGCTTTGGCGCATCAAACTGGCGTACGGCCCTGAACTCGAGATCCGATGGGGTCGAGAATACGGTCAACGGACCGCCGCTCGATGCGTCGTTACTTGTGGTGGTCATCGCTGCTCTCCGGTGAGGTGGTGTGCGTCGCACGCTGTTGCATGGCGTGCAAATAGTGGTCGAGGCGGGTGTAGCTGGCCTCCCAAAACCGTCGGTACTTCTCGGCCCAATCGGCGACTTCCTTGAGTGGCCCTGCTTCCAGGGTTCGCGGTCGCCACTGCGCTTGCCGTCCGCGGGCGATGAGTCCAGCGCGCTCAAGTACCCGGAGGTGTTTGGAGACTGCCGGACCACTCATATCAAAGGGCTCGGCGAGTTCTTTAACGGTGGCTGACCCCGAGGTGAGCCGGGCCAGAATGGCGCGTCGCGTGGGGTCGGCAAGGGCGTACAACGTGGTGCTGAGGGTGTCGTTTGCGATCATTAGTAGCCGCTAGGTTATATAACTGAATGGTTATGTAAAGGATTTGTGTTTGTGTGTCAAGACGGGGGTTGCTCCCAGGACCACCCCGTGCCTACGCCGTCACTGCGGTCAGGACAGGTAACTTGCGAATCGCCTGCGAGACGCCGTAATTAGCGCAGCCGAACACTCACCCGGATGGAGACCGTTTGCCCACTTTGCGCGCCGCCCTTCCCGCGCTGTTCCTTGGCCTTGCGCCGCTCGCACTGACGGCGCAACGCCCACTCGCCCCAACCAGCCCCACGGGACAATCCGTAACCCCCGTGTTCGAGGGGTGGTATCGCAATCGCGATGGCACCTACAGCCTCTCGTTTGGCTACTTCAATCGCAACGCGACCGAACGGGTGGATGTGCCAATCGGCGACTCCAACTTTGTCGCGCCTGGCGCGCTCAATCGTGGACAGCCCACACACTTTGCACCGCGTCGTCATTGGGGCGTGTTTGCTGTTGTTGTACCCGCCGACTTTGGCGAGAAGAAGGTGACGTGGACGCTGAAGGACCGTGGACAGACGTTCGCCATCAGCGGCAGCTTGCGCGAAGAGTGGCAGATCGACGCGCTTGAGGGTGAAGCCAGCTCCGACGATACGCCACCGGTGCTCCGCGTGGTCGCCAACGGACCTGCCGCGCAAGGACCGCTCGGCATGACGTTCGGGCCCATGACCACCGCAGTCGGCAAACCGCTCACGCTCGCGTTCCTGGTGACCGACGACGCCAAGACGGGCGGCACCAACGCGCAGGGCGTCAAGGGCACACCCGTGGAGATCACCTGGTTCAAGCATCAGGGAGCGGGCGATGTAGTTTTCAGCCCGGTGACCACGCGATTGAGCCCCACGGGCGGCACGGCCACGACAGCCGCCACATTCAGCAAGGCAGGCGAGTACATGATTCGCGCGCGCGCAAACGACAGTGCCGTCGCTGGTGCCGGTCATTCGCAGTGCTGCTGGTCGAACGCGTTTATCAAAGTCACGGTCACGCCATGATGTCACTTACGCCCGAGGTTGCGGTGATGAATCAGCGAACGGCGCCAATGCGGCGAGTACGACACGCAGCATGTGGTGCGATGGCGTGTGCCCTCACGGCGACGGCACTGTCAGCGCAGAACCCGCTTGGTCTTGGTGCGCCGAGACCGGTCACGTACGCCAAGGACGTCGCGCCGATTCTGCAGCAAAATTGTCAGGGGTGTCATCAGCCGGGTTCCATCGCGCCGATGTCCTTGCTCACGTACGACGACGCCAAGAAGTACGCGCGTCGCATCAAGGCGAAGGTGGAACAGCGCTTGATGCCGCCGTGGCACATCGATCGCACGGTTGGCATTCAGCAGTTCAAGGACGACAAGAGTTTGAGCGATGCGCAGGTGTCCACCATCGTCAACTGGGTGGACACCGGTACGCCACTTGGTGACGTGAAGGACATGCCGGCGCCAATGACGTTTCCCGATCCCAATCGGTGGCAGTTGGCCGAGAAGATGGGAGCGCCTGATCTGATCATTAAATCCAAGCCGTATACGCTGGCCCCGAAGACGCAGGACAAGTGGTTTCGCCCTGTGGTGGAGACCGGACTCACTGAACCACGGTGGGTGCGCGCGATTGAAGTGAAGCCCGTGCGCGCCAACGACCGGAAGATTGTGCATCACGTGCTCGCCTACTTGCTGCAAGCCGAAGACGGTGTGACTGGACTCGCCAGCTCGGCCCACGATCACCAGAGCAATGCTGGGTTGTTCATGGAATGGGCGGTGGGGAAGACGGGGCAGATCTTTCCGGAGGATGCCGGCAAGTTGATGCTGCCTGGCTCGCAAATTCGCTGGGAAGTGCACATGCACGCGATCGGCGAGGAGTTCAAGGACAGCCAGGTCGAGATGGCGGTGTATTTCTATCCGAAGGGGTTCG